>DASUCK010000729.1:0-8850 GCA_036276095.1 Nonomuraea sp. | reverse complement strand
GGAAACACCCGGTTACATTCCGAACCCGGAAGTTAAGCTTCTTTGCGCCGATGGTACTGCACTCGGGAGGGTGTGGGAGAGTAGGTCGCCGCCGGACATTTGTGTGGGGAGGGCCTCGACGTTGACACGTCGGGGCCCTTTTCGTTTATGCATGCTTTGAGTCATCCGGGTAGCGGCGCCGAGAACGTTCTGGTCACTCTGGAAGCGTGACGGTCTCAACCCCCTCAGGACGGACCGCCGCACCGGTACCACGTTTTCTGCGCGATCTGATTGGGCTGCTCGATGTCGTGGATTCGCGACTCGGGCTGGTCAGCCTGTTCGTCGGGGCGGCCGGACTGCTGGTCGCCGGAGGCATCGTGGTGCTGGCGCGGCGGCGGGTGCAGGAACGGCCGCCCCGTGAGCTCGCGCCGAACGGGGCGGCGGTGGGCGAGGCGGCGGCGAAGGCGGAGCGGGCGCTCGCGGTCGGTGGCAGCAATCTGGGCGTGGCGATGACGGGTGACGCGGCCACCGCCGTGAGCGGCGAGCATGTCGAGGTCGACGTCGGCGTCATGGGCGACATCGAGGTCGTCGGGGACGTGCACGTGGAGCCGAGGCCCCGCGTGCCCACCCGGCCGGTACAGCTCAAGCCTCGCCCGCCGCTGCTCGTCGGGCGGGACGCGGTGGTCGCCGGGCTACGGGAGCGCCTGGCGGCCGATCGGAACCGGCCGGGTGTGGTGGTCGTGCACGGGTTGGGCGGGGTGGGGAAGACGAGTCTCGCCCTGGAGTACGCGCACCGCTATCTGCACCGCTATGACCTGGTGTGGCAGCTGCCGGCAGAGGAGCCGGCGGTGCTGTCGGCGGCGTTCGCCGGCCTGGCGGCGCTGCTCGGAGTCCGGGAGAACGGCGGGGGAGCCGACCCGGTGAACCAGGTGCACGCCGCGCTCGCCGCCCATGAGGCGCCCTGGCTGCTGATCTTCGATAACGCTCCGGAGGCGGACGAGCTGCGTCCGTTCCTCCCGCCGGCCGGGCCGGGGCATGTGCTGGTCACGAGCCGGTCCGGGAACTGGCCGCGCGAGCACGGGCTGGAACTCCCGGTGCTGGCGCCGGACCCGGCGGCGGCGCTGCTGCTGGCGCGGTCCGGGCAGGACGACCGCGTGGCGGCGGCCGCGGTGGCGGCCGAGCTGGGCGCGCTGCCGTTGGCGCTGGAACAGGCGGGGGCGTTCATGGCCGAGACCGGCCTGCCCCTCGCCGACTACCTCGATCTCCTGCTGCACCATCGGGGGGAGCTGCTGGCCCAGGGGCAGGCGTGGGGGTACCGGGAGCGGGTGACGACGACGTGGCAGCTGGCGTTCCGGAACGTGGACCGATCCAGCCCGCAGGCGATCGCGCTGCTGCGCGTGCTGGCCTGCTACGCGCATGAGGCGATCCCGTACCAGCTGCTGTTGTCGCAGTTGGAGCGAGAGTCGCCGGGGGAGTTGTTCCGCGCTGACGTGCGGCGGCGGCAGGCGTACGGGCGGCTGGCGGGGACGGGGGTGCGGTTGCTCGGGTCGGCGCCGGGGTGGGTCGGCGGGGTGAGGTTGATGCGGGAGCTGCCGCGCGACCCCATCGCCGTCAACACGGCCCTCGGGGCGTTGCGGCGGCACAGCCTCATCGGGCAGCCGGTGGACGGGGAGGTGTCGGTGCACCGGCTGGTCCAGGCGGTCACCCTTGACCAGTTGCCGCCCTGGCAGCGGAGCCGGTGGCGGGAGGTCGCCGCCGTCCTGCTGGAAGGGGTGCTGCCCGAGGATCCGGAGCGGCCGGAGAGCCGCCCGCGGTACGCGCAGTTGCTGCCGCACATCCGGACCGTGCTCACGGCGTCGTCGCCGGGCATGGACAAGACCGCCCGGTGCCTGGGGGCGGGGGGCGACTACCGTACGGCGAGGGAGTTGTTCCTGGAGATCCGCGCGGCGCTCGCCCGCGCCCTCGGCGAGGCCCATCCGGCGACGCTGACCGCGCGGCACGAGCTGGCCCGGTGGACCGGCGAGCTGGGGCACGCGGCCGCCGCCCGCGACCAGTACGCCGGCCTGCTGCCGATCTACGAGCGGGTGCTGGGCCCCGAGCACGCCAGCACCCTGGCCATCCGCCACGAGCTGGCCCGCTGGACCGGCGAGCTGGGCGACGCGGCGGCCGCCCGCGACCAGTACGCGGTGCTCCTCCCGATCTACGCGCGGGTGCTGGGCGCCGAACATCCCGACACCCTCACCACCCGCCACAGCCTCGCGCAGTGGACCGGGAAGGCAGGTGACCCCATCGCCGCCCGCGACCAGTACGCGGCGTTGCTCCCCATCCGCCGGCGCGTGTCCGGCCCCGAGCATCCCGACACGCTGATCGCCCAGGCCAATCTCGCCCAGTGGACCGGACAGGCCGGGGACGCGCAGGCGGCCCGCGACCAGTACGCCGCCCTGCTCCCGATCCGGGAGCGCGTGCACGGTCCCGAGCATCCGTCCACGCTGATCAACCGGCACGAGCTGGCCCGGTGGACCGGCGAGCTGGGCGACGCGGCGGCCGCCCGCGACCAGTACGCGGCCCTGCTCGTCGTCCGCGAGCGGGTCTCCGGGCGCGACCATCCCGCCACGCTGACCGTCCGGCACGAGCTGGCCCGGTGGACCGGCGAGCTGGGCGAGGCGGCGGCGGCACGTGACATGTACGCGGCTCTGGTGCCGGTCCGGGAGCGGGTACAGGGGCCGGAGCATCCGGACTCGCTGACCGCGCGGGCCAGCCTGGCGCAGTGGACCGGTCAGGCGGGGGACGCGCAGGCCGCCCGCGACCAGTACGCCGGTCTGCTGCCGGTCTGCCAGCGGGTGCTCGGCCCCGACCATCCCGACACGCTCACCGCCTGCCACGAGCTGGCACGCTGGGCTGGGGAGCTGGGCGACGCGGCGGCGGCGCGGGATCTGTACGCGGTGCTGGTGCCGGTTCGGGAGCGGGTGCAGGGGCCGGAGCATCCGGACACGCTGACCGCCCGCGCCAACCTGGCCTACTGGACCGGCCGGGCGGGGAACGCGCGGGCGGCCCGTGACCAGTACGCGGCCCTGCTGCCGGTACGCGAACGCGTGCTCGGCCCCGACCACCCCGTCACCCGCACCACCAGGCACCAGCTCGCCCACTGGACGCGGCGGGCCGGCGGTTAGCGGGGCGGGCCTCGGGAGGTTACGTGGGCCGGGTCACTTCGGCAGGACCAGGAGGGCGTCGCCGACGGCGCGTTCGGCGCCGTCCGACGGGCGGTTGGCCACCTTCGAGCCGACGACCATCGTGGTGGAGCCGCCGCCGTCCAGGTTGATGGCCTGGCGGGCGCCGAGCCAGCGCATGAACTGGGCGGCCTCGTGGAAGTTCGCGCCGACGGTGACGCCGGGCTGGCGGCCGTCGACGGTGGCGAGGATGAGGCTGCCGTTCCTGGTCACGCCGAGCAGGGTGCGGGGGTGGCGGCGCAGGATCATGTTCATGGAGTCGTGGCCGTCGGCCTTGGCGGTGATCTTCACCTTGCCGTTGCGGACGAGACCGACGCCGCCGGAGATCACGTGCAGGTCGGGGGCGAGCGGGATGGCCTTCTTGGTACGCAGGTCCACGACCTTGGTGTCGATGGCCAGCGTCCAGTCCTGCCAGGCGTGCTGGTTGAGCCAGTCGACGGCGAGACCGTTGGCGTGCAGGACGCGGGTGCCCCTGGCTACCGCGGCTCCCGACGCGCGCAGGCCGATCACCTTGCCGGCGGCGTCGAGCACGGCGTCGGTGCCGCCGGCGGGAGTCCTGGCGCCGTACTCCTCGGTGTAGAGGATCAGCTCGTCGGTCGCGGCGGCGCGGTTGACCCCGTTGACGGCGATCTTCTCGCCGTCCTGGGAGATCGCGGTGACAGCGGTCTTCAGCTCGGTGATCTTTGCGGTACGGCCCTTGAGCACGACGGCCGAGCGGCCGGGTACGGCCTCGCTGAGCAGCTTCCCGGCCACCACGGAGGCGCCGACGGGCTCGCCGCGCAGCTCCTTGGCGGTGTGGATGTTGAAGAAGCCGCCGTTGAGCGCCGCCACGGCGCCGGCCGACTTGGCCATCGCCGAGACCTTCTCGCGGGCGGCGACGCTCTTGCCGACCGTGGCGGCGTACGAGCCGCGGAAGGCGCCGGCGTCGATCATGAGGACCTTGACGTTCCACGGGCCGGTGGTCTTGAGCCCGTCGTCGCCGAGGTAGTCGACCTTGACCTTCAGCCCGGCGTCCTTGAGCTCGGCGGCGGCCTTGTCGGCCTTCTTCTTGTCCTTCAGCGGCCACAGGCCGACCCGGACCATGTACTCGGTCTTGGCGGGGGCGTCGGCCACGCCGGGCCGGACGACCTTCTGCAACGCGGGGGTCTCCCCGGCGGCCTCCACTTCGGCGGCCACGGTCTCGGCGTTCGGGAGGGTGCCGGTGTCGCGGCCGTTCGGCATCAGCACGGTCACCGTGTAGCCGTCGGTGGAGGTGCCGGCCTTCACGTCGTACAGGTCGATGCCCTGCGCCACGGCGGTCATGGTCTTGGACGGCACGGCCCTGGTGCCCAGGGGGAACGTGGCCGACGGGAACCGCACCGATGCCTGCTCCGCGATCGCGGGCAGCGTGGTGAGGGTGAGCGCCGCGGCCATGGCCAAGCCGCCGGCGATGGTGCGTCGAGACATGAACTCTCCAGAGGGCGGTAAAGGGACCGCACCATAGTGGCGAGCGCACGCTCTCGACGGCAGGAGAACGCGCCAACATGTGGCGCCTTTATGCAATTGACACCGCTTTTGGATACCATTCGTACATGTTTCGCATCCGCATGTGATGGCGGCCGGCGGACGGTCGCTGAAAACGCATGCGCGGGCCGTCCCTGACGGCCCGCACGGCGCTGCGGAGTCCTCTCCGGTGCGGCGCTGATGGAGAGGAACGCAAATGAATGACGTCGTCCTGACGGGGGACCGCCGCACCGGCACGCGGCATTTGGGACACTATTTCGGTTCATTGGCCAATCGGTTGCGACTGCGGGGCGAATACCCATGCACGTCCTGGTCGCCGGCTACCAGGTCATCACCGATCAGCACGGCGCGGCCCCCCGAGCTGAGCCGGAACCCGACGGTGGAGGACGAGATCAGGGCCAGGTCAGCGGCTCTCGCGGCGGAAGGACTCCAGCGCCAGTAACGCCACGTGCAGGGACAGGCAGGACTCGACGTCGTCGAGGTCGGTGTCGAGGATGCGTTCGAGGCGGCGCAGCCGGTCGTAGAAGGCGGGCCTGGACAGGTGCGCCTTCTGCGCGGCCACCGCCTTGTTGCGGCCGGCGTCGAGATAGATGCGGAGGATGCCGGTGAGGTCGCCGCCGCGCTGGGCGTCGTGGGCCAGCAGCGGCCCGAGCTCCCGCTCGGCGAACGTCTGCAGCCGCGCGTCGTCGCGCAGCAGGTGGAGCAGGCCGCGCAGGCGCAGGTCGGGCAGGCGGTAGAAGGCCCGGCCGTCCGGCTGGCGGACGGCCACGTCGGCCACCTGCTCGGCCTCCAGGAAGCTGCGGCGTACGTCCCTGATGGAGTCCACCACCGAGCCCGCGGCCAGCACGAACGCCGTGCCGGGCCGCCACAGCACGCGCAGCCGGTCGGCCAGCGCGGTGAGCGCGGCCTCGGCCTGGGCGCGCGGCGGCAGCGGCAGCAGGACGCCGACCCGTTCCTGGTCGAGCGCGCCGACCAGGGCGGGCAGGCGGGCGTCTCGGCAGGCGCCGGCGGTGGCCTCGGCCAGCTCGCCGAGCTGGGCCTGGCCGTCGATGGCCTGGTCGGCGGGCTCGGTCGGCCTGATGACCACGCTGACCAGCTTGCGCCCGGTCAGCGGCACGCCGACGGCGCGGGCGCGGGCGGCGGCCTCGTCGGGGTCGGCGTAGGCGTGGGTGAGGATGCCGGCGATGATCGTGCCGTGCGCCTGGCGTTCCAGGGACTCCTGGTGGCGCTCCAGCAGGCGGCCGAGGGCGAGCGTGGTGGCGGCGCGTTCGGCGAGGACGAGGTCGCGGGGCGACGGCTCGTCGTCGCATATCAGGATCAGCCGTCCCCAGTCCTGGCCGCGCGCCCCGACCGTGGTGACGAGCCAGCCGGAGGCCGGGTCGTACGCGGTCCGCTCGGCCGGCGCCACCGCCCGCGACCGGGTCTCCCACCCGGCCAGCAGGTCGCCCGCGTCGCGCCCGGCCGACTCGCAGGCCAGCACCTGGTGGGCGAGGTTCTCCAGCAGCACCGGCCGGCTGGACAGCCTGGCCACCTGGGCGAGCACCTCGGCCGGCGAGGCGCCCTCGACCGACAGCTCGGTGAACACCTCGTGGAGCTGCTCGGAGGCCCGCAGCTCGGCGAGCTGGATGTCGATGATCCGCGAGTGGACCGACTCGGTGATCTGCACGAACGGGGTCTCCCTGGTCAGCACGATCACCGGGAATCCGTGTTCCTCGGCCGACTTGACGACGGCCCGCGGCAGCTCGCGTACGAACCGGCGGCCCAGCTCCACGACCAGCCCCGACGCGCCGACGGCGGCCAGCTCGCCGATGTAGTCGGCGAGCTTCTCCGGGTCGTCGGGCAGCGCGACGCCCGTGGTGAGCACGAGCTCGCCCCCGCGCAGCAGGTGGGCGATGTCGGCGATCTCGCCGACGTGCACCCACCGGACCTTCGTGTCGAGCCGGTCGCCCCCGGCCACCACGCGCGGGCCACCCCGGCGCACGGCTTCCAGAGCGAGGACGTCGGCGATGGTGGGGAGCACGGGGCAGAGCCTAGCCGATCAATCTGTAAGAACGGTTACGGGCACATTTACGACTTGTCATGCATCACCTCTTCCTCCCGGTACTCCTGACGCGGCTCCCGCACCCGCAGCTCGACCCGCCGGATCTTCCCGGAGATCGTCTTCGGCAGCTCGCCGAACTCCAGCCGCCGCACCCGCTTGTACGGCGCCAGCTCCCGCCGCGAGTGCTCGAAGATCGACCGCGCCGTCTCCTCTCCGGCCTCGAAGCCGGGCGCCAGCGTCACGTACGCCTTCGGCACCGCCAGCCGCACCGGGTCGGGCGCGGGCACCACGGCCGCCTCGGCCACGGCCGCGTGCTCCAGCAGCACGCTCTCCAGCTCGAACGGAGAGATGCGGTAGTCGGAGGCCTTGAAGACGTCGTCGGTGCGGCCGACGTAGGTGATGTAGCCGTCCTGGTCGCGGGTGGCGACGTCGCCGGTGTGGTAGTAGCCGCCCCGCGCCGCCGTGGCGGGTCCGGCGCCCGTCCCGGCGCCCGGTCCCTTGCTTGTTGTCCCGGTGCTCGTCCCGGTGCCAGGTCCGCCGACGTACCCCGCCATGAGGCCCATCGGGCGGCGGTCGTCGAGCGGGAGACAGATCTCGCCGTCGTCGCCCTCCTCGCCGGTCTGCGGGTCGAGGAGCACGACGTCGTAGCCGGGCAGGGGGCGCCCCATCGAGCCGGGTTTGACCGGCTCGTCCGGGGGGTTGCCGATCTGCGCGGTGGTCTCGGTCTGGCCGTAGCCGTCCCTGATCGTGATGCCCCAGGCCTTGGACACCTGGTCGATGATCTCGGGGTTGAGCGGTTCGCCGGCGGCCACGGCCGTACGCAGCGGCAGAGTCCAGGCCGCCAGGTCCTCCTGGATGAGCATCCGCCACACGGTCGGCGGCGCGCAGAACGTCGTCACCCGCTCCTCGCGCAGCACCTCCAGCAGCGCCGGCGCGGAGAAGCGTCGGTAGTCGTGGACCAGCACGGTGGCGCCCGCGTTCCACGGCGCGAACACGTTGCTCCAGGCATGCTTGGCCCAGCCCGGCGACGACACGTTGAGGTGAACGTCCCCCGGCCTGACCCCGATCCAGAACATCGTGGACAGGTGGCCGGCCGGGTAGGACGCGTGGGTGTGCTCCACAAGCTTGGGCTGGGAGGTGGTGCCGGAGGTGAAGTAGAGCAGCAGCGTGTCGCCCGCCCTGGTGGGACCGTCGGGGGTGAAGGCCGCGCGGGCCTGGTACGCCTCGTGGTACGGCAGCCAGTTGAACGCGTCGCCCACCGCGATCCTGGTGTACTCCCCGCCGCCGAACTTGCCCGCGTCGGCGGCATTGGCGATCACGTGGGAGACGCCGCCGCGCTCGACGCGTTCGGTGATGTCCTTGGCCGTCAGCAGGGTCGTGGCCGGGATGATGACCGCGCCCAGTTTCATCGCGGCCAGCAGCGCCTCCCACAGCTCGGCCTGGTTGCCCAGCATGAGCAGGATCCGGTCGCCGCGGCGCACGCCCTGCTCGTGCAGCCAGTTGGCGACCTGGTTGGAGCGGGCCGACAGCTCGGCGAAGGTGTAGGCGGCCCGGGAGTCGCCGACGATCTTGAGAGCGACGGCGTCGGGTGTCTCGGCGGCCAGCACCCCGTCGAACCAGTCGAGCGCCCAGTTGAAGTCTGCGAGCTCCGGCCAGCGGAAGTCGCGGCGGGCGGTGGCCGGGTCGGCGTGGAGCAGGAAGTCACGGGCGGCACGAAAATCGCTCATGCCCCGGATCCTGCTACGCCGGCAGCCGCCGCTCAAGGCCGTCGAGCATCGACACCAGGCCGAAGTCGAAGGCGGCCGCGCGCACGACCTCGGGATCCTGGTAGCGCTCGGCGGTGATCCGCGCGCTCAGCTCGGGGAAGTCGGCGGCCGCCTTGGCGACCGCCGCGCGCATCTCGTCGGGGTCGTATCCCTGGCTGGACGCCGAGGTCTTCCAGGCGATCTCGGGGGTCGTCATGCCGAACACGTACGCGGTGAGCGTGGCGTTGGCGAAGTCGACGTCCATGCCGCGGAAGCCGGCCGACGCGAACATCGCGCGCATGCGGTCGGTGATGCGCAGCGCGTTGGGGCCGAGCGCGGGCAGGCGGCCGAGGAG
>DASUCK010000728.1:0-3546 GCA_036276095.1 Nonomuraea sp. | reverse complement strand
GCTGGCGCCCATGTCGCGCAGCGTCCGGGCGAGCTCGTGGAGGGTCATCCCGGCGTCGCGATCGGCGCGCCCGTCGCAGGCCACCGCGAGGATCCGCTCGCCGGCGACCGCCAGCGCGGCGCGCGGGTAGCGGCCCTCGGTGATGTCGGAGTCGAACTGGCGCGAGCCGGCGCTGAAGCCCTCCTCGTCGCCGTGCAGCGCGATCTCGCCGTCGCGGACCAGCAGCGGGCCGGCCTGCAGCAGGTCGCCCACCGGGTCGGGCGGCAGCGCGTCGCGGCGGGCGATCTCCAGCCGGCCCCCCTCCACGTGCACGCACGCGCGGACCGCGTCCCACGGCGCGTCGAACGGCACCGAGTCGCGCCGGACGCCGCGCGTGCGGACCTCGCCGAGCGGGGTGCCGATCGGGCGCACGAAGAAGCCGCCGATCATCGCCTCGGGCGTGTTGGTGGCCCGGCACCAGGTCTCCAGCGGCATCGGGACCGGCAGCAGCTCGACGGCGACCTCGGTCTCGGCCAGCGGGTAGCTCGCGACGTGCAGCGTCGTGCGGGCGCGGCCGCCCAGCAGGACGCGCAGCTTGCTGACGTGCCGGGGCCGCAGCGCGGAGCGGTCGCGGAGGGTCTGGATGGGTGAGGGCCGGGCGGGCATGACGCGGGTCACGGTGACCTAAACCGCGAGCGGAGTCGTGTTACTGCTATGAATGTCGGCAGGCGGACGCGAAACTTGCGCGTTGCAGGGACTACTGCTGGGGCGGCGTGAACGCCGCCGCGCGCACGTAGAGCTTGTAGAGCTTGAAGTGCTTGGCGTACGAGCGGGCGCACCAGTTCTCGAACAGCGCGTAGGCCTGGTCGGGGTTCAGCGTGTTGCCGACCCCGTTGTCGTTGCCCACCGGGCTTCCAGCGAAGCCGGCGATCTCCTGCACGGTGCCGCGCCGCTCGGCCTCGTCGCCGCGCGCCCAGTCGGTGCAGTTGGCCAGGCGGTAGTCGACGCCGAGGTCCTGCTCGATGACCGTCGGCGTCTTGGCCTGCTGGGCGGTGTCGCCGTCGTCGCCGCCGCACCCCGCGAGCACGGCGGCGAGCGCCACGGCGAGCGCTAGCGGCTGGGCTTGGGCGGATCGTCGAACCACGTGCATCCGTTCGCCCCGGGCTTGGCGTTCTCCATGCCCTGCTCGATGACGGCCAGGCAGCCGATGAGCTCGGCCTGCTGGTCGGGCGAGCCGGTCCCGGTGCTGGAGCCCGGGTCCTTGCCGCCGTTGCACTCCGGCAGCCCCGGGATCGCCGGCTTGTTGTTGAGCGACTTGCCCTCGGCCGTCTTGTTGGCCCACCAGCAGTTGCCGGTGTTGCCGGCCATGTTGTCCCACCAGAAGTCCTCGCCGTTGGGCTGGTAGGAGCCGTCGGGCGCGACGCCCATCAGGTTGCCGTAGAAGCTGTTGTTGTACGCGGTGCTGACCTTCGCCGGGTCGCAGCCGTGGAGGTTCTCCTCGTCCTTCTGCGGGCAGACGAACGCGTCGGGGACGCTGAACAGCATCCAGCCGCGCCGCCAGTTGTTCCACATCTTGTTGTTGCGGACGATGTTGTCGTTGCCGCCCGCGATCCACCCGGCGGTGCCGACCGGCACCGGCACGCTGGGCTCCACGTCGGAGTTCTCGGCGTAGCTGTTGAAGTTGTTGTCGTAGAAGTTGTTGTTCTCGATGAGGTCGGAGTCCTGGGGGAAGCCCGGGTGCCCGGCCGCCGTGAAGATGTCGGTCGAGAAGCCCATCGAGTTGTCGTAGAAGTTGTTGTCGTGGACGTGGATCGCGTTGGCGTCCGTGCCCGAGTAGCCCAGGGTGTTGTGGTGCATGTCGCACCAGCGGATCTCCTGGTTGAGGCGGAACGGCTGGTCCTGGTTGGGCCGCTGCTTGCCGGTCTCGGCGCCCGAGCCGGGATACAGGGCGGAGTCGCCGTGGCCGGCGGCGTCGCAGTTCTGCATCAGGCCGTGGTCGCCCACGAACGTGAGCACGCCGTACTCGCCCGCGTAGTAGACCTTGAAGCGGTCGAGCACGTAGCCGTCGGTCTCGGTCACGTAGATGTCGTGCTCGGCGACGTGGCGGACGGTGACGTTGCGCAGCACGAAGCCGTCGGCGCGATCGGCCCGGAAGCCGACGTCCTTCTTTGCGCCGATCGGGCCCTTGTTGCCCGACTTGACGCGGCCGCCGTCGACGATCACGTCGTCGGCGCTGACGCCGGAGCCCTCGATCTGCAGGTTGCAGCGGATGCACGGGCCGAGGTTCGGGATGCCGTAGCGCTCCGGGCGCGGCCGCTCGGGGTCCTTGCCCGGGCCCTTGTCACGCCCCATGACCGCGATCAGGTTCTGGTCGTTGGGGCAGTGCAGGTGGTACTCGTAGGACAGCGCGGTCGGCTGGCCGCGATCGTTGAGGACCCGGTACTGGTCGCAGCTCTTGTCGTGCGTCGGCGCCTTGCGCGCGGTCGGCTCGGTGTAGAGGCCGGGCATGATCACGACGCGGTCGTTGTTGTGCGAGGCGATGACCGCGGGCTGGATCTCGTGGAAGCGGCACTGCTTGAAGAGCCTGCGGTTGACCGCGCGCAGTCGCCGGGCCTGCTTGGCCGAGAACCTGCGGTGATCAGTGGGCCGGATGTCATAGCCGCTCTTGCGGGCCTTGGCGATCGAGGCGTTGAGCAGCTTCATCGAGTTCGCCTTGCAGACCACGCGCGTGTCGCCGACCGCCTTGCGGTTGAGCGCCGAGGCGAGCGAACGGACCTTCGGCACCTTGCCGCCCGCCGCGGGCTTGACCGCCGTGTCCGGCGCCGGGTCTGGGAAGTACGAGGCGCGCTCGACGTGGGCGAGACTCGCGCCGGCGAGGGCGAGGCACGTCGAGGCGGTCAGCAACGAGACGATCCGGGCGCGCATCCGCGAGAGGGTAGAGAGCAACCCGCGATCTCTCCAGCGGGAACCGACCAACCTCGCGGGATCACCCGCGTCTGTAGAGGCATGAAGAAACTTCTCCTCGCGGGCGCGGTGTTCTCGCTCGTCGGCGGCATCGCCGGCAGCCCGGCTCTGGCCCAGAAGCCGGACAAGAACGCCACGCTGACCATCGCGGTCAGCCCGACGCCGATCACCTTCGGCACCTACACGGGCATCAGCGGCCAGCTGTCGAGCAAGCAGCAGGGCATCGCGCTGATCCTCCAAGCCCAGCCGCATCCCTTCACCGGCAACTTCGAGGACGTCGGCACGACGACCACGCTGGCCGACGGCAACTACACGTTCAGCCACCTGCCCTCGATGAACACGCACTACCGCGTGGTCACCAAGGAGAAGCCGGCGGTCCGCTCGCCCGAGGCCGGCGTCCAGGTCCGCTGGAAGGTCAGCTTCGGCCTCAGCGACCGCACGCCGAAGAAGGGCACCCGCGTCCGCTTCTACGGCACCGTCAAGCCCGCGTATCCCAACGGCACGGTCCTCATCCAGAAGAAGACCGCCGCCGGCTGGAAGACCGTCAAGCAGACGGTCATGACCACCGGCACCGCGGCCGCGTCGAAGTACAGCGTCCGCCTG
>DASUCK010000727.1:0-2553 GCA_036276095.1 Nonomuraea sp. | reverse complement strand
GACAACATCCACATCCTGCTGCACGAGATCGGCCACTCGTTCGGCCTGGACGACTTCTACGACTGGACGCCGACCGGCGTGTGCTGCTTCCTCATGAAGGCGGGCACGGCGACGTCGATCACGGAGTTCGACGCCTGGATGTTCCGCGACTGGTGGCGCCACCTGAAGAGCCGCTACGGCCTCTGACGACCGTACGGCTCCGCCGCGTTGGGGCGATGGCCGCGACTTCTGCATCGCGGCTCTCCACAGCGGCGGGTTTCGGCGCGGCCGCGACGTGGCATGACTTCCTCGCCCTGGGCGGGGAGTTTCCCGCCGTGGGCGACGCGAACGGCGAAGGAAAGGACGACCCGGCCCCTGCGTGCAGTGGCAGCACCTCTTCGGCCCCGACGGCGAGACCACCCCGCGAAAGAGACCTCCATGGCCGCATCCACCAAGCGGGCGCTCGCCGCCCTGGCGGCGACCCTGCTCGCCGCGACCGCGCTGGTCGCCGTCGCCCCGCGCCCCGCCACCGCCACCGCCGCCGTCGCCCCGCGCACCACCGCCACCGCCACCGCCACCGCCACCGCCACCGCCGCCAAGGGTCCCGTCGGCTGGGACGTCTTCCGCCGCCTCGACCGCCTCCCCTACCTGAGCCCCGGCACGCAGACCCGGCAGTTCTCCAGCTTCGACCGGTCCGGCGGCAACATCCACGACGGCTTCGACGGCCGCTACTCCTGCCTGCGCACGACGCGCGCCGGCTGCGTCATCGCCGAGGACACCGGCCCCGGCGAGATCTCCTCCATCTGGTTCACCAGGGACGAGGGCGACGTGTCGGCCACCGGCACGATCACGATCGAGCTGGACGGCGCCGCCGTCGTCAGCGCGCCCCTGCCGGCGCTGGTGGGCGGGCAACTGGGCGCGCCGTTCGTGTACCCGCTGGTGGCCGACGCCGACCAGACCTCGGGCGGCGTCCATGTCAAGGTGCCGATGCCGTACCGCCGGTCGATGCGGGTCACCGTCCAGCGCAACCCGCTCTTCTTCCACGTCACCTACCGGCGCTTCCCGGACGCCGACGGGGTCACCAGGTTCGATCCCCGCGAGGACGCCTCCGACGTGGTCGGCCTGCTGCGGGCGTCCGGCGCCCGCGACCCAAAGCCGGCCCGGCCGGGCGCCGCCACCCGCGCCAGGAAGGTGACCCTCGGGGCCGGGCGGCAGGCGGAGGCGGTGCGGCTCACCGGGCCCGGCGCGATCTCCGCGCTGCGCGTGCGGGTGCCGGACGCGCAGGCCACCGGCGACACCCTCGCCGGGCTGCGGCTGCGGATCGCCTTCGACGGCCGCACCACCGTCGACTCGCCGGTGGGCGAGTTCTTCGGGTCGGGGCTCGGCGAGCATCCGGCGCGGTCGCTGCTGTTCGCCATGGACGCCGCGCCCGGTGGCTGGTACACCACCTGGTGGCCGATGCCGTACCGGACCGAGGCGCGGGTCAGCTTGGTCAACACCACCGGGCGCCCGCTCCGCGGCCTGGAGGTGCAGGTCACGTCCGCGGCCGACCCGGTGTGGGCGGACGCGCTCGCGCCCGCCGGTCCGGCCGGCTACTTCACGACCGAGTCGCGGCGCGGCCCCGTCGTACGCGACGACGACTGGCTGTTCGCCGACCGGACGGGACGCGGCAAGTTCGTCGGCGTCAACCACACCATGCGGGGGCTCGTCACCGGCGGCAACACCCGCCAGTACCTCGAAGGGGACGAGCGCGTCCACGTCGACGCGGCCCTCACTCCGCAGCTACACGGCACCGGCGCCGAGGACTTCTACGAGTCCGGCTGGTACTTCAACCGCGGCACCTTCTCCAACCCCATGAACGGCAACCCCGCCCACGAGCGCGCCGGCGGCGGCTGCCGGCACGAGTGCGACGCGACGTACCGGCTGATGCTGTCGGACGCGGTGGAGTACAGCACCGCGCTGCGGTTCGGCGTCGAGCACGGCCCGCAGAACGACGCGCCCGCCACGTACGGCTCCACCGCCTTCCTCTACGCGCAGCCCACGTTCGGCGCCCGCCGCACCGGCGTCATCGACGTCGGCGACGCCGCCAGCCGGGCCGAGCACGACTACCGGGAGACCGGCACCGCCGCCCAGTCCACGCTCACCTCCGTCTACGAGGGCGACGACGACCACCGGACGGTCCGCGGCACGCTCCGCGCCACCGCCGCTCCGGTGTCGTTCCTGGTCGGCACGGACCGGGACAACGCGGGCGTGCTCCTGCGCCGCACCTCCGACCAGGCGACCGCCTACCAGGCGGCGCGCGTCCTGGTCGACGGCGTGGACGTGGGGGAGTGGCGGCAGCCGCTCGGCAACCCGGTGCAGCGCTGGCTGTCGGACGCGTTCCCGCTGCCGGCGAGCGTGACCGCGGGCAAGCAGGTCGTCCGGGTCGAGCTGCGCCCGGCCGCCGGGACGACCTGGACCGCCGCCCGCTACACCGCCGACAGCCTCGTCCCGGGCCGGCACGGCGACGCCCGTGCCCCGACCGCCGGCGCGGGCCCGTCCCTGATCGGCGGCGCCGACCACGCGCTCCGCCTG
>DASUCK010000726.1:0-8085 GCA_036276095.1 Nonomuraea sp. | reverse complement strand
CTGCGGCGGCCGATCCGCGCCCGGATCGGCTCGCCGCGGACCGCCGCGAACCATGCGGCGTAGAACTCGTTGCCGGCCGCCTTCCATTGCGGTACCGAGAGGGCGAACTTGTCCTGCCGGGTGTGGCAGTCGCCCAGGAACTGGTGGGTCTGCTTGTCCTCGGGTGCCAGCTCGGCGGCCAACCTGAGGTACTTCTCGGCGTCGGGGAACCGGTTGGACATCAGCCCGATGAAGCCGCGCCGACGGGCGACGTGCGGGTTCGCGGGGTCTGCTTGCAACAGCTCCTCGTAGGCGCGCGCGGCCTGGTCGAACTTCCCGGCCCTGAACAGGGCGTCGGCGTCAGTGCCGCGGGCTCGCGCCGCGGCCGCCCCGCCCAGCAGCGGTGCGGTCGCGGCGGCACCGGCCAGCACGGCGGCTCCCCGCAACACCGAACACCGGTTCCACTCTCCGTCACTGATCAAGGGTGCCCCTCGTGAAGATCTTCGTGGTGACTTCTGTCGAACGGACGGTCGCGGCAGCTCCGCCCATCCGTCCCGCCCTGCTTGATGAGGATCACGCAGGGTTGCCGGGTCCACCCGGACCGCACAGCCTGAACCAGGCGACGGCGGACCGTTCAGGTCTGGCCGGCTCAAGGCCCTTCCTCGCACGGCCGCATCCATCTTCGATCGACGGCGCTCGCGGGACGGCCTGGATTCACCGGACGCTCCGTACCTCGGCCGCCGATCAACGCCATTCACTGTCAGCCCGTCGCGTCACCGTCACGTCCGCCGCCATGTCGTGGTTGTGCCACCGTTGCGCCGGCGGTTGTCGATGGCGCACCTCACGCTCCTCATGGAAACGCTGAGGAAACACGGTGTTGGCCGCACCCCTTCGCTAGCCATCCTCAGCAAGGGGATCGCGGTCGGCCAGCAGCCTGATGGCGACGGTGTTGCCCAAATGGGCGTGGGCGCGGAGCACGGTGATGGCCTCCTCCTCCCGCCCCAGCATCGTCAGGAGATGACTGAGCAACGGCAGGACGGCGTACGCGTCGACGGATCGAACTGCTGGGACAGCGTGGTGCAGGAGCAGGGTGACCGCGTCCTCAAGTCCTCCCTGTTGGGCAAGCAACCGGGCGAGGCGGTGGGTCGCGTGCTGGTCGCCTGCCATGGCGCGGGCCCGCAATTCCTCCACGCGCCCATGTTCGGCCAGCAGTTGGGCCAGGCGGTCGCCGGCGGCCCAGTCGCCCTGGTCGGCGTGGGGGCGCAGCAAAGTGATGGCGTCCTCCACGCGGCTCTGCCGGGCGAGCCGGACGGCTGCGTCGGGGTCGCCTGTCGTGGCGCGGGCTTGCAATTCTTCCATGTGCCCCTGTTCGGCGAGCAGTTGGGCCAGTTGGTCACCAGCGGCCCGGTCGCCCCGGTCGGCGCGGGCGCGCAGTTCCTCGGTCCGGCCTTGCTGAGCCAGCAGCGCGGCCAGCGTGCGGGTCCAGTTGTCGTCCTGGTCGGGGTGAGCGTGAAGGAGGTCGATGGCCTCCTGGGTACCGTCTTGGCGGGCGAGGAGCCGAGCCAGTTGCGGGGCGGCGCCTCGGTCGGCGTGAGGACGGAGTACGTTGATGGCCTCCTCGATCCGGCCCTGTCGTGCCAGCAGGTGGGCCAGTATCGCGAAGGCATGCCCGTCGCCTGCGTCGGCGCGGGTGCGCAGTTCCTCGACGCGGCCGTGCTTGGCCAACAGTCTGGCCAGTTTCAGGCTGGCCGACGCGGCGGTGCCGGAGGCGTCGTGGTCGGCCCAGGCGCCGAGCATGGCAATGGCCTCCTCCATTCGGCCTTCTTCGACCAGCCGGTCGGCGATGAGTCCTAGAGCACCCGCGTCGCCTTGGCGGGCGCAGGCGTAAAGGTGCTGGGTGTAAGGGGCGGCGGCGAGGTGGTGTTGAAGCACGGCGTGGCGAAATTGCCAGGCAGTTCCAGATTGGCGCAGCGTTTGGCGTTGGTGCTGGTCTTCGAGGAACGTCCACAGTCTCCAGGGAAGTCGGCCCTTGGCCGCGAGACGAAAGTGGGTGATCTTGTAATGGATCCAGGTCCACAGGCCTGCACCGCAGGCTGCCACCCACCCGTAGACGGCGGCCGCGATGCCGGCGGGGATCCAGAGCGATGCCGCAGGGGCGAGCGCTGCGGTGCAGGCGGTGAACACCACTGCGGCGGTAATGCCGTACTGGGCGGCGGCGATGGCGGTGGCGCGGCGATTGGCGTGCAGCGTGGCGCGTGGGGTGGTGCCCCGCGGCCGGGTCCGAGCGGGCAGAGTGGGCATGACCAGCGCAAGAAGCCCGGTGACCAGGGCACCGGCCGCTCCGATCAGCGGATCGCCAAGAATGACGCCGGTCAGCAGCCCCGGCGCGATGCCAAATCCGGCCCGTAGCGCCAGCAGCCGGCGACGGCGCCCGCGAACCGGCGAGTAGGAGGTGGGGTTGTACGGCGGGTAAGCGTGGGGCCAGAGCGGCCGCAGCACGCCCGCCGCAGCGGCCAAGGCCGCGGCTGCCACGGTGAACGCTGCTGCGCCCCCCGGCACCGGCCCGGCCACGGCACCGACACCGGCACCCACGCCGGCTGCGATGGCCGACACTGTGGAGATCCTGATCGCCTCCGCATTGAAGGTGAAAAGGTCGGGAGACAACTCCCACCACACCAGTTCCGTCCTGCCCACCAGATTCAGGTGCAAGGCCAGGGAGCCGAGCCAGCGCTGGGCGGCGGCGGGGGTGTAGCGGCGCACCGGCCAGCCTTCGGGCGGCGGCGGCCGGTCAGGGTCATGAACACTGGTCACGAATGTGTCCAGGAGCACAGCGGTGATGGCGTCCTGGCTGTCGAGGCGGGTCAGGTCGGTGGGGTCGGTGGTCGAGGGCCGGTAGGCGGTACGGGCCAGCGACACCATCAACGGCGTGGACAACACCCGCGCCAGCGGACCCTCGCGGTCGTGGCGGAGGTGGGTGAAAACCGGTTCCCAGCGAGGCCGGAACGGCTCGGGGTGGGACAGGAACGCGATCGCCTGTTCCATGTCGACCGGCAGGATCTCTACGACCGCGGCGCGGGAGATGATCCAACGACTGGCGTCCACGGCTCGCTGGTATTCGCGGGCCCGGCAGGTCACCACAAGCGGCCGTCCCGTCGCGGCGAACTCATCCAAATTCCGCAGCGCCCGTTCCTGCGACTCGGCCGGGAGCTCGTCCAGGCCGTCCAGCACCAGCAGTACCCGGCCTTCGCTCATCAGCAGGTCCGCCACGCAGCGGCCATCCAACGAACCTGCCAGCATCGGATAATCCTCAGCCATCCGCCGAGCCGCGAACCGGCGTAGCGACTCGCGCTGCGGGTTCCAGGACGTGACCGGCAGGAGCACCGGAACCGGGTCATCCTCCAGTGACCGCTCGATCAGCCCGAGGGTGAGCAGCATCGCCAAGACGCTCTTGCCCGCGCCCGCCTTTCCGAGCACCACCAACTGCCGATACGGCAGCCCGCAGAACTTCTCAACGATCTGCGTGACGTCGCCTTCCAACGGCATGTCCTGCCACGTGGTCTCCGACTCGTCCAGCACCACCTGACGCGTCTCCGCGACCTGCCGACCGGTCGAGGACCACCGCACCCGCAACGGCACCGGCTGCCGAACGCCCCGCAGCACCGCCTCGTGCTCCCACTGCTCCCGCACCTCCCGCCGCAAACCCGCCGCGGCGCCACGCAACGCCGCCTCCCGGCCCGGCGGCGCGGCGCGCGACTGCACGATCTGCGACGCGATGGCGACCATGACCAGCGCACCGGTCAACACCCAAGTGGCCGGGATCCACCACCACGCCTTCACCTCAACGGTGCCGGTCGCCAGGTTCCCCACCAGCCCGATCGCCACCGGCACGACCGCGAGCGCGACCGGTGACACCACCCAGCGGCCCCGGCCTCCACTGCCCATGCCATCAGCATCGCGACCAAGCGTCGCCGATTCAACACTCATCGGAAACACTGTCGGTTCACTCACGCGGGTGTCCAGTTTCGGGGTATCCCGATCCCGGCCGCTTTCGGGTGGTGGACCCGTCCGGAACCGAGCGGTATCCGTTCTCTGGCACCTGCCGCGGGCAGTCGCCCGCCCGCTTGCTCTGACCGCCGTCGGCAGGGAACGGAGTCGGCCAGGACAGCGCCAGGTTGGCGATCACCACCGTCGGCCAGTGCTGTGGACGCGGCGGAACAGGGGGCTGGGCGGGCCGGAGGCCCCTTCCTCACCTCGGAGCTTCGAGTGGGGCGGCGAGCCCCCGAACACCCACGCTACGCTCGACCGAGTTGAGTAAGGGGGTACTCACACGCTACGCACGCCGCGAGGCAATTCTGGAGTGGCACGTTTCCGACTCACGAACCGGAAGGAGTCACCCATGATGGCACTAGAGAAGGACTTCGAGGAAGCCTCGCGTCAATGGGGGCTCGTCGAAGAGACAGGCCAGATCGCCTGTTACCGGGGAAGCCCGGCATCCTGCATCGTCATCGACCCCTCCGTACCGTTCGTCGAGCCCCAGGTACGGACCGACGCGCACGACGAGGCGCTCTCGAACGCCACGCGGGACATCAACTCGATCCTCCGCCGCGCCGTCGAAGAGCGCGCAGACAGCAAACACGCGACCTACCTGGGGATCGTCATTACGCACAAGGGGCCGATGCTCGCCTGGGTCCAACACGTGGCCGACCCCGCGGAAAGCAACCAAGCTCTGGGCCTGTGACGCTGTTCGCGCGCCGGAGGGTGGCTGTTGATCGCTGCCCTTTCGCCCTTCCATCATCCAGACCGAGCAGCTGCTTGCTTTCGGCGTGCCCGAGGACCGGATCTACATCGACCGCGGGTTCTCGGATACCACCCGCCGCAACCGCGCCAGCCTCGACCAGGCCCTCGCCGCCGTGTGTAACGGCAGTCTTCACCGTGACCAAGTTCGACCGGTTCGCCCGCAACATGGCCGAGGCCAGCCAGATCCTCAGCGACCTGTCCGGCCGCGGGGTCCTGTTCGCCTGTTCGGCCTGGGCGCCAACGTCTACGACTGGACCGACCCGTTCGGCCGGCTGTTCCTGCAAACCCTCGCCATGGTCGCCGAGTTCGAGGCCAAACCTCGGGAACCTGCGCACCCGCGAAGGCATGGCCCTGGCAAAGAAGAACGGCAAGCTCAAGGGCAAGCAGCCCAAACTCTCCGAACCAGCCCGGCGCTCCATCCGCCGCCGCTACGCCGAGGGCGAGGTGTCCCTGGCCGATCTGGCCACCGAGTACAGCGTCGGACGCTCCACCATCCACCGCATCATCCACGGTCCAGAAGGCTGAACCCAAGGGTTATTAGTTATCCCGGCCTCGCCCTGACGACGTATCTCGCCGAGCCTGGCACGCATCAGCGGACGCCCTCGACCTGCTCCGCAGCTGGGTCGCGAGTCAGGAGCAGGGGCGTATGGCAGACCAGCGGCCCTCTCGTGCATCTCACCCGGGATAGTCGCCTTGCGCTGCGCCTCAGGAGGAGGCTGCGTCCGGACGCGAGTAGGTCAAGGCGAGGTTACCCCTGGGGAATGACTTGACGTCGATCAGCTGCAACCTGGTGAGCTCGGTGAACAGCGGGCTGCCGCCGCCGTGGGCGAAGGGGCTGACCAGCAGGTGGTACTCGTCGACGAGGTCGGCGAGGACGAGCGCCTGGGCGAATCGCACGCCGCCGTGCGCGAGGATCGGGCCGCCGTCCTGGGCCTTCAACCTGGCAACCTCGGTGGCCAGGTCCCCGGAGCAGACGGTCGTCGTCGCCCACGGGGTGTCGATCGGCGAACGAGAGAAGACGACCTTGGGGATGGCGTTCATCGCGTCGGCCTCGGGTCCCTTCTGAAATGGCCAGTACCCGGCCATGTCGCGGTAGGTGCGAGCGCCCATCGCGTGGACGCCGGCCGAGCCGAGCACGATGGCCATGTGCGCGACGAACTCCTCGTCCTCGTCGTACTCGAGGAAGAAGTCGTCGCGTACGCCCGCGGGCGCTGCGGCATACCCGTCAAGGGACAGGCTGTGTCGGAGGATCAATGGACGCATGACGACTCCAAGGACGGAATCGCCCCCCGGTCTCGTGGAGGGCGGTGAACTCACCGTACTAGTTCTCCTGCGCGATCGGGGCCACCCGGGCCGGCAGCCACGATCTCGACGTGCTTCGCAGGTTGGCCGCCGACCGCTCATGAGGTCCGGGGTGGCAGCTGGCGCAGATGGTTGTCCGTGCCTGAACTCGGTCGAGTTCCGGTTCAGCGACCTGCCCAAGCTGGTCGAGTCCACCCGGGTGGCCGGCGTGCCGGTCCGGTTGATCATGAGGCCAAGATGGCCGAGGCCGTGACTCTGGCCAAGCTCTACTCCGGGGCGTTCACGAGTACGGCTGAGCTCGACCGCCTCCACCAGCGCGGCCCCAGCCGACCTAACGCGGTCGAACTGACCGATGCCCGGCAGCGAGCCGCCCACCCAGCGGCCAAACCCCACGTCCTGCCCCCGACCCCCGACCACAAGAGCGGCGACCTGCCGAAGATCTGCCACCAGCACACCATCACCCTGCACCCCGGCGACCTCGGCCACCTCGACAAGTTCCGCCAGGACCTGCCATACCTCAGCCCCTCGCGGCGAGGGACGTACTCCACCGTCAGGGCCATGACGGAGGGACTGAACGGCCGCCTCAAGGGCCACGACCTCGACCTGGGTGACTAGAAGAACCGGCTCGCTCACGGCCGCGTCGCCCAGACCGTCCTGGTCGCGCTGCTCGTCACCGTCGCCAACGACCACTTCCTCGACCAGTGGCGCCACACCCACCAGCCGCCAGACGAGCCCGACACATCCACCGACATCTTCGAGACGCCGGCAAAGCGCCTCGACCGCTCGCCGCTCACAGGCCGGAACAGGCCACCACCCGTCCCATAACCCGCACTTCAGATCACCTTGTCGCAGCACCCAGCCCGGAGCAGGCATCGCCATGCCCAGCGACGCGAACTCCGACCTCCACCAGCGCCCTGACACCACCCGGGCCTCCCCAGGCACCTGCTCCGCGGCTCCCAAACCAGGACGAACCCGATTCAGAAACCCCTGAAACGACAAGATCCCGCCTGATCGCAATGATCAGACGGGATCCCGTCAACCTCAGTCCGGCCGTCTCAAGAACGGCCCTGGGTGGAGATGAGGGGATTCGAACCCCTGACCCCTTCGATGCGAACGAAGTGCGCTACCGGACTGCGCTACATCCCCAACAACTCGATTAGGTTAGCACTCCTTCGCCGGTGCTCGCGCCACGGTTTCAGTCGCCCACTGCGCGCTTCGGCGGTACTGCGTACTGGTCGAAAAGGACGTCGGAGTGCGGCGAGGTGAACTCGATCACCTCGGCGGGCGGCTCCTCGACGATCCGCCGGCGTTCGCGGGCGCGGCGTTGGCGTTCGGCGCGGGCCTGGCGGGCGCGTTCGCGGCGTTCCCGGTCCACGCTTACGGCGACCCGCAGGAACCCCAGGTAGGCCAGCGTGATCACGATGGACGGCGCCACCCCCCACCATGGGATCATTTGGACGGCGGCCGTGACGACGGAGGCCAGCACCAGCAGCGTGCAGAAGAACAGCAGCCGGCGCCGGCGGGCGACGATGATGGCGCGGCGGCGCAGCCGGAACTGGCGGACGTCGACCTTCTCGACCTCGGCGGGCGGCGCGCCGTCCTCATCGTCCCCGTCTGGGGGCTCCAGGTTGTCGAGGTCGGGGAGCTGGTGCTCGCCGGTGTAGTACTCCTCCAGCTCGGCAAGTTCGGCGAGGTTGGATTTGTCTCGGCGCAGCCACATCGGGATGAGGACGCACAGCCACATCACCACGATGGCGAGATAGAGGAGGACGCTGCTCACGACCACCTCCGGGCAGCACGAAGACGCATGTGGGTTCGTTGCGTCTTCAATCTGCTCACGTCACGCACCGTAAGACCGCATGTCACTGATTGACGAGCATTCGGTGCGGTGTGTCGCGAGATCGTCAAACCTCTTCGACGGGGGACCCACCGCGAGCGGCCGACTCGCGGGCACGACGCCACTGCACGAGCAGCCCGCCAGGTACGTCTTCGACGGTCAGCGCGTAG
>DASUCK010000725.1:0-12485 GCA_036276095.1 Nonomuraea sp. | reverse complement strand
CAGGGCGGTGGCGGTCAGGGCGCGGCGCTCGTCGATGACCGGCGCGCCGGACTGCGCGGTCCAGGCGAGGGTGTGGGCGATCTCGACCCGGTCGTCCCCGGCGGTGAGCGCGGTCAGCTCGCGGTGCGTGGCGCTGCCGTTGTTGTCCAGCTGGACGTACCCCCTCCCCCGCTCGTACGTCGGCCCGCCCCAGAAGTTGTGCTCCCCCACGTGCGGCAGCGACCAGGCGATGCCCTTGTGCCAGACGTGGTCGTGCGGCCGGAACAGCGACATCAGGCGGCCGCCGAGCGTCCGGACCGGGTGCAGGTACGGCTTGGGCGACTCCGGTACCGGCGTGTCGGGGCGGTAGACGTAGGTGAACAGCTCGACGCCGGCGGCGGCGACGGTGACCGACCGGCCGAGCGCGTGGGTGGCCTGCAGGGTCACGGGGTCCGTCCTCACCGTGGCTCAGGGTGTGCCGGGGGCGCCGGGTCCCAGGGGGCGCCGGTGCCCTCCATCGTGCGGGCGAACGGGCTGCCGGCGGTGATCTGGCCGCTGCGTACGCGCTCGCCGGTGAACGCGGAGGCGTACAGGGCGGCGATGAACTCCATCGTGCGGCGGGCGTCGGCGGCGGTCACGGGGGGCGCCTGACCGGCGTCGAGCGCGGACAGCACGGCGGCGTACCAGCCGTCGTGGCCGCTCGTCACGCCGCTGCGGTCGCGCGTCCACAGCTCGGTGACGGCGTCGTGGCCGGGGGCGGGGGTGATCGTCCAGTCGTCGTCGGTGTAGCCGTACAGGTGCTCGACCTCGACCGTCGCGTGCTCGTAGTCGAAGCGGAGCGCGGAGGTCTGCCGGGGGGACACGACCGAGTTGACGACGGTGGCGACCGCGCCGTTCGCGAACGTGACCAGCGCCATCGACACGTCCTCGGTGTCCACGTCGCGGGCCTGCCGGGCGGCCACCGCCGTGACCTCCCGCCACGGGCCGAGCACGGAGAACATCAGGTCGAACTGGTGGATGCCGTGCCCCATCGTCGGGCCGCCGCCCTCGGACGCCCAGGTGCCGCGCCACGGGACCGCGTAGTAGGCCGCGTCGCGGTACCACTGCGTGGCGCAGGTCGCCAGCAGCGGCCGGCCAAGCGCGCCTTCCTCCTGCAGCCGGCGTAACCGCAGCGTGCCCGCTCCGAACCGGTGCTGGAGGACGGTCGCGACGTGCGCGCCGGTGCGGCGTTCCGCCTCGATCAGCGTGTCCAGCTCGGCCAGCGACAGCGTCGGCGGCTTCTCCACCAGCGCCGTCACCCCCGCCTCCAGGCACTCCAGGGCCTGCGGCGCGTGCCGCTCGGGCGGGGTGCACAGGTGGACGAGGTCCACCCGCTCCTCCATGAGCAGCTCGGTCAGGCTGGTGTGGGCGCGGGGGACGTCCCAGGTCGCGGCGAACTCCTTGGCCCGGCCGAGCTCGACGTCGGCCACGGCGACGAGCGACGCCCTGCCGCCCGAGGCCGCGACGGCGCGGGCGTGCGCGCCGGCGATCCCGCCGGCGCCGACGATCGCGGCCCGGTACGTGCGTTGCGACATGTCGTCCTTCACTGGCTTGTCCGCCGCGCTCGGGAAAGCGCATTCCGCAGTCTGCCCGGCCGGGCCGCGAGCGTCAACAGCTCCCGACGCGGGGCCGGGGGCGGCGGATGTCATCGATCCGCACCCGCCGGGCCTGCCTCCACGCCGGAGCCGCGCAGGTCGGCGGGGAACGGGCCCGCGGGGAACCGCGGGCCCGTTCCGAAGGGGTTGGATCAGTACGAGAACGCCTGGAACTCGGCGGCCCGTACCTGTTCGCGCTGCGGGCTGGCCGTGGCGCAGTCCGTCGCGGAGTTCGGGTCGGCGTCCTGCTCGCCCAGGTACAACGCGTTACCGGTGCACTGGGTGCTGACCACGCGCAGCATCAGGTGCGTGGCGCTGGTGTCCCTGACGTTGAACGACTTGATCAGCATGTCCGCGCCCCGCGGCCGCGGCAGCGCGGCGTCGAACGCGTTCGCCGGGCTGGTGTAGATCGTCCGGAAGGCGGCCGGGTCGGCGCAGCCGGAGCTGCACGCCAGCACCTCGAACGCGCGCAGGGCGGAGAACCGGTTCTGCGCGCCGGGGTCGGCCGGGTCGCCGACGTTCGGCCGCAGCAGGGCGCTCACCTGCACCCGCCCCACCTTGACCGGGGCGTCGCCGGCCAGGTCGACGATCACCGACTTGCCGGCCGGCGCGCCGGTGAGCGAGGCCCAGTTCGTGGCCTCGGTGTCGTCGATCAGCCGGGCCTGGTTGACGCCGTCGCCGGCGGCCGTGGCGCCGTTCGCCGCCGAGGCGTGGTTGCGGCCCAGCGGCAACGGCAGCGGCAGCTTGACGCCCGGGATGACGGCGGAGGTGAACCTCGTGTGCCCGAACCCGCTGCCCGCGACGATGAAGTCGTACAGGCCGGGGGTCATCTCCACGGTGTCGCCGAGCGGCGTGGCCGGGTCGGTGTCGGCCACCGGCACCACGCGGCCCTCGTAGTCGCCGACGTACAGCCGCAGCGCCGCGCCCTTGGCCTCGCCCAGCGGCCTCATCTGCAGGGAGCCGTTCCTGCCGGTCGGGTTGACGAAGCTCGGCGTCGCCTCGCCGTCGTTCGGCCCGGTGCTGGCCGCGTCACGGCCGAGGCCGTGCTCGGCGAACGCCTTCCACATGATGTCCTGGTTCCTGCCGCCGAACCGGATCGCGTCGGCCGCGAGCAGCGCGTCGCGGTGGTCGACGTACGTCACCGCGCCGGAGGCCATCAGCAGGAGCGCGTCGAACGACAGCTGGGCCCAGCGCCGGTTGCCCGGGCACCTGTCGACCGGGGTGCCGCCGTCGGCGCAGGAGCGCTGCAGCCCGGCCGAGCCGAGACCGTACCTCTTGACGAAGGCCGCGCGCACGTCGAACTGCGTGGCCGACCAGATCTCGCCGTCGGCGTGCACCTGCTGGCCGACGATGTCGTAGTTGAGGTCGCTGTAGTTGAGCGGCGACCGCGACATGTCGTAGTTGCGGATGCCGCGCCTCCTGTCGCCGGTGACGTAGCCGCCGGTGACGTACGGAGTCTCGCCGGACGGGCGGAAGCCGTACTCGAAGAGGTACTCCATGGCGAACAGGTCGGAGGTGCTCTCGTTCATGGCGCCGGCCTGAGCGCCGCTCCAGCCGGCGTTCGGGCCGCCGATCATGCGGCCGGAGATCGCGTGCGTGTACTCGTGGCCGATGACCGACATGTCGTAGTCGCCGTCCACGCAGGGCGCGTAGAAGGAGCCGGCGATCGGCTGCCACAGGTACATGTTCGTGATCGGCGCGACCCCGTCGGGGCCGGTGATCTGGTTGGCGTTGTCCCGTACGGACAGCACCCGCGCGCCCGCCTGCGCGTTGCCCTGCTCCGGGTCGCCGCCGAGCCCGCCCCGGTCGCCGTTGTCGGCCTGCATGTTCCAGGCGGTCTCGGTGAAGCCGAGCCGGTACGACCAGTCGTGCATGCGGTTGTGCATGGCGTTCAGGTTGGCGATCGCGGCCTCGAGGTCGGCCTCGCCCGCCTGGTCGAACACCGCCGGATCGCACTTGGCCTCGAACCACGTGTTCCGCCACGGGAAGGTGTAGGTGCGGCTCGGCGTGAGCACGTTCGTCCGGGTGCCGACGGAGAACGGGTCGCCGTTGGCGCGGTTCTCGAACGTCCTGGCCGCGTTGCCGAGGCTGGTGTTCGTCGGCTGGCCGGTGGTGTGGTCGACGTCCCAGGCCAGGCCGGTGGCCGGGTCGCCGCCGGTCACGAAGTCGCAGCCGGGTCCGGGCGACGGGCACCACGTCTGCCGGGTGTCGGCCGAGGAGTAGTCGTCCCGCGGGTTCGACGGGAACACGTCCCAGTGCGGGTTGTCCGGGTCGGCGTGGTGGTCGACCAGGTTCTCGCGGGTGATGATCGCACCGCTGACCGCGTCCACGTGCGTCGTGTACGCCGCCGCCGCGCCGTCCGCGCCGCCGATCAGCACGACCTGGAAGGCGTTGTGCACGCCGTCGGGCGCGGGCACCGCCACCGGGGTCGCCTTCCTGGTCACCGCCGTGGCCAGGTCGATGCCGCCGTCCCTGGCCGCGATCTCGACGGCCTGCTCCGCGGTGATCGCGGCCGCCGGCGGCGCCCCGGTCTGCCGCGACAGCGACGAGGTGACGTGCCGGACGGCGCCGTCTGCCACGCCGATCGCGACGAGCCCGTCCACCCCGGCCGGCAGGTCGCCGAAGCGCTGCCGCAGCAGCACGGCGTGACCGGCGCCGACGGGGTTGACCGCGACCCGCTCCAGCGCGTCCACGGCTTCGGCGCTCAGGCCGAAGATGCTCTCGTTGCTCTTGAGGTAGGCGCGGGCCGCCTGCTCGGGGTCGGCGCCCAGGCCCTCGGCCAGGGGTTCGGCGCTGACGACGGCGGCCGGGGTGCCGAGAGCGTTCCAACGGATCTCGGCCGCCGAACCCGCTCCGCGCGCGTTGGCTCCGGCCGGCGGCGGGACCCTGCCCTGCCGGTTGTCCACGTCCGGCTTGCCGTGCTGCTCGGCCTGGAAGTCATGGACGATCGCGGCCGGGGCGCCGCGTTCGCCTTGGGCAGCCCCTGTGGGGGCCAGGGTCGTCGCGGCCAGCGCGATGACGACGAGGGTGCTGCTGCGTAACCAGGACTTTGACGACACGATTCCTCCTGCGTGTCAGGTGTGCGCGGATCGCGCGCATTGGCAACACCTAACACCGCCATGACCGGGTGACAAGATTTGAGTCCGACAAGGGCCATCCGGCCGTCCGGCCCGGCGCGCGTCCCGCCACACCAACCCGTGACCGGACCTGGTGAACGGAGGACGCCGGTCAGGAGGTCCGCGGCGGCGTCCGGCTCCGCCGCGGGCGGATGTGCTCACACGCGTCGAACACCTCCTGGCAGGCGGCCAGCTCGGCGTCCGTGTAGGCCAGCAGGCAGACCTTCTCGATGTGCCAGGGCCGGTCTTGGCTCAGGTGGTCGACGATGGCGACCAGCATGCTCCGCACCGTGGACACGATGTCCGCGCCCGCCTCGCCGGCCCCGAATATGGGGAACACCATGGACGTCGCCGGACGGCCGGCGACGGCGATCCCCTCGGCCCGCCTGAACACGTTGCGCACGCACGCGCCCAGGTTGCCCACCTGGCGGTATCCGGCGGCGGCGCTCCCGTGGACCACGGCGGCGTGCACGACCGCCATGACGCCGTTGCGCTCGGCCAGCCCGTGCGCTCCGGTGACGATGGCGGTGCCCGCTTCCACGGGCACGTTGGCGCCCACGCGCTCGGCCAGCTCGTCGGCCACGCAGTCGTCCACCACCCGCTCGGTCACGGGGTCGCGGCGCGCGCCCTCGTAGCGGATGACCGCGGAGATCGAACGCTCGTGGAACCGCGACATCTGCATGTCGGTGTTCTCGGAGTTGACCCAGACGTCCACGCCTTTGACATTGCGCAGGTCCCCCGTGACGAGCGTGATACGCCGGGACGGCCGGTCGAGCAGCGTGTAGTCGTAAGTCCGCGTCTCCTCCATCGGTTGCGGCCGGGCCATTTTCGCGTTGGCGTCGGCCGCCTTCCGCAGCTGCTCGATCTGCTCGTCCTGCTCGTTCAGGCGCCGCCGCAGGTCGTCCACGACGCTCGGGGACCGCCAGCTACGCAGGCCGAACCACCAGATGAACAGGAACATCCCGACGGCGCCGGTCATGGTGGCGCCCTTGATCTCGGCCGAGAATTGGCTCTGGGGAAAGAACGAGAAAATGACCAGGACGGGGAAGAGCGCGACCAGCATCCACGAGATCGCGTGCAGCCGCTCCCTCCCGGCGTGCTGGGTGTGACGCGCGAAGAAGGCGAAGATGCCGAGGCCGAGAACGAGACTGAACACCGCCATGAGCAGAACGATGGGATCGGCCTTCATTCGATCTCCCAGCCGGAATACGGAGATACCGGATCCACGTTTGCGGAATCCGCGGAACGACAGCGAGGCAGCCGGCGGCGGGGATAAAGATGGGCGATGAACCGTTGAGGCGGCGCGGAGTTCTTACGGCATATCCAGACTTCCGACGGATATGGCTGGCGATGACGGCCTCGATGGTCGGCTCCCGGGCACTCGGCGTCGTCTACCCGCTGCTCTCCGTCACCATCGGCCATTCGACCGTCTGGGCAGGCTGGGTGACGTTCGCCTGGACGGCCCCCACGGTTCTGTACATGCTCGCCGGAGCCGTCGTGGACCGCTGCGACGCTCGGCTCGTGCTTCTCTGGAGCCAGCTTTCCCGAGCCGTTCTGATAGCCAGTGTGGTCGCCGCCCTCCTCTTGGAGAATCTGTCTGTTTGGCACCTTCTTGTGGTTGCATTCCTGGAGGCGTCTTTCGCACTGTTTGCGACGCTTGCCGAAATTGCGCTCATCCCCGCGATAGTCGACAGAAAGGAGGTCGGGCGGGCGGCCGCCCTGCAGGAGGGCAGCGTGCAAGCCGCGGTACTCGCCGGGCGACCACTGGGCGGCGCACTCTACGGAATATGGCCATTTGTCCCCTTTGCAGTCAACGTGCTGCTGATCGGCGTCTCCCTGTGTGCCGTATGGCGGCTCAAGCACACGCGGATGCCGAAGCACCGCACGCCGATAGCGGTGGACATCTACATCGCGATCCGCCGGGTGCGCCGGCATCGCTTCCTGCGGGTGGCCGTGCCGTTGACGGCGGCCACGAATCTCATCTTCCACGCGCTCGTCATCGTCTTCATCGCGAGCAGCACGACCAACGGCACACCGCCGGTCGTGACCGGCGTCGTGCTCGCCGCCACGGGCATCGGCGGCCTGATCGGCACCCTGCTGGCCCCGGCGCGGACCAGCATCGGCACATGGATCGGCGCCAGGACCGCGGCCAGCGGAATCCTCTCGTGGGTCACCGACGTCACCGGCCTGACCCGCGACGGGCGCTCGACCCTCGTGCTGCACACCTGGCTCTGGGTGTGCGGGCTGGTCCTCATCGCCGTGACGGACACGCCGCTGTGGTTCGGGCTCGCGCTGACGCTGATGGGTATGGCGGGAGGGTTGAGCAACGTCACCTTCCGGACTCAGGTGGTGCGCCCTTGTGGCGCACGTCCGTGAGGCGGGTGGGCTCGGTGCGGGGTGCCGTCAGGCGGCCTCGTGGTGGCCGACGCCCATGAGGAACGCGTTCAGGTGAAGCCTTCTCGTCATGTGGTCCGCCAGATGGAGAAGCGGCGGCCGGTGGGGGCGGGGTCGGGGTCGAGGCGGGTGTCGAGTTCGTCGTCGAAGGCGGCCTGGTCGACGAGGTCGGGGTCGTCGTCGGGGAGGTCGTACCAGTGGAGGTCGCCGGGGAAATCCTGGGCGTCAGCCATGGGCGGTCACCGGCGCGCGCCGCCTGGCCCGGGCACGGCCCCGGCCTCACGTCCTGGTTCGACGTCGCCCCGCGCGGCACGCCGCGGGAACAGCGCGTACCAGTGGCAGGGGACCCCCCGGTCGAGCCCGGACAGGGGGGTGAATGGCTCGTCGCAGGCGGGGAAGGTCTTGGTCACACCCCGGAGGCCGATCGTGGGCATGACCTGCTCCAGCCGGCGCCGGGTCACGTGGAGGCCCTGGCTCATGCGTACGAAGGTACGGATTTCGGACGACATAGTCAACATTCCCAACATGAAATATCGGGAATTTGTCGCCGGGCGCGACGGCGGCCCGCCAGTAAGCTTGTCCGGCAACCTACGCTCGCCCAGGAGACACCCTGATGATCTTCATTACCGCCAAGTTCCGCGTCCTTCCCCAGTTCGCCGACCGCTGGCCCGAGATCACCCGCGAGTTCACCGAGGCCACCCGCGCCGAGCCCGGCTGCCTGTGGTTCGACTGGTCGCGCAGCCTCGACGACCCGGCCGAGTACATCCTCGTCGAGGCCTTCCGAGACGACGCGGCCGGGGCGGCCCACGTCCGGTCGGAGCACTTCAAGCAGGCCCAGCAGACACTGCCGGCGCACCTGGCCGAGACGCCGCGCATCCTCAACACCACGATCCCGCAGGACGACTGGTCCGAGCTCGGCGAGATGGCCGTACCCGACCGCATCTAGCCGGGCCAGGGCCGTGCCGGACGCCGGAAGGACACGCTCAAGATCGGGATCGCCTAGATGAGCCGGCCGGGCGCCGTCGCCGCGTTCACGCCTCGGCGGTCATCCGGTCCAGGCCCCTGACGACGTTGGTGGTCAGGGCGCCGACCTCGGCGATGGCGATGGTCACGGTGTCGCCGTCCCGCAGCGTGAACGGCAGGTCGGGGACCAGGCTCGTGCCGGTCGCCAGGACGGCGCCGTCGGGGAAGACGTCGGCGCGGAACAGGTAGCCGGCCAGCTCGTCCAGGCGGCGGCGCAGCTCGGACGTGGACGACTTGCCGTCCCACACCGTGTCGCCGCCGCGGGCGATCGTGAGCGCGATGTCCAGCGCGTACGGGTCCGCGACCTCCCACGCCGGCCGGATCGCCGGGCCCACCGCGCACCCGCCCAGGTAGATCTTGGCCTGCGGCAGGTAGAGCGGGTTCACGCCCTCGATGGAGCGCGAGCTGACGTCGTCCACGACCGTGTAGCCGACGATCTCGCCGGCCGCGTTGAGCACCAGGCCCAGTTCCGGCTCCGGCACGTCGATCTCGGAGTCGGACCGGAGCGCGATGCGGCCGCCGTCCCCCGTCACCTTCCAGGCCACCGACTTGAAGAACAGCTCGGGGCGGTCGGCGTCGTAGACCAGCTCGTACACGTCGGCGGCCCGCTCGCTCTCCTGCACCCGCGCCTCGCGCGAGCGGCGGTAGGTCACGCCCGCCGCCCAGACCTCCATCAGCCCGTCCACCGGCGCCAGCCTGCGCACCGAGCCCGAGGGGTGGCGGGTGCCGTCGGCCGCTCCGCACCGCTCGCGCAGCTCTCCGGACGACAGCCGCAGCAGCTCGCCGACCGTGGTGACCCCGGTCAGCTCCACCACCTGCGCACCGTCATCGACGCCGACCGCGTCCGCGCCGGTCAGGGGGCTGACGAACCGAACGATGTGCATGCCTGCTCCTAGCGTGCTTCGATGAGGGCCGGTCTGAGGAGAAGTCTCCCTTACGTCAGCTTTTCGCACGTCACGAGGGCCGGGGCCACCGGCGCCGGGCGGGCCCGGCTAGATGGCCAGCAGGAACTCGTAGGCGTTCAGCAGCCACACCAGCAGCCACAGCAGGACGGCGGGAAGCCGGACCGCCCCGCGTCCGGATTCGTGTGCAGGCACCGGGTCGTTCAACGCCTCCCCTTGACGGCGACCGATATCTACCCAGTCTGCTCCCGTGTGCCCACGCCCGCGCGATCAGCCGTTGACGGGTTCGCCGGTGGCGCTGCCGGCCAGCCAGTCCTCCCACGACTTCGCCCACGGAGTCGGCCCGTTCCCGAACCGCAGCTTCCGCGACGTGCCGCTGACCTCGATGATGTCGCCGCGCTGGGTGAAGTCGTAGAACCAGCGGGCGTTCTCGGGGCTGGCGTTGACGCAGCCGTGGCTGACGTTGCGGCTGCCCTGGTCGCCGGTCGACCAGGGGGCGGAGTGGAAGAACGTGCCGCTGTAGGTCATGCGGACGTTCCATCTGGTGCGGATGCGGTACTCGCCGGGCTCGCCGATGGTGGCCGAGTCCATGATGACGTCGGGCGCCTTCTCCTGGGCGATCATGACGCCGGAGTAGCTGTCGTCGCCGGGGCGGCCGAGGCTGACCGGGATCGTCCGCACGACCTCGCCGTTCTTCCGTACGACGGCCCGGTGGGTCGCGGCGCTGACCTTCGTGACGTGGGACGGGCCGACGGTGAAGGTCAGGCTGCGGTCCTTCGTGCCCCACAGGCCGGAGCCGGCGCGCAGGCCGGTCAGGTGGGCGACGACGCTGACCCGCTGGCCCACCGGCCAGTGGTCACGCGGCCGGAACTGCACCTCGCGGTCACTCACCCAGCTCCACGCGCCCTCGACCGGCTTCGACATGCGCACGACGAGCGCGCGCTCGATCCGCGCCCGGTCCTGTCGCGACGCGATCGGGTGCGACAGCAGGAGTTGCACGGGCATGCCGACGCCCACCTTCTCGCCGTCGAGGGGCGACATGCCGCTCTCCAGCACGCGTTTCGGCTTCAGCGTGGTGAATCTCGCCTGCGCCGTGACCGGTTTGCCGTCCGTGCCGGTCGCCTCCGCGCGTACGGTGTACGCGGCCGACGTCCGTAACGGCCATCGGGGCCGCCACGTGCCGTCCGCGGCCACGGAGCCGCGCACCTCGCGGCCCTTGGCGTCGGCGACGGCCAGCCTGGTGACCCTGCCGTCGGCGACCTTGACGGTGACGCCGGTGTCCGGGGGGACCTTCTTCGCGCCGTCGCCTGGGGTGATCGACAGCTTGGCGACCGGCCCCTGCTCCACCGGCGTGGCGGGGGCCGTGGTGCCGCCGCCGGAGGAGCATCCGCCGATCAGGAGCACCGCCGCGGCGAACGTGCTGGCGAAGGTCGTGCTGGTCCGCATCGTTGATGCCTCCAAAGCCCGACAAACACCCGGCTTCTTCCCGCCAGGGTGACAAGCATGCGGCCGAGGGCAGGGTTGCCGCGGATCCGTCCCGTGTCGGTTGCGTGGTCACCACTACGACGAGGCGGAGCGGACGAATGCGACGTTCAGGCGAAGCGTTCGACGGTCACCGGGATGAGGCCCTGCTCGCGGATGGCCTGCCGGTGGTGGTGGAGCAGCGCGCCGAGGGTGGCGAGCGGCCCCGCGCCGAGGCGTACGGAGACGTCGACGCACCAGGCGATGCCGGCCCCGATGCGGCGCAGTTCCCAGGTGAAGCCGTGGCCGCCGGCGTTGCCGGACGCCTTGCCGACCACGCGCGGGTCGCCGGTCGGCTCCAGCCGGAGCGCGGCCTGGGCGTTGGCGAGCCCGTCCGCGCCCAGCTCGCCGGCGAACAGGATGCGGTAGCGGCGGGCCCTGGCCGGGGCGCTGCCCAGGTGGAGCGGTGCGGAGGCGGGGAGCGGCTGGCGGCGGTGGAAGTGCGCGCGCAGCCGGTCCTCGTCCGGCAGCTCGCCGCCGCCGAGGCGGGCGTAGACGGCGCGGGCCTCGCGCAGGTGGACGGGCGTCACCCGTCTGCGGAGGGCGGGGTCGGACCGGATGGCCCGGCTCACCTCGGGCGCCGACAGCCACTCACCGGTCTCCGATCCCCATTCGGCGCTGTCGATCCCGGCCGCGGTGAAGTCCTCGCAGAGGACGAACTCCTCCACCAGGACTCCTGCCGGTGACCGGTCGCGTTCCGAGGTGGAGATCAGGTAGTAGTCCATTCACCCGATGATCCCCGGCCCCGGAACGCCGGATCAAGCTCACGCGCCGATGCGGCGGCTCTCCGGCGGCCCGAGATGGCTGGTCAGGACGCCGCCGGTGTCCACCACGAGGCGCTGCAGCACGACGGTCGGGTCGACCGCCCAGAACGTCAGCGTGTGCGCGCCGGGGGTGGTGATCGTGTGGGTGGTCGTGGTGACGTTGACGTTGTCGGAGGTGTTGCGCTCCCACTGACGGTTCATGGCGGTGTCGTCGGCGCCGGTGGCGGTGGTGACGTTGACGGTCTGCGGCGGCTGGTCGTCGATGGAGATCGCGTAGCTGAGGCCGTCGGTGGGGAGCACGTTGTTGCGCGGCGACAGCAGCGCCGACACCCTGACCTGGCCGGTGGTGTACAGGGTCATCGGGTATTCAAGGCGTGGGCCGTCGCCGCCGGGGGTCCGGCGCGGGGCGGTCGCCGGCAGCGGGGTCACGCCGTCGCCGGTCCGGCCCAGGTCGGGGATGACCTTCCAGGATCCGACGGCGCGGCTGTGGTGTCCGGCCTCCATGGCGACGTACCCGCCGGCCTCGACGAAGCCCCTCGGGCGGCCGGCCGGGTTGTCGACCACGGCGGTCACCGTGACCTGCCGGCCCGCGCCGCTGATGGTGACCGGGACCTCGGTGCGGCCCTTCGGGGCGCGGGCGAAGTCCACCCGCACGGCGAGCCGCACCTGGTCGGTGACCCGGCCGGACCCCGGCGTGACGGTCACCCACGGGGCGGCGGCCGCCGCCGTGTACGCGAACGGGGTGGCGCCGCGGTTGAACACCTCGACGTACTGGCCGGGATAGGTCTGGTAGGGGCTGAACGCGGGCAGCATCGCCGGCTCGGCCGCGTCCGGCCACCACTTCGCCGAGCCGTCGATCGCGACGCCCATCTCGGCCGCGGCCGGGATCTCGGTGCGGACGAGGTGCGGGTAGAAGGCGTCGGGCAGGGCCACGTTGTCCCTCTCCGGCTGCTGCCAGGGCGCGTTGGGGCCGTAGCGCTCGACGTCGCCGTAGCCGATCTTGGGTTGGAGCTGGAAGTCCTTCCACTTCCCGCCGGCGAGCTCGGTGTTGTAGTAGGCGTTCAGCGCCTGGTCGGCGTCGAAGCGGGCCTGGGCGAGGTCGGCGTGGGCGTTCGCGGCGGCGCGGCCCTGGCGGGCGTACAGGAGGTTGGT
>DASUCK010000724.1:0-17922 GCA_036276095.1 Nonomuraea sp. | reverse complement strand
CTCAAAGATCTCATGCAGCGAATGGGACATGACTCCGTGCGCGCCGCGATGGTCTACCAGCACAGTACGGCCGAAGCCGATCGGAAGATCGCAGACGCCATGAACGCCAAGATCGCCGAGAGCAACCCGGACCATGACGATGGATCTTCGGGAGTGCTCGTCCGCGTCAGCTAATGGCACGTTAATGGCACGAAGCCCCGTTTCCATGATCGGAGACGGGGCTCTTTCTGCTGGTGGGCGGTACTGGGTTCGAACCAGTGACCCCTCGCTTGTAAGGCGAGTGCTCTACCGCTGAGCTAACCGCCCCTGATCGGCACTACACCTTACGACACCAGCGGGGCCGATCGCACATCCACCGTCCAGTCGGGGCCCAGGTCGGGTCGGCCGGCGGCGTGCCAGCCGAGCAGTGCGGCTCCCAGCATGCCGGCGTCCACCCCCAGCGCGGCCGGCATCAGCGGGGGTGCCGTGCGGAAGGTCAGGCGCTTGACCAGGCGGGTGCGTACGGGGTCGAAGAGGGCGGGGCCGGCCTCGGACAGGCCGCCGCCGAGGATGATGGCGGAGGGGTCGAGCAGCAGCGTGTACGTGGCCAGCGCGAGGGACAGCGCCTCCACGGCTTCGTCCCAGACTTCGATGGCCATCGGGTCGTCGGAGATGACCACCTGTTCGGCCTTGACGCCATCGACGCCGGCCCGCTGGCTGTAGCGGCGACCTACCGAGGCGGCCGAGGCGTACGTCTCCAGACAGCCGAACTGGCCGCACGCGCACTGTTCGCCGTCCGGGAACACCGGCGTGTGGCCGATCTCGCCGGCCCAGCCCGAGGAGCCGCCGTACGGTTCGCCGCCGATGATCGAGGCGCCGGCGATTCCGGTGCCGATGGGCAGGAACAGGAAGTCGGTCAGGCCGCGACCGGCACCGAGAACGCTCTCCGCCAGCCCTCCGGTGCGGACGTCGTGTCCCAGCATGACCGGGATGTCGAGGGCGGTGAAGGCGGTGGCCGGAACGTCGCGCCAGCCGAGGTTGGCGGCGTAGATGGCGGTGTCCGCGGACACCAGGCCGGGTACGGCCAGGCCCACGCCCGCGGGGTCGCCGTCGCCGGTGGCGGCCAGGTGGCTGATGAAGTCGGAGATCGCGGTGACGACCGCCTCCGGGCCCTCCGCTCGCGGGGTGGGACGCCGCTCGGTCAGCAGCACCACGCCGGAGTCGTTGACCAGGCCGCCCTTCATGGACGTGCCACCGACGTCGAGTGCGACGACGAACGTACTCATTGCGGACACGGAGGAGACGATAGCGCAGCTCGCCAAATGTCAGGAAAGCGCGCTGAAGTCAAGCTCAGTCAAGACCAGTCAAGGCCCACGAGGCCCAGCCGCCCCACGCCCTCATCGCGAGGCACAGCGCGACCAGAACGAAGAAGACCTTCGCGCCTGCCTGCTCAAAGAGCCCTCAGACGACATCGCCCACAGACCGCATCGCCGCTCAGGCCCGCCCCAGCAGCCGGTTGAGCGCCGCCTCCACCTCCGCCGACAGCCCAGGCGCCGGTGACCCGACGAGCCGCGCCCGGAGATCTCCCGTGGCGTCGTCCGCCCGCGCCGCCCACACGGCTCCGCAGGCCCGGCACTCCACTTCTCCCAGCCGGCAGATCAGCGCCGTCGACCCGCAGGTGCCGCACGCGTCGAGGTCGAGGTCGTGCAGGCGCTGGCAGTCGGGGCAGATGAGCACCTGGGAGGAGTCGCGCACCCCGCGCTGCCACGGGCTGGCGCCGCGGACCGGGTCCGTCTGCCGGGCCCCGCACCGGTAGCAGGGCATCGTTGCCTCCGAAGTCAGTGAATGTCGGCGAGTGCTTTGCCGTAGTCGGCGACGTCACGTGCGGAGGAGATCGGGTTGACCACCGACCACCGGATCACGCCCTCGCCGTCGATGATGAAGGTCCCTCTCAGAGCGAAACCTTTCGCCTCATCGAACACACCGTACGCCTGAGCGACCTGTCCGTGTGGCCAGAAATCAGAGAGCAGGGGGAACGGGTAACCCTCGCGATCCGACCAGGCGCGCAGCGTGAAGACGGAGTCGACGGAAACGGCGAGCACCTGGGCGTCGCCGGGCAGCGGGTAGTGGTCGCGCAGCGCGGAGAGCTCGCTGCCGCAGATGCCGCTGAAGGCGAGCGGGTAGAAGACCAGCACGACTTTCCTGCCCCGGTGGTGGGACAGGCGCACCGGAGTGCCGTGCTGGTCCTGCAGCTCGAAATCGGGAGCCTGGGCGCCGACCTCGGCAGGATGTGCGTTCACGGGCATCATCCTGCCGCATGGCAGGCGCTCGGACTCCTACCGACGGCCTTTGGGTGTCACGAGCCTGGTGCCGGACCAGTCGGGTGCGGCGGAGATGCTGCTGGTCTGCGAGAGACCGGCGGTGGCGGCATCCTCCCCAATGTCGCTCGGCTCCACGTGGCCCTCGCGCCCGGCCTTGGGAGTCAGCAGCCAGATCTGGCCGCCTTCGGCGAGTGCACGCATGGCGTCGGACAGGGCGTCGAAGAGGTCGCCGTCGCCGTCGCGCCACCACAGCAGCACCACGTCGACGACCTCGTCGCTCTCCTCGTCCAGCAGCTCGTTGCCGGTCAGGTCCTCGATGGAGTCGCGAAGCTCGTCGTCGACGTCCTCGTCCCAACCGATTTCCTGCACCACCTGACCCGGCTTGAGGCCGAGTCGTTCGGCCAGGCCGCGCTCGCCCTGCGCCTGACCCGCGGTCGCGCTCACGTTTATCCCTCCTGCTTGAGTGGCCCCGCTTATGCGGTTTATCGCTTCGGCACAGTCCACACGCTGTGACCCTCAGTCGTCAACGGTCGCCACGGGTACGGCCCTAGTCGGCCAGAATCAATCCGACAGAAACGACAGGCGAACCTGACGTTGCGTGTTGTCGACATTCAGGTCCACGAGGGCCACCGACTGCCATGTGCCCAGCGCCAGACGCCCGCCCAGCACCGGGATGGTCGCGTACGGCGGGATCAGCGCGGGCATGACGTGCGACCTGCCGTGACCGCGCGAACCGTGGGCGTGACGCCAGCGGTCGTCGGCCGGCAGGAGATCACGCAGAGCTGCGATCAGGTCGTCGTCGCTGCCCGAGCCGATTTCGAGCAGCGCGATGCCCGCGGTCGCGTGCGGCACGAAAATGTGCAGCAACCCGTCGTCGCCCTGCGCGCGCACGAAGTCGGCGCATTCGGCTGTGATGTCGTGCACCGTCTCTCGCGAACCCGTGGCCACGGAGATGATCTCTGATCTCACGGACAAATCTTACTGAGGCACGACGACCGCATCCGGGCCGGGAAAAACCAGCCTCGTGTGCCCGTCGTCGAAGCGCACCATGTACGGAGGCCCGCCGTCCGGGCCTTGGACCTCCAGGATCACACCGGTCCTGGCCCTTTCGCCAACGGTATTGCCGTGGACCAGGAGCCGGTCCCCTGCCGTCGCATTCATACCCCCCACATTGGTACGCCGACTGCCAGAGGAAAAGAGCGATTCCCAAGATCTGGGGATTTTTGCCTTCCCCTACCGAGGGAGAAGAACGGATGACCAAAACGTTACGCCGCGCTGGCGTGGCGTTTCGGGTGCGCGGCCGGTGGGCGAGGTCGTACCCGCTGGTCACGGCCACGGCGGTGCCGGCTGGTGGAGGCGGCGATCTCGGCGACGTTCCTGATTCCGCAGGCGCTGCTGGAGCAGGAGGACGGAGTGGAGGGGTCGGCGGGCGCGCTACGGGCGGCGCGGGCGCGGGGCGGGCGGGCCATGGCGCGGGGCGGGGCGGGGCGGGCGCGTGCCGGCGCCGGGGCGGCCGACCGCCGAGATCGCCAGGGAGCCGCGGATGGGCAGGGCGACGGTCCAGTCGCTAGACTCGCTCGCCGCGCGACCGGTGGGTGAGAGCGTCCGTTCGGGGGGAGGGAAAGGGCAGGCGCAGGGCAGCGGCAGGACGGGACACCCAGGGGCGAAATTTCGTCCATTTTCCTGTCTTGTTAAATTGGTCATGCGATGTAACCTTTGATGGAAATTCGTCCTACCATCGGTGGTCTAGGCCATCGGGGGCGTCCCTGCCAGCAGGGACACTCTGGTTACCGGCCAGTAGAGATGCGTTTTCTACGGCTAGCGACCAGGATGGAAGACGACCCAGACCAGACATCAGTCATCCTCGGAAGGCGAGACCCAGTGGCTTCCGGACGCCAGCGATTCTCGATCATCAGCGACGGCCTACCCAGCCAGCTGCCTGATGTCGACCCCAGTGAGACCAACGAGTGGCTCGAGTCTCTCGACAACGTCGTCAAGACCGAGGGCCGCACCCGCGCCCGCTACCTCATGCTGCGCTTGCTGGAGCGGGCCCGCGAGCACCAGGTCGGCGTGCCGGGCCTGCGGAGCACCGACTACATCAACACGATCCCGCCGGAGCGTGAGCCCTGGTTCCCCGGCGACGAGCACGTCGAGCGCCGCATCCGCGCGTACATCCGCTGGAACGCGGCCGTCATGGTGTCCAGGGCCAACGCCCGCACCAACGTCGGCGGCCACATCGCCACCTACGCCTCGGCGGCCTCGCTCTACGAGGTGGGCTTCAACCACTTCTTCCGCGGCAAAGACCACGGCGAGTCGGGCGACCAGGTCTTCTTCCAGGGCCACGCCGCGCCGGGCATCTACGCCCGCGCCTTCCTGGAGGGCCGGCTCAACGAGGCGCAGCTCGACGCCTTCCGCCAGGAGCTGTCGCACGGCTTCCGCGGCCTGCCGTCCTACCCGCACCCGCGGCTGATGCCCGACTTCTGGGAGTTCCCGACGGTGTCCATGGGCCTCGGCCCGATCAGCGCGATCTACCAGGCGCGGTTCAACCGCTACCTGCTCAACCGCCAGATCAAGGACACCAGCCGCAGCCACGTGTGGGCGTTCCTGGGCGACGGCGAGATGGACGAGCCCGAGTCGCTCGGCGCGATCGGCCTGGCCGCCCGCGAGGAGCTCGACAACCTCACGTTCGTCATCAACTGCAACCTGCAGCGGCTCGACGGCCCCGTACGCGGCAACGGCAAGATCATTCAGGAGCTGGAGTCGTACTTCCGCGGCGCCGGCTGGAACGTGATCAAGGTCGTGTGGGGCCGCGACTGGGACCCCCTGCTCGCCGCCGACGTCGACGGCGTGCTGGTCAACCAGATGAACACCACGCCAGACGGCCAGTTCCAGACCTACTCGGTCGAGTCGGGCGCCTACATCCGCGACAACTTCTTCGGCTCCGACCCGCGCCTGCGCAAGATGGCCGAGCACCTCTCCGACGACGACATCCGCAAGCTGTCGCGCGGCGGCCACGACTACCGCAAGGTCTACGCCGCGTTCAAGGCGGCCCGCGAGCACGTCGGCCAGCCGACCGTGATCCTCGCCCAGACCATCAAGGGCTGGACCCTCGGCAAGGACTTCGAGGCGCGCAACGCCACCCACCAGATGAAGAAGCTCACCAAGGCCGAGCTGAAGGAGTTCCGCGACCGGCTCTACCTGCCGATCCCCGACTCCGCCCTGGAGGGCGACCTTCCTCCGTACTTCCACCCGGGCGAGAACGACCCCGAGATCCAGTACATGAAGGAGCGCCGCGCGGCACTCGGCGGCGTGCTGCCCAAGCGGGTCATCCGCGCCAAGCCGCTCAAGCTGCCCGGCGACGAGGTCTACGGCACCTTCGGCAAGGGCTCCGGCAAGCAACAGGTCGCCACCACGATGGCGTTCGTGCGGCTGCTGAAGGACCTCATGCGCGACAAGGAGATCGGCCACCGGTTCGTGCCGATCATCCCCGACGAGGCGCGCACGTTCGGCATGGACGCCATGTTCCCGTCGGCGAAGATCTACTCGCCCCACGGCCAGACGTACGAGGCCGTCGACCGGGAGTTGCTGCTGTCGTACAAGGAGGCCGTGCAGGGGCAGATCCTGCACGAGGGCATCAGCGAGGCCGGTTCCATGGCCTCCACGATCGCCGCCGGCACCTCCTATGCCACGCACGGCGAGCACATGATCCCGATCTACATCTTCTACTCGATGTTCGGGTGGCAGCGCACCGGCGACCAGATGTGGCAGATGGGCGACCAGATGGGCCGCGGCTTCCTGCTCGGCGCCACCGCCGGCCGCACCACGCTCAACGGCGAGGGCCTGCAGCACGAAGACGGCCAGACGCCGCTCATCGCCTCGACCAACCCGGCCGCGGTCGCCTACGACCCGTCCTGGGCGTTCGAGGTGGCCCACATCGTCAAGGACGGCCTGCGGAGGATGTACGGCGACCAGCCCGAGGACATCTTCTACTACCTCACCGTCTACAACGAGCCCTACCTGCAGCCCGCCCAGCCGGCCGACCTCGACGTGCAGGGCCTGCTCAAGGGCCTGTACAGGTTCGCCGCCGGGCCGCAGCTCCAAGGCCCCAAGGCCAACATCCTGGCCTCGGGCGTGGCCGGGCCGTGGGCGATGGAGGCGCAGCGCCTGCTCGCCGAAGACTGGGGCGTGTCGGCCGACGTGTGGTCGGCCACGTCGTGGTCCGAGCTGCGCCGCGATGCCCTGGCCTGCGAGGAGCACAACCTGCTCAACCCCGAGGCCGAGCGGCGGGTCCCCTACGTCACCCAGGCGCTCTCCGAGGCCCAAGGCCCGTTCGTGGGCGTCAGCGACTACATGAAGGCCGTCCAGGACCAGATCGCGCAGTGGGTGCCGGGTGACTGGTCGTCGCTGGGCACCGACGGGTTCGGCCTGTCCGACACCCGCTCGGCGCTGCGCCGCCACTTCCACGTCGACGCCGCCTCGATCACGCTGGCCGTGCTCACCAGCCTGGTCCGGCGCGGCGAGCTCGACGGCGAGGTGCTGCGCGAGGCCATCGCCCGCTACCACCTCAAGAACGGCGTCACCGAGGCCGGCGGCGCCGAGAGCAACGACACCCAGTCGATGGGCGTCTGACGAGACCGTCCGGGGCGGCATGTTCCGCGTGGTACGTGCCGCCTCACCCGGTTTTGGTGCGCAGTCGCGTATTGTGGGCACTACTTCCCCCCGAGAGACGAGGGGAAGTTTGTGCTATGCGACGCGTCCTAGCCGCCGCCCTGATCGTGACTGCCGCCGGCTGCTCCAGCGCGCCGGCCGAGCCCGCCACGCAGGCCACGGCCGACACCGACCAGATCACGTGGGGCCCGTGCACCGACATCAAGCGCCCTGACGGCGAGCCGCCGGCCCGCCAGGACGCCTCCGTCCGGTGCGGAAAGCTCGCGGTGCCTCTGGACTACGCCAAACCCGGCGGCGAGAAGATCGATCTGTCGCTGATCAAGCTGCCGGCCACGGGCAAGGGGCTGAAACTGGGGTCGGTGGTGTTCAACTTCGGCGGGCCGGGCGCCTCCGGCGTCGACACCCTCGACCAGGCCGGCAAGGCCCTCACCTCGCTGCGCACCCGCTACGACCTGATCAGCTTCGACCCGCGCGGCGTCGAGCGCAGCTCCGGGGTGCGCTGCGGCGACGGCGCCCAGATGGACCGGTTCACCTCACTGGACACCCTGCCGTCCAACGAGGACACCCACCAGAAGGCCGAGGAGGCCAACAAGGAGTTCGCGGCCCTGTGCCAGCAGCACTCCGGGAAGATCCTGCCGTACATCGGCACCGTCAACGCCGCCCGCGACATGGACCGCATCCGCGCCGCCGTCGGCGACGCCAAGCTCAACTACGTCGGCATGTCGTACGGCACGCAGCTCGGCGCCGTGTACGCCACCGAGTTCCCGAAGAAGGTCGGCCGCATGGTGCTCGACGCGCCGCTCGACCCGACGGTGACGTTCGAGCAGCGCACGCTGGCCCAGACGCGCGGCTTCCAGAAGGCGTACGAGAGCTTCCTGAAGGCGTGCGTCAAGGACACCTGCGCGCTCGGCAAGGACGAGGCCACCGCCAACACCAACGTCGCGAACCTGATGAACGAGCTCGCCGCCCAGCCGCTGAAGGTCGGCAACCGGGAGCTCACCCAGGGCCTGGCCTCGACCGGCGTGGCCGCCGCGCTGTACTCGGAGATGACCTGGCCGTTCCTGGAGCAGGCGCTGAGCGACACCCTCAAGGGCCGCGGCGAGGCGCTGCTGTACCTGGCCGACTCCTACACCGGCCGCTCCCCCGACGGCTCCTACTCCACGCAGATGACCAGTTTCCCGGCCATCACCTGCGTCGACACCGCCGAGCGGCCCAGCGAGGCCGTGCTGCGGCGCACGGAGCAGGCCGCGCTGAAGATCTCGCCGCTGTTCGGCGGCGAAGGCTCCGGCGGGCTGTGCCGGGTCTGGCCCGTCAAGGGCAGCGACCAGGCCAGGCACGTGAACGCCGCCGGGTCCGCGCCGATCGTGGTCGTCGGCGGCAAGGGCGACCCGGCCACGCCGTACGAGTGGGCGCCCAAGCTGACGGCCCAGCTCAAGACCGCGACGCTGGTCACGTACGAGGGCGAGGGGCACGGGGCGTACCTGTCGGGCAGCAAGTGCGTCCAGGGGCTCGTGGACGGCTACCTGCTGGAGGGCAAGGTGCCGCAGAAGGGGGCGACCTGCCCGGCGGCCTAGTCTGGGGCGGGTGAAGGACTACGAGTCGAGGATCGAGACCGAGGCCGCGCGCCTCGCCGAGCTGGCGGCCGACCCGTCGGTGCCGGTGCCCACATGCCCCGGCTGGACGATCGCCGAGCTGGTCACGCACGTCGGCCGGACCCATCGCTGGGCCACGCACGTGCTGCGCCACCGGATGCAGGAGCGGATCTGGTCGCGCCAGGTGCCCGACGGGCTGCCCGAAGGCGCGAGCGGCGACGCGGAGTGGCTGCTGGCCGGGGCCGGCGAGCTGCTGCGCACGTTGCGCCAGACCGACCCGGACCTCGCGGTGTGGACGTGGGGCCCGGACCGGCGGGCCTCCTGGTGGCCGCCGCGCATGCTCTTCGAGCTGGTGATCCACCGGGCCGACGCCGAGCTCGCGCACGGCCTCGACCCGGTGGTGCCGGCGGGGACCGCGGCCGAGGGCGTGGAGGAGTTCCTCCACAACCTGCCGTACGCGGCCTGGGTGACCCGGCCCCTGGCCGAACTGGGTGCGGAGGGGGCCACGATCCACCTCCACGCCGAGGACGCCGACGGCGAGTGGACGATCAGCCAGGGCCCGGCCGGGAGGATCTCCTGGGCCCGCGGCCACGCCAAGGGCGACGCCGCCGTCCGGGGACCGGTGAGCGACCTGCTCCTCCTGCTCTACGGCCGGCGCTCCCCGGACACGCTCACCGTGTACGGGGACCGCGCGCTGCTCACCCGCTGGCTGACCGCGGCCGCCTTCTAGCGGCCCCGCCGACCCGGACGGCCGGGCGAGAAGCCGGACGGTCCGGCGAGAACCCCGGGACGGTCCGGCGAGAGGCCGGCGCGGTCGGTGAAGGGGCCCTGGAGGGTCGGGTGAGGAGCCCTGGACGCGCCGCCGCTCGGCGATCGGCGGCGTGTCCAGGGCCGGGGGTGAAGCCGCCCTCGAAGCACGGGAGCGGCGGTTCGTGCCGGGCCGGGGTCGGCGGGGAAGGTGCTCTCCCCGGCCCGCGCCCGGGTCATCCCCTGCGGTGGAAGACCCCGAAGACGTTGCCGGACGTGTCACGCAGGTAGGCGAAGTCGGTGCCCATGCCGTCGTCGACCACCTTCGTGATCACCTTGCCGCCGAGCGCCTCGCTCTTGGCGCACGTCGCCTCGACGTCGGCCACCCGCACGTGGAAGACCGCGTGACCGGGGAACTCCCCCTTGGTGTCGTAGAGCCCGCCGGCGGGCTGGTCGGCGCCCGGATAGCTGATCGTCCGATAGTCGATGGGGCCGGCGTCTCCGGCGAACCTCCAGCCGAACAGCCCGCCGTAGAAGCCCTGGGCGCCCTCGGGGTCGTCGGTCGCGACCTCGAACCACGTCACCGTGTTGTCCATGCCGTCTCCTTGCTTTCTCGAACAAGACAACGATATGGATCGTGGGCGACAACCCTATGTCGGTGTTTCCCCTTGACTTTTCGAACTAGTCGAGGACGGTGCCGTGCACGATCATCTCAGGCACGTCGGTGGCGAACCCCTCCAGCGGACGGTCGGGGCAGCGCTCGGCGGTGACGGAGGCGGAGACGATGCGGTCGAGGCGGAAGACGCGTACGTCGTCGCGCAGCCGGCACCACGCCACGAGATACCAGAACCCGCCGCGCCCGCCCAGGAACACGCCCGGCTCGACGTCGCGCGTGGTCAGCGCGCCCTTGGCGTCGGCGTAGTCGAGCCGGAGCACGCGCCGCCGCAGCAGCGCCTCCTCGATCGCGCGGGAGACGCCCTCGGCCCCGAGCGGGCGGACCTCGGTGCCCGGCTCGTCCGGCAGGCGCATGAGCTGCACGCGACGGGCCAGCTCGCGGGCGAGCTCGCCCTCGGGGCCCGGCATGGCGGCGACGACCTTGCGTAAGGCGCTGCGGGCCTGGCGGCCGAACGGCTGGTCGCCGGCCTTGCTGAGCGCGACCGCGATGGCCACCGCCTCGGCCGGGGTGAAGTTGAGCGGGGGGAGGGACATCTTCTTGTCGATGGCGTAGCCGCCCTTGCGGCCGGGCTCGGCGTATATGGGCACGCCCGACTCCTGCAGCGCCGTGATGTCGCGCTCGATCGTGCGCACGCTGACCTCGAAGCGCTCGGCCAGCTCGCGGGCGGAGCGGCGGCGGGGGGCGATGGCGCGCAGGTCTTCGACGAGAGCGTAGAGCCGGTCGGTACGATTCACAGCCGTGACGCTACGCCGCGCCACCGACAATCGCGGGTCGCCCGGCCGCCTCGGCACACCCTCCTCACCGGCCGGTCACAGGGGTCTCACGGTTTCGGCCAGTGTCCCGCCGCCACTGTGGCCCGTCTCACTCCCGTGCCCCACGCTCACGGCCGCGGCGGCGCTTTTCACGATCCGGAAAACGCTCGGCCTTTTCACCGCCGGCCGCCCGGCAGAGCGGCGGATCCGGACCTGCCGGCAGCGGCGGGTGCGGCGGGAACGTCAGTGGGCAGTGGGCCGGACGGCACGGGGTGCCGCCTTCGTCGGGCGAGACGTCGCCCACCGGGCCTGCCCCTCGCTATGGGCGGGTCCAGGCGAGGAGGCGGTCCAGTGGCCAGGTGTTGACGACGCGGTCCGCCTCGATGCCGCATCGGGCGGCCCGCTCGCACCCGTACCGCTGCCAGTCGAGCTGCCCCGGCGCGTGCGCGTCGGAGTCGATCGCGAACACGCACCCCATCTCGTACGCCAGCCGCATCAGCCGCTTCGGCGGGTCGAGCCGGTCGGGACGTGAGTTGATCTCGACCGCCACCCCGAACCGCCGGCACGCCTCGAAGACCAGCTCGGCCTCGAACTCCGACTCCGGCCGTTTGACCCCCCGCCGCCCGCCGGCCTGCACCACCCGCCCGGTGCAGTGCCCGAGCACGTCCACGAGCGGGTTGGCGATGGCGGTGACCATGCGGCGGGTCATGTCCTCGGCGCCCATGCGCAGCTTGGAGTGCACGCTGGCCACCACCACGTCCAGCCGTTCGAGCAGGTCGGGCTTCTGGTCGAGGGAGCCGTCGGGGTTGACGTCCACCTCGATGCCGGTCAGGATCCGGAACGGCGCGAGCCCTTCGTTAAGCTTGTCCACCACGGCCAGCTGCCGCTCCAGCCGCTCGGCCGACAGCCCCTTGGCGACGGTCAGGCGAGGCGAGTGGTCGGTCAGCGCCCAGTACTCGTGCCCGAGCGCGATGGCGGCCTCGGCCATCTCCTCGATCGGCGAGCCGCCGTCGGACCAATCGGAGTGAGTGTGCAGGTCGCCTTTGAGCGCGGTGCGCAGTTCGGCGGTCTCGGCGTCCAGCTCGACCCCGGCCGTCGCCCGCATCCGCCGCAAATAGGTTGGAACCTGACCATCCAGACTTTCGTTCACCACAAGAGCGGTGACTTTGCCGATGCCGGGGAGGTCGCCGAGCCCGCCGGCGCGGGCGAGCCGTACGAGCTCGTCCCGGGGGAGGTCGGCCACGACGGCGGCGGCCCGGCGGAAGGCACGCACGCGGTACGTGGGCTCCCCCGCCCGCTCCAGGTGGAAGGCGATCTCGCGCAGTGCCTCGACCGGATCCATGGATTCCGTCATACCCACGTGAACGGCAAGCACTGGACGATAGACATTGATCAGCAACAAGGGCCGCATATAGGCTGATCGGCCCAGGAAAGCAGGAGTTTGATGGCAAAACCACCGCACGCAGAGCCGTCGCGAAAATCGTCCAAGGTCGTCCCTCTGGTCGTCCTCGGCGTGCTGTCCGTGATGGTGGTCGGCTACTGCTCCGCCCAGGACGACGACGACGTCGTCGCCGACTGCGTCATCCGCCTGGAGGACGGCACCTACCAGGTCGTGGACGACGACTACTGCGACGACGACGGCACCGGCGTCCGCTACTACAGCGGGGCTCGGGGCGCGTACCTGTGGTACTACGGCGGACGGCGGGTCGGCAACCGCGTCGAGGGCGGCACCACGCTGCGCCCCTCCGACGCCAACATCAGCTCGCGCGACGGCAAGTCGATCCAGCGCGGCGGGTTCGGCCGCAGCTGGAGCGGCGGGAGCTGAGCGTGCGCCGCGAGCATGGAGCTCCCAGGGACGGCTGGGAGAAGACGATCGAGAGCCACGGCCTGGCCTACCACCAGGCCGCCCACCCGTCCGGCCTCAGCCGGCCGTACTGGGACGAGTCCGTTCACTACGTCCTGTCGATGGCCGAGGTCGAGGCGCTGGAGGAGCAGGTCGAGGAGCTCCACCGCATGTGCCTGGACGCGGTCGAGCACGTGGTCTCCGCCGGCCGCTTCGCCGACTTCGCGATCCCCGAATGGGCCTGGGAGGAGGTGGCCCGCTCGTGGGAGCGCCGCGACCCGCACCTGTACGGCCGCTTCGACCTGCGCTACGACGGCGCCGGCCCGGCCAGGCTGCTGGAGTACAACGCCGACACGCCGACGTCGCTGGTGGAGTCGTCGGTCGTGCAGTGGTTCTGGCTGCAGGACGTCCACCCCGGCGACGACCAGTGGAACTCCGTCCACGAGCGGCTCATCGACCGCTGGCGCGGGCTGCGCCTGCCGCCCGGCCCCGTGCACTTCGCGTTCACCAACGCCGACGAGACCGGCGAGGAGGCCATGACCGTGGCCTACCTGCAGGAGACCGCCGAGCAGGCGGGGCTGCCGGCGGTCTCCATCGCGATGGAGGACATCGGCTGGGACGCGCTCAACCGGCGCTTCGTCGACATGGAGGAGACGATGATCCGGGCAGCGTTCAAACTGTACCCGTGGGAATGGATGCTGGCCGACGACTTCGGCCGCCACGCGGTGCGGCACGCCACCTGGATCGAGCCGCTGTGGAAGGCGCTGCTGTCCAACAAGGCGCTGCTGGCCGTCCTGTGGGAGCTCCACCCCGGCCATCCCAGCCTGCTGCCCGCCTACCTCGACGGGCCGCGGGAGCTGACCTCCTACATCGCCAAGCCGCTGCTCGGCAGGGAGGGCGCGTCCATGCGGATCGTCACCCCGGAGGGCGCGCAGGAGACACCCGGCGGGTACGGCCGGGAGGGCTACGTCTTCCAGGGTTTCGACGCGCTGCCGGAGTTCGAGGGCCAGCGGCCGGTGCTCGGCGCCTGGGTGGTCGGCGACGAGCCGGCCGGGCTCGGCATCCGGGAGACGACCGGCCTGATCACCGACGACACCTCCTCCTTCGTCCCCCACCGCATCGCCGACTGACACCCCGGAACAGGAAGATCCCGTGATCCTTCTCGAAACCCTCGCCCGCGGCGCGGGCGCCATCGCCTCCTATGCCGCCGTCGGCGTGATCCTCATGATCGTCGGCTTCTACGTGATCGACTGGGCCACGCCCGGCAAGCTGAGCGAGATCATCCGCTCCCAGCGCAACCCGAACGCCACCCTGCTGGCTTCCTCCGCCATGGCGGCCGTCGGCCTGATCGTGGCCGCCTCCATCTGGTCCTCCGGCGGCCGCCTGGCCGAGGGGCTGGCCGGCACGGCGGTGTTCGGCCTGGTCGGCATCGTGGTGCAGACCGTGGCGATGCTGATCTTCGACCGGATCGTCGGCATCTCCGTACGCGACCTGGTCAAGGAGCCGGAGTTGCAGCCGGGGGCGCGGCTGCTGGCCGTGACCCATGTGGCGATCGGCCTGATCACGGCGGTGGCCGTCATCTGACCGCCGTTCCGGTCACCGGGGGCGACCTGGCACTCTAGGAGACGTGACAGACCGGACCCGCGAGGACACCACGCGCAGACTCGAGCGGGCCATGGGCTCGCTCGGCACCGCGGCGATGGCCCGCATGGACGAGCAGCTGCCGTGGTTCCGCGCGCTGAGCGCGGAGGACCGGTCGTGGGTGGGGCTCGTGGCCCAGGCCGGCATCGCGGCGTTCGTGGAGTGGTTCTCGACCGCCGGCGAGGGCCGCCCCACGCCCAACATCGAGTTCTTCGGCACGGCGCCGCGCGAGCTGAAGCGCTCGATCTCGCTGCAGCAGACCGTCGACATCGTCCGGGTCGTGGTCGAGGTGGTCGAGGCGCAGACCCACGAGCTGGCCGCCCCCGGCGGCGAGCACCAGCTCCAGCAGGCCATGCTCCGCTACACCCGCGACGTCGCCTTCGCCGCCGCCCACGTCTACGCCCGCGAGGCCGAGGCCAGGGGCTCCTGGGACGCCCGCCTGGAGGCGCTCATCGTGGACGCCCTGGTCAGGGGCGAGGTCGACGACGGCCTCCACTCCTGGGCCGCCGCGCTGGGCTGGACGTCCTCCCCCGTGGTCGTCATCGCCGGCCACGCCCCCGAGGGCGACCCCCGCGCGGTGATCGACGGCCTGCGCGAGAAGGGCCGCCGCATCGGGATGGACCTGCTGGCCGGCGTGCAGGCCGACCGGCTGATCGTGATCGTCGGCGGGGCCGGCAGCGTCGACGACGCGGCCAAGCAGGTCGTGGCCCGCTTCGGCATGGGCCCCATCGTGATCGGCCCGGAGGTGCCCGACCTGCACGCCGCCGCCCGGTCCGCCCGCGCCGCGCTGGCCGGGCTCAAAGCCTCCTCCGGCTGGCCCGACGCGCCCCGCCCGGTCCACGCCGAGGACCTGCTCGCCGAACGCGCGCTCGACGGCGACGACGACGCCAGGGAGCAGCTCATCGAGAACGTCTACCTGCCGCTGGCCGGCACGCCGCTGCTCGACACGCTGGCGACCTACCTGGAGCAGGGCACCTCGCTGGAGGCGACGGCGCGGCTGCTGTTCGTCCATCCCAACACGGTCCGCTACCGCCTCAAGAAGATCACCGAGCTGACCGGCTACCAGCCCACGGAAGGGCGGTCGGCGTTCACCCTCCAGGTCGGCCTGATCCTCGGCCGGCTCGCGGAAAGCGCCGTAACGTGGCGCGCCCTAACGTAACCTCGTCGAAATCCATACTGTAGGGTTCCTACAAACCGCCCTGGACAAAGTTCGTACGGATCTCTATCCGCGTGTCGGAGTTCTACAGGGCATGGTGGATTTCGTGCTTGTAGTCGTCGCTCCGGGCCAAGGTGCCCAAACACCAGGCTTCCTGACTCCCTGGCTTGAGCTGCCCGGCCTGGCCGACCGGCTCGGCGCCTGGTCGGAGGTCGCCGGGATCGATCTGGTCGCCTACGGCACGACCGCCGACGCCGACGAGATCCGCGACACCGCCGTCGCCCAGCCGCTGCTGGTGGCCGCCGCGCTGGCCGCCGCCGAGGAGCTCGGCGCGGCCCCCGACGTGCTGGCCGGCCACAGCGTCGGCGAGTTCGCCGCGGCCGCGCTGGCCGGGGTGCTCACCGCCGAACAGGCGCTGGGTCTGGTGCGCGCCCGGGCGCTGGCCATGGCCGAGGCCGCGGCCGTCACCGAGACCGGCATGATCGCCGTGCTCGGCGGCGTCGAGGCCGACGTGCTGGCGGCCGTCGACAAGCACGGCCTGACTCCGGCCAACATCAACGGCGCCGGCCAGATCGTGGCCGGGGGCACGCTGGACCAGCTGGCCGCGTTCAAGGCGGACGCGCCGGCCAGGGCCAGGTTGATCCCGCTGTCGGTGGCGGGCGCGTTCCACACCCGCCACATGGCGCCGGCCGTGGAGAGCCTGCGCGCGGCGGCCGCGACCGTCGCGCCGGCCGACCCGCAGGTCACGCTGCTGTCCAACTCCGACGGCAAGCCGGTCACCACCGGCGCCGACTTCGTCGAACGGCTGGTCAAGCAGGTCAGCAGCCCCGTGCGCTGGGACTCCTGCATGGAGTCCATGGCGGCGCTCGGCGTCACCGCGATGATCGAGCTGCTGCCCGGCGGCACCCTGACCGGCCTGGCCAAGCGCGCCCTGCGCGGCGTGCGGGCCGTGGCGCTCAAGACTCCAGACGACCTCGACGCGGCCAGGGAGCTGATCACGTGAGGATTCCCGACATCGCCCACGGCGGCAAGGTGCTGGCGCTCGGCCACTACCAGCCGGCCCAGGTCGTCACCAACGACGACCTGGCCAGGACGATGGACACCAACGACGAGTGGATCCAGTCCCGCGTCGGCATCAAGGAGCGCCGGGTCGCGCCCGCGGGCGAGTCGGTCGAGGACATGGCGGCCATCGCCGGCGGCAAGGCGCTGGCGGCGAGCGGGCTGTCTCCCGACGACGTCGACCTGGTAATCGTCGCGACCTGCACGCTGGAGACCCAGATCCCCAACGCGTCCGCCGTCGTGGCCCACCGGCTCGGCATCAGCGCCCCCGGCGCCTTCGACATCAACGCCGCCTGCGCCGGCTTCTGCTACGCGCTCGCCACCGCCGACGCCGCCGTACGCGCGGGGTCGGCCAGGAACGTGCTGGTCGTCGGAGCGGAGAAGCTGTCGCACTGGGTCGACTGGACCGACCGGTCCACCGCCGTGATCTTCGCGGACGGCGCCGGCGCCGCGGTCGTGGGCCCCTCCGACACGCCCGGCATCGGCCCGGTCGTGTGGGGCAGCTCCGGCGACAAGGCCGACGCCATCTCCATCAAGGACCGCGCGACGTTCCTCCACCAGGAGGGACAGACCGTCTTCCGGTGGGCCACCACCACGCTGCACCCGGTGGCCCTGGAGGCCTGCGCGCGGGCGGGGGTCGACCCGTCGGAGCTGTCGGCGTTCGTCCCCCACCAGGCCAACCTGCGCATCATCGAGGCCATCGCCCGCAAGCTCGGTGCCGGCAAGGCCGCCATCGCGCGTGACATCGTCACGGCCGGCAACACCTCCGCCGCGTCCATCCCGCTCGCGCTGTCGCGCATGCTCGAACGCGGCGAGGTCCGCTCGGGCGGTCTCGCGCTCGTCCTCGGCTTCGGCGCCGGGCTCACGTACGCGGGCCAAGTGATCGAAATTCCGTAGCACTCACCAGCTTGTGCGGCGCGGCCGCACAGAACCCAGAAAACCGAAGGAGAACCAACGACATGGCTGCCACCGAGCAGGAGATCCTCGAAGGCCTCGGCAAGATCATCAATGAGATCACCGGCATTCCGGCCTCCGACGTGACCCCCGAGAAGAACTTCGTGGACGACCTCGACATCGACTCCCTGTCCATGGTCGAGATCGCCGTGGCCGCCCAGGACGAGTTCGACGTCGAGATCCCCGACGACCAGCTCAAGAACCTGAAGACGGTCAAGGACGTCCTCAGGTTCATCCAGGGCTGACGGAAGGCCCGCGCGCGGCGGGGTTCCGGAGTTGCACCGACCAGAACTGATGAGCAAGGAGCGCGAAACGTGAGTGCGAACCGGGTACGTGTCGTCGTCACCGGACTTGGCGCGACGACGCCCGTCGGTGGAGACGTCACCTCGACCTGGGCGGCGCTCCTCGCCGGTCAGTCGGGCGTCGAGACTCTCACCGCCGACTGGATCGACACCGTCCCCGTGAAGTTCGCGGGGACGGCCGCGGTGGACCCGGCCGAGGTGCTGCCCAGGCCCGAGGCCCGCCGGCTCGACC
>DASUCK010000723.1:0-4806 GCA_036276095.1 Nonomuraea sp. | reverse complement strand
CGATTCGCGACAAGCGCCACGACGTCGCGGCCGACCTGTTCCGCCAGGCTCTGGCGCTCTGGCGCGGACCGGCCCTGGCCAACCTGCCCGACTCGCCGCTCAGGCAAGGCGTGGGCGCGCGCATGGAGGAGGCCCGGCTGGCCGCGTTGTCGGAGCGCGTCGACGCGGACCTCGCACTGGGCCGTCATGGCGCCCTCGTGGCCCAGTTACGGGAGCTCGTCCGCGACCACCCGTTCGACGAGCGGTTCGCCGCCCAACTGATGACCGGCCTCTATCGGCTCCGCCGCCGATCGGAGGCGCTGGAGGTCTACCGGGCGACCCGCCAGAGACTGATCACGGAAATGGGCCTTGAGCCCGGCCCCCAGCTGCGCGAGCTCCACGCGTCGATGCTCGCCGACGACATGAGCCTGGCCGATCAGGCCCCCGCGTACGCCGAGCGGTCCGCCGGCCTGCGCAGCCGCTTCATTGGCCGACGCACGGACTTGAGCGGATTGGCCGAGCTGCTGGGCACCGCCCCGCTGGCCACCCTCGTAGGCGCGCCGGGAGTCGGCAAGACGCGGCTGGCCGCCCAGCTGGCCCTGGAGTCCGCCCACGCCTTTCCGGACGGGCGCTGGCTGGTCGAGCTCGAAGCGGTGACCGATCCCGGCCTGCTGGCCCAGGCGGTGGTGGGCGCGCTGGGCTTGACGGTGACCCACCGCCGCCCCCTCCTGCTGCAACTGCGTGACTGGCTGGACGGCAAGCGGGCGCTGCTGATCCTGGACAACTGCGAGCACCTGAGCGCGGCCTGCGGCCAGTTCGCCCGCCGGCTGCTCGACGGCCGTCCGTTGCTGCGGATCCTGGCGGCCAGCCGCCAGCCGCTCGGCATCTCGGGTGAGACCGTCTACCGGCTCGATCCGCTGCCCTGCCCCGAGCCCGGCTCGACGGAGGTGGAGGAGATCTCCCGCGCCGAGGCGGTCCAGCTGTTGCTGGCCCGGGCCAGGGCCGTGCAGCCGGAGTTCCGGTTGTCGGAGAGCAACGCCGAAGCCGTCGCGCGGGTGTGCCGCGGCGTCGACGGGCTGCCGCTGGCCGTCGAACTGGCCGCCTCCCGCCTCAGTGTGCTGACCGTCCGCGAACTGGCCACCCGGCTCAGCGACCAGCTGAGCCTGCTGGCCGCCCGGCCGGGGACGGCAGCGCAGCGCCACCGTTCCTTACGCGCGGCGCTCGACCTGAGCTGCGAACGTCTCACCGATGAGGAACTGCGCTTCTTCCGCGCGCTTTCCGTCTTCGCCGGAGGCTTCACGCTAGAGGCGGCCGAGTCGTGGATGCCCGAGACCGCCCGAGCGCCGCTTGACATGATCCACGACCTGGCTGACCGGTCGCTCATCGCCGTGGATCTCACCGGCGAGCTGACGCGTTTCCGCCTGCTGGAACCCGTACGGCAGTATGCCGCGCTGTTGCTGACGGCCAGCGGCGAAGAGGGGGAGGTGCGGTCCAGGCACGCGGCCTACTTCCTCGACCTGGCTCGGAGGGCGGCCGGCGAGCGCCGCGGTGAGCTGCGCCAGCATTGGCAGCGGCGGCTCGACATCGAGCGGGAGAACCTCTACGCGGCCTTGAGCTGGGCGATCGCCGGGGCGCCGCGGCTTGCCCTGGAGCTGGCGGCCGAGCTGTGGTGGTGGTGGATGAACGCGCCCAGGGAGGGCTTGCTCTGGTATCGCCGGGTCGTGGCCGCCACCGGCGATGAACCCGAGTCGGCCCGGCTGCCCACGCTGTTGTCCGCCGCGGTGATCGCGTCCTATACCTCGCACGAGGAGGCCATGCGCCTGGCGCGGCAGGCATGGGCCGGCGCCCGAGATCCCCTTGACGCGGTGCGCGCCCTCCAGCAGATCTCCGACATCGCGCACGAGCAGGGCGACATCGCGACCGCCGTGGACACCGCCGACCAGGCGCTCGCCCTGGCCGAGCAGCTGGGCAACCCGTATGCGGTGGGCCGCTGCCTGCTGAGCGTGGCCTACAACCAGATGGCCGGCGGCGAGGCGGACCGGGCCAGGGGCACGGCTGACGCCGCGGCCGCCGCCTTCCTCCGAGCCGGTGACGAAGGCGGTGCGGCCGAGGCGCGGCTGGTCGCCGCCGAGGTGCTGGTCGTGGAAGGCGACACGGACCTGGCCGGTGACCTGCTGGAGGACGCCGCGGCCCGGTTCCGGCGCGCCGACAGCAGGGAGTATCTGTCCAGGGCGACAGTGCTGCTGGCGTGGGTACGTCACCGGCAGGCCCGTCAGAAGGAGGCCGACCACCTGCTCAAGGAGGGCTTCGCGGTGCACGCCCGGATCGGCCAGCACTGGGCGATCTCCCACGACCTGGACATCGCGGCCACCATCCAGGCCGGCCTGGGGCATTTCGACCTCGCTACCAGGCTGCTTGGCGCGGCGGGTGCCGTACGCGCGGATTTCGGGGCCAGGCCGACGGTCTGGAACGCTCTGGTGCGTGACCCCGTCGAGCGCCGCTGCCGGCAGGCGTTGGGGCCGGAGCAGTTCGCCGCGATCCTCCGGCGCGGCGCCCGGCTCGATGTGGAAGCCGCGCTGGCTCTGGCCACCCCGTGAATCACAGGCAGTCTCCCCAGTGATTGGGGGTGGGGCAGCCCGAGCTCTTGGAGGGATCCTTGTAGCGGGCGCTCGACCCACCGACGAACTCGACCGATCCAGGGGCCACCGTGAGCGATCCCGGCGGCACCGTGGGTGACGTCTCCGCCAAGGCGGTGGCCACGCCCGCGGTCAGCAGGATTCCGCTCGTGATCAGGACAATGGTCATGAGGCGGTGTGCTACACGGGTGATCATTTCGGCTCCTTCGCGTCGCCTTCACCGTAGGGCGAGGCGCTGAAGGAACGCTGAAGCCGCGACACGCACGAGGGAGCCGACCCGTTGCGGGCCGGCTCCCGTCGCGCCGTCGACGAGGCGGGCTCAGTTGCCTGTGGCCTTGCAGGCGACGTAGACGGCCAACATCCCGCCGGTCACCCAGGGACTGCCCTTGCCCCTGGTGACCAGGTTCTTCGCGGTCCGGGTGGCGCCACCCGCGCCGGCCAGGGTGCACGCTGTCTCGCCGTCGATCAGTGTGCGGTTGGGTTCGAGCCTCCACGTATTGGGTGGGACTCGCTCATAACGAACACCCAGCCCGGTAGGGATGGTGTTGACGTTGAACTGGTTGTCGAGGGGCCCTGGAGGGGGGCCCATGATGTAGCCGTCCGGCGTCCACCTCACCGGAGGGGTACGCGAAGGCTCCGGTGCTGACGGCGGGTCCTCGTTGAAGTGGTTGCGAAGCGGGTTGGGCCGATCGCGCGTGCAGAAGCACGGCAGCGACGCCGCCGTCCAGCTCATGGCGTCGACCGCCGCGAGCTGGGCATCCGCACCCGACCCGTAGATACGGCGGAATGTTGGTTCGACGACCTGATAGCGCAGGTAGTTGTACCTGCCCTGCCAGTGGTACGCCTGGCTCCGCCAGTGCATCGCCCGGCCGTACCAGTAGTGCGCACGGCCCTTCCAATAGGCGACCTGCCTCTGGAGCTGGGCCACCCGGGCGGTGAGGTGGCGGATGATCGTATCCTGTTGGCGGATGAAGGCTTCCAACGCGGAGATGTCGGTGAGCAGCTCGTTGACCCTCCGGTCCTGCTCCCGGATGATCCCCTGCAGGGTGTCGATGTTGCCGAGCAGTTGCGTGACGTACCCGGTGAGCTGCTGGTTCTGATACCGCAGGGCCGCGTTCTGCTGTTCGAGGCCGTAGCTGTAGCTCGGGGTGAGGCCGCCGGCATCCGAGAAGCTGACGGGATCACCGGCGCCGTAGCCGTAGGGGTTGAGACTGCTCGGTTTGCTCGTGTCGTAGAGCGGGTCGGTGGAGAGGAAGATGCCGGTGGTCGCGTCGTAGTACCGGGCGTTGAGGTAGGACAGCTTGGTGGTGGAGTCCTCGATCTGGCCGAGGAAGCCCCGGTCCGTCGCGGTGTCTCCGGATCGGGCCCGCACCCCGCCGTACGGGTTGTAGGCCCGGGTCGCGGTGGGTGTTCCGCCGTCGGGGACGGCCAGTTCCACAGAGCCCGACGGATCGCCGGCGACGAAGTCGACCCCGTCCGGGCTGCGGGTGGCGACCAGCTCGCCGTCGAAGGAGTAGGACCGCACGGCGGTGACGGTGGTGCCGTCGCTGCTGGCCGATACCTCGTGACCCGCCAGATACAGGGTGTTTCCCGTGCTCGTACGGCGGAGCAACCGCAGACCGGAGGGGTCGTAGACGAAGCTGGTGCTACCGCCGGGCCCGCTGACCGAGGTCAGGAAGCCCTGCACGTCCCACGAGAAGGTCTCGGTCTGGCCCGTTCCCGAGCGGGAGACGAGTTTGCCGTTGTCGTCCCACTGGTAGGCGTCGCTCCCGACCGTCGTCGGTGCGTGCGGCCGCGTGCCGCCGGATGCGGGGTAGGCGTAGCCGGTCCGCACTCCCTGCTCAACGCGTTCGAGCAGCCGGCCCGCGGGGCTGTAGCGATAACTGTGCGAGTACGGCTGGTCGCCGGTGCCGCGCGTACCCTCGGCGCACGTCGCCGACCTGGTCACGGTGTAGGCCTCGATGAGCCTGCCTCGTCGGTCGTGGTCGTAGCACTCGCGGCGCTGCGCCCCGTTGAGGGTGCCGGCATGTTCGGTGACCGTGCCCTCGGCGTCGTAGGTGAGGTCGTGCCGGGCGGCCTGCTGGTAGCCGCCGCCGTTCTCGACCAGCACTTCGGTGGAGGCCAACCGCTGGTCCAGGGAGTCGTAGGCCCAGCTCTTCAGCATCCACCCGTTCATGACCTGCTTGCTGCC
>DASUCK010000722.1:0-4136 GCA_036276095.1 Nonomuraea sp. | reverse complement strand
CGTGTGCTTGTTGTCCGGCCGGCCGCACGTGCACTTCACGTCGTCCGGCGCCGACCACTCGAAGTGCCCGAGGGTCGGGTCCATCAACGGGTCATTCGCCGCAGCCCGCCCCTGCTCCTGCAGCTGGTTCAGCACCACGCTCTTGTCGTCGCCCGCGTTCGAGAATGCCCAGATCTGCGGGTTCGCGCGGGCCATGGTCGTCTTGGTGACCGCGCCCCAAGCGTCCCACGTCTGGTGCTCGCGCAACTCGTCGAGATTCACGTCATCGCCCGACAGTCCGCGGCCACCCTTGCGAGATGCCGCCGCGATCTTCCAGCGGGAGCCGCTCGTCAGGCGCAGCGCCTTCTTGCCGTTCGTCCGATCGACGTGCGCCACCTCAGCGGCCAGTTCCGGCGTACCCTCGACGATCTCGACGGCCTTATCCCAGGACTCCTCGGAGATGTCGAGGTTCTGCGCCGTGCCGATCACCAGGCCGACGCCGAGCACGAACATCTTCCACAGGTTCTTGACCTCGACGATCGAGGTCTTGCCGTTCTGGCGAGCGACCAGCACCAGCACCGTACGGAACCGGAACTTGCCATCCCACCGCAGCTCATGCGCGTGAATCAGGAGGAATCGCTGCCACGGCAGCGGACGGACCCCCAGCACATCCTGGGAGAAGTCCACCGCCGAGAACCCCAGCGACGTCGCCGGGGTCAACGCACACCCACACCCGCACGGACCAGGCGGCCCTGTCACGAGTGGCGGCGTCCACAGCCTAGGAGTCGTGCTCCCCAGCAGCGCCGGCGCGGAGTTGTGCAAGACGCCCTCCGATCGGCTTGTCGGCCTTCATCGCCTTGCGCGCGGCCGGCGTCCCGCCCAGATCCCGCAACACGCCCTGCAACTGCGGCCCCAACCAGCCGACCGTCTTCGTGACGTCACACATCGCCTCCAGCGCCTTCAGCCGCTTCAGCGCACCCATGTCGTCCGACAGGTCCCGGCGCAGGCCATCGAGTTGCTCAGCACGCTCGATCGCCTTCTCGATCTCCTCCGCCTGACGTAGGGCCAGCGCCCGCATCGCCTGGTCGGTCGGGGTGAGCCAGTCCATCGCGTCCACTGCGGCCTTGACCGCGTCGCGCAGGTCAGGCGCCCGCTCGCGCGGCTCCTCGGCTGGTACGGCGGTCAGCTTGCGACGAGTCACCAGACACCTCCGTTACGAACCGTGACCGGAGCGGCGTCACGCACCGTGAGATGGATCTCGACCAGGGGCGTCACCCTGCGTGGGGGGTACGGGGAGTGACGGGGGGAGAAAAACGGCGATCGGGCGCGGGTCTCCTGATGATCGTTGATCTTGCGTGTTGGGGGTGCCCCCCTACCCCTTCCACCTGGGCAAACGTGGATTATGTCCGTTTCTGGCTGTGTTCACGCTGCGCTATGTGATTGATCTTCGTTACGCATCGTAATCATCATCGTTGTTACGCTTCGTCACCATGACCGTGAGGACCTGGGTGGTGGGGTGCACGGTGGGTGAGGGGGCAGGGCGCCTCCACCCTGGGGGCCGCCACCCCTGCCCTGCCCCCTGGTCCCCTTGTTTCGGTTGTTGTACCAGCGTGTGGCCACAGCCTTGGCCGAGGCTGGTCGCTCTTGCTCGATGCGCTGCATGACCACGTCACGTCCTGGGTCGATGACGACGATCTCTGCGCCGTGCTGCTGGTAGGTGGCCATCCACTCGGGGTTGGGCATGGAGTGGATCACGTACACGTCGACGTCGTGTGTGTGCCGGAGTGCCTCGCGGATGGCTGCGGTGCGGGCCCTGTACGCCACCTGGCGTACGGCCTCCGGGTGGTTGTGGGGGTCGCCCTGATGTGGCCCCGATAGAGCGCCCGCCAGGAGGTCGTAGTCCACCACCACGTCGCCGGGTTTCGCTCTCCCCCGGACCCATGTTGATTTCCCCCCGGCTGGTGGTCCGGTCACCACGTACAGCACGCAGGTCACCAGGCCCGGGATGATCGAGGGGCTGGGGGTAGCTCCCGGTCCCCCTTGGATTGGTTGCAGGCCCGCCCGCAGGTGGGGCAGCGGTACCAGGTGCCGTGCGCCCGGCGCAGGTAGCGGAGGTCGCAGGGGTCGAGGCCGAGGGCTTCGAGCTGCTTGAGCGGTGGATCATGGTCGGCCTCGTTCGCGCCGCCTGAGTGACCGCAAATCCAGCAGACGTCGGGCGCTTCGAGCATGAGGGTGGCGCGGGCCTTGCGCCAGCGGTAGCCGCTGCGGCCGTGGCTGCGAGGCATGCCGCTCCCGAGGTTGGGCCTGGTCGTGATGCTTGGCGCTCAGGCGGGCTGAGGCTCGGGGTTGTCGCCTCGATCCTCGTGCTCCACAACACGGTCCTCGATCGCGATGGCGATGCGGTGGGTTGCGGCTTCCTCGGTGGGGCCGCCGTCCCAGTAGGGGTTGCCGTCCTTGAGTGCGTACACCTCGACGTAGATGGCTTCCCGCTGGAACCGCAGGCTTCGCGTCCGGCGCGGGTCGATGCCGAGGCTCTCGATGAGCTGGATCATGCGGGCGCGGGAGACGCTCTTGGGCACGCCCGGGATCCATGCGTCGCATCCGGTGGGTTCGTGCGCGTAGTGCACCATGCCGCCGGGGGCGGGTTGTTCCTGATCGGGCATGTTGTCTCCGTGCTGGGGGCGGTGTCGGGTCCTGGAGAGATTCCGGGCGGCCGGCGGCGTGCAGTACAACCGACCGCCCGGGGTCTGGAAATGCGCACGGCCCCGCTCGGGGGGACAGGGCCGTGCGCAAGCTCTCGAAACGCGAAAAGCCCGGCGTTGGCCGGGCTTGGGGCATACGGGGTCCGTATGCGGTTTCGTCTCTCAGATCAATTTAGCACCGCTTGACCTCCTGCGACGCGTGTGGTCGCGCTGTTTTTCGGCGGCGAACACGTCCTCTAGCCGGAAGAGTTTCGTGCGGCCTTGTTTGGCGGCGTGTTCGAGGTATCCGCGTGAGACCCAGTTGTAGATCGCCTGCCGTGTGAAGCCGGTCTCGGCGGCGGCCTGGTCGGCGGTGTACAACTCGTCGAGGTTCATGGGCGCCACTCCGCCCTGTAGTCCTCGTGATCGGAGTACGGGAGGGCGAGCAGGCGCAGCGTCTCGCACGGGGCGTCGGTCACGTGGTAGTGGTCGTCGTCCCGGCTTGAACACTCCAAGCAGATGAGGTGAGGCGGATCGTACTGTCGGTACGGAACGCCCCGATGCAGTTGGATGATCCGCCGATTGGCTTCTACCTCGCGGAGTGCACGGGCAGGGTCGTGGCGAGTGATGTGCTCGGCGACGAACAGCCCGTGGTAGGTCCCGTTCCAGCGGCGTCCCAGCTTGCGCTTCTCGTGCGGGTGCGGATCACCCTCCACGAGGATCCGCCCGTCGGTCGCCTCATCGTCAAAGACCCACGACGGTGCATCGGGGTGGCAGCCGCACAGCGAGGCAGCTCTTCGCGCTGCACGTTCATCCTCGTCGAGGCGGGCGGATAGGAACGCCACCAGATGATTCACTGTGCGACTCCAATTCCTTCACGGAGGTTGGCGGCCAGCCACGGCCACCGCTCGTAGGGCCAGATGTGCCGCCAGGACTCCTCGCGCTGGCAGGGGCAATCCTCGTCGTCACAACGACAGGTCGTGTCCACGCAGGCCACGGTGAACCGTTCCGGATAGGCGCGCAGGGACAGGGAATCGCAGTTGGGGCAACGGGCTCGCAGGCGTACGACGGGTTCCTGTTCGCCAAGGACGATCCGGGCGGTCTGACGGAGGCGGCCGGCCTCACGGTGGACGTGGTCTGCCAGGTCGTCGTGGAGGGCGATGCGGTCGAGGAGCGAGATGAGGCGGGTGATCGTCTCGGCGGTGGCGCTCGAAGGGCACGGTGTGATGTCGAGCTTGTCGCACACCGCCTCCTCCAGCTCTGTCACGGACACGGCGATGTGGGCTCGGGCGTCGAACACGCTCAGGTCCATGGGCGCCGGCGCGTTGCCGAGGGCTTTCAGTCCGAGGGCGAGGTTGCGTTCCTTGGCTTCTCTCTCGGCGACGGCTTGGGCGTCCATGTGGGCGCGCTGTTCGGGGGACAGGGTGCGCTGGTTCCAGTGGCGGCGCGTGGTGCTGGGGACGAGCGCCCGGTTGA
>DASUCK010000721.1:0-7304 GCA_036276095.1 Nonomuraea sp. | reverse complement strand
TGGCACCTGAGGTGTTCCACCACGCCAAGGCCACCACCGGCTAAGCCACCCGCAGCAGCACTGCCCTTGCGGAGGCACCCGCTTGTGAAGAGCGGGAACGCCTGGCAAGGAGGACGACGGGCCTCGAACACGTCGCGCCATGGGTGAGGGTGGGACATCCCGCCCCGTCGCTACCGATCGATCGTGACGGGCTCAACGCTCGTGTTGTTGACGACGGTCCGCTCTCCCAGCGGTTCCTTCAGCGGGAACTGCACGAGATGGGCTCGCCCGACCATATTGGTGAACGCCTCCTCCCAAGGCCAGCTACGACGGCAGGAAGCGTCCACTTCGACCCCTATGACCACCCGGGAAGGCGTTTCGGTCACCTCTGTATCCGTCACCCGCTCACACGGCCGTCCCGTCGCGTCGGGCGCGCCGAAGACCAGCTTGACGGTCAGCTTCTTGCCGTCCGGCGACAGGGTCGCGATGCGAATGTCCTGCCAAGCGGACGCACCACATCCCACTGTGGCCAGGGCAACGCACGCGAGGGCGAGCGCCAAGGGGCGCGAAGCGAACATAAGAGGAACCTGCCCTACTGGCGCTTCAGCACGGCGTCGCCGCACGCCTCACCGATGATGGTGATATCGGTGAACGCCATGACGCAGACGCCGATCAGCGGCCTTGCGGCGGTCAGTCGCCGTTTCCTCCCTGGTGGATGGGGCAGCCCTGCTCCGGCGGCTCGAAGGGGCCCTTGACGACGATGGGGTCGGCCTTCGGGCAGGGCTCGGAGGCGTGTGCGGCGGGGCCCACGGCGAGCAGCCCGGAGACGAGCGCGAACATCGCGATGCATGTGCGCATGACAGTGAACCTTTCTGATGGGATCCAGGCGATCCAGGCGGATCTGGTCGGATCCAGGCGGATCTAGTCGGATAAGCACAGTCGAGCGAAGATCTCGGCGGCTTTGCGCCGTAGTTCAGCCCCGGCTTCCTGCGGTGCCGGCGGGAGGTCGTCGGTCGCGATGGCCTGGCCCGCCTTGTCGCCCGCGCGGATCATCAGGGTCAGTGCCTCGCGCCGGCAGTCGGCGGCTCTCGATCGGTCGCCGAGATGGGCATAGACCTTACCCATCCCGATCAACGTGTAGCCACTGTCGTAGGTCGCCCCGATGCCCTGACGGAGCTCCAGGGAGCCCCGGTAGTGCTCGAGGGCCTCGTGGTGGCGGCCGAGCAGGGCGAGGGCCTCGCCGAGGTTGGTGAGCGCCATGGCCTCGGCGGCGGTGTCGCCGAGGCGTCGGGCCGCCTGATGCGCGTGGCGGTGACAGGCCATCGCCTCGCGTACGCAGCCGATCTTCATGAGCACCTCACCGAGGTTGCTGACGGCCATGGCGGCGTCGTAGGAGCGGCCGATGAGCCGGTACAGGTCCCACGCGAGCCGGTATTCGTCGAGCGCTTCCGCGTCCCGGCCGAGCCGTCCGTAGACGATTCCGAGGTTGTTGTGCGCGTCGGCTTCGGCCAGTTCGTCGTCGTGGCCGCGCAGCAGCTTCAGGCTGGCCTCGTAGTGTTCGGCGGCACGCGCGCACCGCCCGCCACGGTCGCAGGCGATGCCGAGGACGTTCAGCATGGCGGCGTGAGCGCGCCGGTCTGCGAGCCGGGCGGCCGCCTGCGCCCCCAGCTCGCTGACCGAGATCCAGTCGTCGACGTACCCGCGCCTGTTGAAGAACCGCCACAGCAGGTACGACAGCTGCCAGGTGTGGTCATCCCAGCCGTGGCGGGCGGCGGTCTCGACGGCGGCGACGATGTTGCCGTGTTCGGTGTCGAGCCAGCCCATCGCGCTGGGGAGGTCCGGGAAACAGCTGGTGGAGGCGTCGATCGCGAACGGCGGCCGCCAGCGGTCGGGGTCGATCAGGCGGGCCGCGGCGGCGGAGAGCTCGCGGTAGTGGTCCATCAGGCGGCGCAGGCCGGCCGTGCGCGCCGCCGGTTCGTCCTCCTGCCGGGTGAGGTCGCGCGCGTGCTGGTGGAGCAGGTTGTGGAAGTGGTACCGGCCGGCCGCTTTCTGCTCCAGCAGGTTCGCGTCGAGCAGGTCCTCCAGCAGGCTCTCCGCCTGGGCGGGATCGGTGCCGGCCAGCGCCGCGGCGGTCGGCGCGTCCCAGTCCTGGCCGGGCAGCAGGCTCAGCAGCCGGAACATCCGCCGCCGCGCCGGGTCGAGATCCTGGTACGACACGGTGAACGCGGAGCGGACCCGCCCGTCCCCGAACTGGTGGAGCACGCGGCCGCGTTCGCCGTCGGCCAGTAGGGCGATGAGGTGGTCGAGCGTCCAGGCGGGCCGGTGGCTGAAACGGGTGGCCACGAGCCGGATCGCCAGCGGCAGATACCCGCAGAGCGCCGCCACCTGCGCCACCGCGCCGGCGTCGCGGGTTCGCTCCGGCTCGCCGGCCACGGTCTTGAACAGCTGGATGGCGTCGCCCTCCGCGAGCGGCGGCAGAGACCACGACCGGGCGTCGTCCAGGTCGGTCAGCCGCCGCCGGCTCGTCACGATGACGAGGTGCCGCCCTCGGCCCGGCAGCAGGGGCTGCACCTGGGCCGCGCTCGCCGCGTTGTCCAGGATGATCAGGGTGCGCCGGTCGGCGAGTTCGGCACGCCATCGCGCCGCTCGTTCTTCCGTCTCGGCGGGTATGCGGTGCCCGGGCACGCCGACGGCACCCAGCAGGAGCCCCAGGGCCTCGCCCGGCGCCAGGGGCATGGCGCCGGGCGTGTGCCCGCGAAGGTCGACCAGAAGCTGGGCGTCGGGGTAGCCGTCCGCCAGCAGGTGTGCGACACGCAGCGCGATGGCGGTCTTGCCCACGCCCGGCATCCCGGCGACCGCGGCCACCGCGGGCCCGCCGGGCTCCCCCGCCTGGGCGAACTCCTGCAGCTCCCGCACTTCCCTGCGCCGCCCGATGAAGTCGGTGACCGCTCTCGGCAGGCAATGGCTACGGCCGAACGCGATGGCCAGGCTCGCGGGAGCAGCGGCCGGCCGATCGTGGGGAACCGGTTGCGCCGCCGGCCCATCGGGGGGAGCCGGTGGGGCGGACCGGATCACGGACGGCGCCGGCTCGCGGTTGAGGATGGCCCGCTGCAGCTCGCGCAGCCGTTCGCCCGGGGACATGCCGAGCTCGTCGTGCAGGACCCGCCGGGCGGCGTCCAGGGCGGCGAGGGCGCCGGCGATGTCGCCGGACCCGTAGCGGGCGCACACCAGCAGCTCATGCCCGCGTTCGCGGAGCGGCTCGGCGTCCAGGAGCTCTCGGGCCCGTCCTGCGGCCCGGCCGGTGGCGCCCAGGTCGAGCAGCACCTGTGCGTGCTCCTCCAGCGCGCGCAGCCGTTCCTCCTCCACCGCGACCTGCCACTGCGCGAGGATCCGGCCCACCGGCACGTCGGTCAGGGCCGGCCCCCTCCATAACTCCAGGGCCTGGTCGAGCAGCGTGGACGCGGTGGCCGGCTCGCCGGCCGCGAACGCCTGCCCGGCCCGGCCGGCCAGCTCGCGGAAGACGTGCACGTCGAGCGCCGCCGGCTCGACGGTCAGCAGGTACGCCGGACCGCGCCTGGTCAACGTCGGCCCGCCGGGCACGCCGGCGAGCAGGCGGCGCAGGACGGTCGCGTAGAGCCGGACATTGTCGCGGGCCGAAGGCGGCGGGCGCTCGCCCCACACCTCGTCCACGACGAGGTCGACGGGGACCACCGCGTTGGCCCGTACCAGCAGCAGGGCCAGCATCGTCCGTGGCTTGGGGGCGACCGCGGTCGCGCCCTCCTCACCGAATTCCAATGGCCCAAGCAGGCGCAGATGCACGACAAACCCCCGATGAATACAGCTGCTCGATGCGCCAACTCCGCAACAGGCTAGGCGACCGGATAAGCGCCGTCTACGGCGCCGGAATAAACCCCGCCCATTCGACGGCCCATACGGGATCTATACGCAGCCTGTCGGCGGCCCGCTTAGGTTCCTCACGACCGGCCGAGGAGGAGTCGCGAGAATGCCGAAGGACGCCGACATCGACTACATCGACTGTTTCCTGCGGGCAGCCAAATGTGTGGCGCCCGCCGAGGAATGGATCACGAACAGCCGAGAATTCTGGTGCTATGTGGAGCCGCCCGGGTTCATCCCGCGCAGTCAGGGCTGGAAGATCCACGTTTCGGCGACACCCCGGTCCGCGGAGGACGTGCTGACCCGCGCGACCGAGGTGTTGATACGCAATCGAGCAGCGTTCAAATTCGCCAAGGGTCTGGCGCAGCTACGTGAGCTGGTGAGTATTCGCTGCGATCGGGGAGCCGGAGGAAAGTTCCTCACCGTCTACCCCAATGACGACGATCATTTCCGGCGGCTCGCGGAGCAACTGCACGCGGCGACCGAGGGGCTGCCCGGCCCGGCCATTCTGTCGGACCGGCCCTATCGACCCGGCAGCCTGGTGCACTTCCGGTATGGCGGTTTCGCCGCCAACGTCACCGTCCTCGACTTCGACGGCTCGTACGTGCCCATGCTGGTCGCCCCCGACGGTTCGTGGGTCATGGACGAGCGCCTGGCCTGGTTCTCCCCACCGGAGTGGGCGCCCTCCCCGCTGCCCGCCACGCCGCCCAGGAAGCCGGAGGCTCAGCGGGGGCAGCCGGTGCTGCTCGGCGGGCGGTTCCTGGTCATGGAGGCGATCCGGCACGCGAACCGCGGCGGCGTCTACCGCGCGACCGACCAGACCACCGGAGCGCCGGTGATCGTCAAGCAGGCTCGGCCCCATGTCGGCGCCGATCTGCTGGGCGGTGACGCGACGGACTTCCTGCGGCACGAGGCGCGCATGCTCGAACTGCTCGAACCGCTCGGCCTGACGCCCCGGCTGGTCTCGGTGTTCGCCTACGAGGGGCACGCGTTCCTCGCCGAGGAGCAGCTGGACGGGGCGTCCCTGCGGGAATGGGTGGACCGGGAGATCCGCGGCTCGGAGGCCATGCACCTGCCCTGGCCGCAGACCCTGGACCTGGCTCGCCAGTTGGTCGCGCTGGTCCACGCGGTGCACGAGAAGGGCCTGGTCTTCCGGGACTTCAACCCGGCCAACGTCTTCGTCGAGGCGGAGGGCCGGCTGCGGCTGATCGACACCGAGTTCCTCGCCGTGCCCGGCGAGCCGGTGAACTCCGTGATGACCTTCGGGTACGCCGCGCCGGAGCAGGCCCGCGCCGGCGCCTACGGGCCGGCCCCGGATCAGGCGGTCGACCTGTACAGCCTGGGCGGGTCGCTGCTGTTCCTGTGCTGCGGCGTGCATCCGGGTCTGCCGCCCGATCAACCGGACGAGCGGCCGCAGGGCGCCCGGGTGGTCGCCATGGCCGAGGCCATCGCCCGCGGCAACCCGGTCCTCGGCCGGATGCTGCCGGTGGTGGCCGGGCTCCTGGCCGACGAGCCGGCGGAGCGATGGAGCCTGCGGCAGGCCGCGGATTTCCTCGACCGGCTGGCCGACGAGTGCCTCGACCGGCTGGACGGCCGGGCGCGTCCCGGTACGGGGAACGGCCTGCCCGCGACGCCGCCCGACACCGCTCGCATGATCCGGGACGGGCTGCTCGCCATGGCCCGGGCCGCCCAGCCGGACCAGCCGGAGGTGTTCCCCCCGATCAGGTGGGACGGGCGCACGGGTGATCCGTGCAGCGTCCAGTCGGGCGCCGCCGGTCCGGTCGAGGTCTTCCGGCGGGCGCTGCAGGTCCGGCCCGACCCGGAGATCGCCGGGGCGTTCGAGGGTGTCGTGCGGTGGCTGGACCGGCGGCTGGCCGCCGAGCCGCGGCTGCTGCCCGGGCTCTACTTCGGCAGGTCCGGCGCGATCTGGTCGCTGTACGAGGCGTCCGTCGCGCTCGGCGACGGCGAGCTGGAGCGGCGCAGCCTCGACCTGGCCAGGCGGCTGCCGGTCCGCTGGGGCAACCCGGACATCACCCACGGACTGGCCGGCTCGGGTATGACGCAGCTGCACCTGTGGCGGCGTACCGGCCGGGAGGAGTTCAGGGAGCGATCGCTGAGCTGCGCCGCCGCGCTGGTCGAGGCGTGTGAGCGGCGCACCGGCGGGGTGGCCTGGCCGATCCCGGCCTCCTTCCGGTCGAACCTGGCCGGCCTGGCCCACTACGGCTTCGCTCACGGCGTGGCCGGAGTGTCCACCTTTCTCCTCGGCATCGCCCGGACCTTCGACCGTGCCGACCTGATGGAGCTGGCGCTCGCGGGCGGGGAGGCGCTGCTGGCCGTCGGCCAGCCCTGGGGCGAGGCGCTGCGGTGGCCCACCGGCAACGCCGATGCCGGTCACGACGAAGGGCTGACCTGGTGGTGCAGCGGTTCTGGCGGGGTGGGCACGTTCTTGATCCGGCTCTGGCGGGCCACCGGGGACCAACGATTCCGCGCCGCGGCGCACGCGGCGGCCCTGGCCGTGGTGCGCGACCGGTGGCGGCAGACCACCGTGCACTGTCATGGGCTGGCCAGCAGCGGAGAGCTGCTGCTCGACATGGCGGCCGCGACCGGCGATCCGCTCTACCTGGACTGGGCCACCGAGATCTCCACGTGCCTGTACGCCCGCCACACCTCCGTGCGGCACGGCCTGCTGATCCTGGCCGGCGAGTCACCGCAGAACACCGCGTACAGCTACAACCTGGGAATGGCCGGGATCGTCGGCTTCCTTCACCGTGCCCGCCACGGCGGGGAGCGCTGGTGGATGGTGGACGACTTCGAACTCCCCGCGGCCGACGGCGTCGCGGCCCAGGCGGGCGCCTGATGTCCGCCGTCGCCCACCGGCCGGCCCGCCGGATCTGGGACGACCTGGCCACGCTGCGGTCACGGTTCTGCGTCCGGTTCTCGCCGAGCGGGGCGACCGCGGCGGCCGTGGTCGCCGACGGGCGGGGCGCCGCGTACGTCGAGTCATGGACCTTCGGGCCGGGCCACCGCTGCGAGCCGCTGCTCGACACGTGGACGCCCGCGTCGTCGCTCGAACAGAGCGGCGCACCGGCGGATGTGGTGCCCTTCGACGACGGCCGGGTGCTCCTGCTGCGCCGCCATCCTGGCCGGCACGAGGTGCTCGTGGCGCACCGGGACGGCGGCCTGCGCATGGCCGGAGTCCTGGAGTACCCGGACGTGGCGGCCCTGCCGGCGCCGGACGGCACGGGCCGTGCCCTGCTGATCTGCCGGCGCCCGGACGGGCAGGCCGACCTGTGGCGGCTGGACGACCTGGCCGGCGCGCCGCGCAGGACCGCCGGCCTGCCGGCGTCGCCGCTGCTCGTCGGCGGAGGCTTCCTCGATCCGCGCGGCCGGTCCTTCGCGCTCAACGTGCGCGACGGGGATCAGGTCCGGCC
>DASUCK010000720.1:0-11233 GCA_036276095.1 Nonomuraea sp. | reverse complement strand
CGCTGGTACGCCCGCGCCGCGCGCCCGTAGCCGCCCGCACGGTGCCTGCGGCGTCAGAGTTCGAGCGGGCGGCCGGCGACGACCAGGGCGACATACTCGGACTCGGCGGCCAGGCGCTCGTTGAGCCGGCCGAGCGCGTCCCTGAAGGCCCGGCCGCTGGACGTGGCGGGCACCACCCCCATCCCCACCTCGTCCGACACCGCCACGACCGGCTGCGGCGCCTGCCGCCAGGCCGCCACCAGTTCGTCGCACGCGGCCGCGACGGGGGCGCGGTCGCCGTCCCAGGCGCCGTGCTCGTCGAACACCGCCGCCAGCCAGGTCCCGAGCCCGTCGATCAGCAGCGGCGCGGTGGCGGTCGCGACGGCGCCGGCCAGGTCGGCGGTCTCGACGGTGTCCCAGTGGGGCGGGCGCCGGGCGCGGTGGGCCCGTACCCGCGCGGCCCACTCGCCGTCGCCCGCGCCGGTCGGTCCGGTCGCCACATAGGTCACGTACGGCTCCGCCGCCAGCCGCAGCTCCGCCTCCGCCGACTTCCCCGACCGCGACCCGCCCAGCAGCAACGCCCGCCGCACCACCGCACGCCCACGGCCGCACCCCTGCCCGGGCACCCCGCCCACCGCGGCTCCAATGGCCGGGCTTCCGGCGCCCGGGCTCGTGCCGCCCGGGAGGGCCGGCCCGGTGTGCAGGACCGTGCCGTCCGGGACGGAGCGCGCGCCCCACAGCCCCAGGCGTCTGTCCAGTTCCTCCTCCGAGCGGATCCGGTGGTCGAGGCCGATGGCCACCACCAGGGTCGCCGCGTCCGCCGCTCCCGCCCGCCGCAGTGCCCCCAGCCGCTCGGGGTGGTCGAGGAGGTCGATCAGCACGAGGTCGTACCGGTCCGGCCCGTCCGTGGGCACGTCCAGGCCCGGTGGCACGCACAGCAGCGCCGTGCCGTCGGGGCCGGTGATCCCCAGGCCGCCGCCGTGGGCCCGGTAACCGCGCGGCACGTCGGCGAACGGGAACGGGACGGCGCCGTCCACGAGGAGCCGGAAGGGCCGGCGACGGGCGGAGGGCGGCCGGGCACAGGACGCGCAGCCGCAGCCCGGCGCCGGCCAGCCCGCACCGCCCGCGGTGCCGGCGAGAAGGACTTTCACGGCGCCGAGCGTACAAAGGAGAGCCGAGCCTGAGGAGGAGGGGCGGGCGGAGGTGGGTTGAGCCTGGGGCCGGGCGTGGATCTGAGGGATCGGGAATCGGCGCGACACGGAAGGCGCGTGGAATCGATCGAGCCGCGAGCTCGGGAGTAAGGTTCCAGTGCCGCCGGAAGGTGCGCCGGCGAACCCGCGGAAAAGGAGCGTATGGCATGACATGGCGGTGGCGTTATGAGAACGCCAATGGTGGTGAGGTAACGGATCGCCCTTTGCCGCGAGAGGTCTTTCCGAGCCAGGCCGACGCGGAGTCGTGGCTCGGCGAGAACTGGCGTGAGCTGCTCGAATTGGGAGTCGAACAGGTGGCCCTGCTGGACGAGGATCGCGTCGAATACGCGGGATTGTCATTGCGCCCGGAGTGATTCCGGGATGAAAGAACCCCTTGAGCGCGGTTGCGGCTCAAGGGGTTTTCGGTGTCGCGGGGCGTTACGGACGGGTGCGGGGGCTGACCGTCATGGCCGGGTCGCGCTCGACCACCGCGCCGATCACGTCGTCGACGCGCCGCATGACGTCGGCCGGCAGCTTCACGCCGGACGCCTTGACGTTGTCCCGCACCTGCTCGGGACGGCTGGCGCCGATGATGGCGCTGGAGACGTTCGGGTTCTGCAGCACCCACGCGATCGCCAGCTGGGCCATGCTGAGCCCGAGGTCGGCCGCGATCGGCTGGAGATCCTGGACGCGGCCCAGCACGTCGTCCCGCATCCACCTGGCGATCATGGCGCTGCCGCCGCTCTGGTCGGTGGCCCGCGAGCCCTCCGGCGGCTGCCCGCCCGGCGCGTACTTGCCGGTGAGCACCCCCTGCGCGATCGGCGACCAGACGATCTGGCCCACGCCCTGCTTCTCGCACAGCGGGACGATCTCGGACTCGATGACCCGCCACAGCATCGAGTACTGAGGCTGGTTCGACACGATCCGGTCGAGCCCCATCTCGTCGGCGATCTTCAACGCCTGCGCGATCTGCTCGGCGGTCCACTCGCTGACGCCGACGTAGAGCACCTTGCCCTGGCGTACGAGGTCGTCGAACGTCTTGAGGGTCTCCTCCAGCGGCGTCTCGAAGTCGAAGCGGTGAGCCTGGTAGAGGTCCACGTAGTCGGTCTTCAGGCGGCGCAGGGAGCCGTTGATCGACTCGGTGATGTGCTTGCGCGACAGCCCGCGGTCGTTCCGGCCGGGACCCGTCGGCCAGAAGACCTTGGTGAAGATCTCCAGAGACTCCCGGCGGACGCCTTCGAGCGCCCGGCCGAGCACCTCCTCGGCCTTCGTCCCCGCGTAGACGTCCGCGGTGTCGAACGTGGTGATGCCCTCGTCGAGCGCCGCCCGCACGCACTGCCGGGCGGTGTCCTCCTCGACCTGGGAGCCGTGGGTGAGCCAGTTGCCGTAGCTGATTTCGCTGACCATGAGACCGCTGCGACCGAGGTGTCGGAATTCCATGGTTCCGACCTTAAACCTGACACGTGGGTCGATCGGATTCGGGATAGGGTGCGCGGCGTGCTGAAGCTCGTACGGCTGGCGCTGACCGCGGCCGTCCTGACCGCGATCGCGGTACGGGTCCGCCGCCGTTCCCGCATACCCGCCCACCGCCCGGAGCCCGCGGCGCCCCGTGCGGCGGCCGGGCGCCGCATGGCGCTGGTGTGGGCAGCGATCGCGGGGCTGGTGGCGGTGACGCTGGCCGCCGCGCTGGTCCCTACGCAACAGCGGGAGGCCGCGGCCGCGCGGTGGAAGGCGACGCCGACGCCCGTGCCCATGCCGACGCCGGTGCCGACACCCGCGGCCGTCACCACGTGGCCGCCGGCCGAGCTCCCCGGCCCCGGCTGCTCGCCGGCCCCGCGCCCGGTCGCCGTACGGCCGGTCGATCCGCGGGTCCGGCGGGCCGTGGACCGGCAGTGGCGGCGGATCGAGCGGTGGCTGAAGGCGAACGCGCCCCGGACGTACCGGACGCTCGGCGGGCCCGGCGGGGCGCACCCGATCGCCGTCGCGGAGTCGCAGATGGGCGTGGACTTCCCCGACGACCTGCGTGCCTCGCTCCTGCGTCACCACGGCGGGGGCGCGGTGTTCGGCCTCTCGCGCCACGGCGCCGTCGCCCTCACCGTCCGGCAGATCAGGGACTCCTGGCGCCGGCTGTGCTCGCGGGATCGCTCCGATCCCGGCTCCGATCCCGCGACCGGCTACGGGGACGGCCGGATGATCCCGTTCCTCTCCTTCCGCGGCCGCGACTCGGCGCGCCTGGAGTACGCCGTGGTCGACTCCGCCGGCGGCGCGGTCGGGTGGGACGACCCTGTCTCGGGCACGGGCATGGCGCCGCGGCTGCCGTCCACGTACGCGCTGCTGCGGGCCGTCGCCGACGCCCTGGAGCGGGGCGGGGACGTCGACGGGCGGCGGCCCGCGGTCAGGCGCGGCGTGCTGCTCTGGGACGACGCCCGTGAGGGGCGCCGGTTGACGGCGGCTACTTCTTCGGCGGCACCGGCTTGCCGCCGGGCAGCACCGTCGGCGGCGGGAAGCGCAGCTTGCGGATCTGCAGGGCGCGCATCGCCGCGTAGAAGCCCACGCCCCGCACGGACTCGTCGGGCAGCTTCCGCGCCACCTCGCGCTTCACCTTCCACGCCACGTAGACGGAGGTGAGCAGCACGCCCAGCATCATGATCGGCCACCCGACGGCGATCACGAGGTTGAGCACCATCGCCCGGATGTCCGGCGGCCACGGAACCCACGTGGCCAGCAGGATCAGTAGCGAGAACGGCAGGAAATACTGGCTCGGCAGCCGCCGCGAGTCGACCCAGTCACGCGCGAACCTGCGCGCCGGGCCCTTGTCACGCGCCGGGAAATACCGCTCGTCGCCCGCGAGCATGCCCTTGCGGGCCTTCTCGCGCTCGGCGGCCTGCTTGGCCCGCATCTGCCGATACGCCTCTTTGCGGTCTTTCGGCGCGTTGACCGGCTGGCGTCGTCTGCCTTCGGCATCCCGGCGCTTGGGTGTGGGACGACCTTTACCTTGGGGCTTAGGATCGTCAACGGGGACGGGGGTGTCGTCCACGGAGGTTTGGGAACGGCGTCGCAACACGACGTCAACCCTACCTGGAGTGCAACTTAGTGACGCCCCCGTGCGTTATGCGTAGGGTAATCCCAAGGCGGCTGCGCTGCATTGGGTGACCACCAGCACGACCTAGAAGGGGACGGCCGACGCGCATGAGCGTGATGAAGAGACTTTCGATGATCTTCAAGTCCAAGGCCAACAAGGCCTTGGACAAGATGGAGGATCCGCGCGAGACGCTGGACTACTCCTACCAGCGGCAGCTGGAGCTGCTGCAGAAGGTGCGCCGGGGCGTGGCCGACGTGGCCACGTCGCGCAAGCGTGTGGAGCTGCAGATCAACGGCCTCGAGCAGTCCTCCAGGCGCCTTGAGGAGCAGGGGCGCAAGGCGCTGTCCGTCGGCCGCGAAGACCTCGCCCGCGAGGCGCTGCAGCGGCGCTCCAACCTGCAGGCGCAGATGGCCGAGCTGAAGGTCCAGCACGACAACCTGCAGGCCGAGGAGGAGAAGCTGACCACGGCTTCGCAGCGGCTGCAGGCCAAGGTCGACTCCTTCCGCACGAAGAAGGAGACGATCAAGGCCACCTACACCGCGGCCGAGGCGCAGACGCGCATCAACGAGGCGTTCTCCGGCATCTCCGAGGAGATGGGCGACGTCGGTCTGGCCATCCAGCGCGCCGAGGACAAGACGGCGCAGATGCAGGCCCGCGCCGGCGCGATCGACGAGCTGCTGGCCAGCGGCGCGCTCGACGACTTCACCGGCACCCGGGGCGACGACATCCAGGCCGAGCTCGACCGCATGGGCGGCGGCATGGACGTCGAGCTGGAGCTGGCCAGGATGAAGGCCGAGCTGGGCCAAGGCCCGGCGCCGCAGTCGGCCATCGAGCAGGGCCAGCCGCAGCAGCAGGCCCAGCAGCAGCAGGCGCAGCCCCAGCAGCAGCCGCAGGGCCAGACCCAGCAGCTGCGCCAGCCCGGGGAGGGCCAGTGATCGTCAGGATCATGGGCGAGGGCCAGGTGGAGATCTCCGCCGACGACATCGCCATCCTCAACGAGCTCGACAGCGAGCTGGAGGCGGCCATCGAGGTCGGCGACGAGAAGGCCTTCCGCGTCAAGCTGCACGCGCTGCTCGACAAGGTGCGCCACGTGGGCAAGGCGCTTCCCGACGACAGCCTTGAGCCGTCAGAGCTGATCCTTCCCCCCGCGGACGCCTCGATCGAGGAGGTCCGGGAGATGCTGGGCGATCAGGGCCTCATCCCGGGCTGAGCGCCCGTGCGTACGCGGTTCGCGTCCGATCGCGGGCTGACCGGTCGCATGGTCGTGACGTTGTTCCTGCTCGGGCTGCTCTATGTGGTGTTCGTCGGCGCCCTCGTCGCTCTCGGCGTACGAGCGCTGACCGTGCTGGTGCTCGCAGGGGGTCTGTTGCTGGCTCAGTACTTCCTGTCCGACCGCGTCGCCCTGTTCGCGATGCACGGGCGGGAGGTGTCGCCGCAGGAGGCCCCTGAGCTGCACGGCCTGATCGACCGGCTGTGCGCGCTCGCCGACATGCCCAAGCCGCGGGTGGCGATCGCCGATTCCGACGTCCCCAACGCGTTCGCCACCGGCCGCAACCAGAAGAACGCCGTCGTCTGCGTCACGACCGGCATCCTGCGCCGCCTGGAGCCTCACGAGCTCGAAGGCGTGCTGGCCCACGAGCTGTCGCACGTCGCGCACCGCGACGTCGCCGTCATGACGATCGCCTCGTTCCTCGGCATCGTGGCCGGGCTCATGACCAGGGTCGCCCTCTACTCCGGGCTCGGCGGCCGCCGCGGCGGCCAAGGAGGGGTGCCCGTGGGCGCGATCGTGCTGCTCGTCTCGGTCGTCGTGTACGCCGTGAGCTTCCTGCTCACCCGCGCCCTGTCGCGCTACCGCGAGCTGGCCGCCGACCGGGCCGGCGCGCTGCTCACGCAACGCCCGTCCGCGCTGGCGGGGGCGCTGACCAAGGTGACCGGCGACATGGCCAGGATCCCGACGCGCGACCTGCGCGAGGCGGAGCCGTTCAACGCCTTCTACTTCGCCCCGGCGCTGTCCGGCCGGTCGATCGCGACGCTGTTCGCCACCCATCCGCCGCTGGAGCGGCGACTGGAGCAGCTGGCGGCCATCTCCCAGCAGCTCGGAAGGGGCTGAACCGCCATGGGCTGGCTGGATGCGCTGCTCGGCCGGTCGAAACCGGCCAAACCCGATCTCGACGCGTTGTTCGCGCTGCCGTCCGCGGCCGTGACGTTGGAGGCGGCCACCGGGCTCGCGCCGACGGGCCAGGGGTCGGTGGCCTTCCGCGCCGCGGAAGGTGGCGCCTTCGCCGCGCTCGAACGCGACGTCAGGGCGCTGCTCGGCGAGCGGGTCGAGGAGTCCGCCGACCGGTACGGCTACACCTGGCTGCTGGTCCGCCGCGCGCCCGACGCGGTGAGCGACCTGGTGACGGAGTTGCACGCGGTCAACTCCTCGCTGGAGTCGGCCGGGTTCGGGCCGTCGCTGCTGTGCTCGCTGGTGTCGTTCGCCGGCCCGGACGGGCGCCGGCTGGCGCTGGTCTACCTGTACAAGCGGGGCACGTTCTACCCGTTCGCGCCGCAGGACGGCCAGAGGCGCGACACGGCGCTCGAACTGCAGGTCAAAGGCGTGCTGGAGGGCGAGCTGCCGCTGGAGCGGGACCTCACCCGCTGGTTCCCGGTATGGGGCGCTCCCGGGTTGTGACGACCCTTAGTGTTCTAATCATCACGTGGAGCGAAGGTTGTACGTGCTCGCGGCTTCCGCGTTCATCGTGGCGGCCGTGCTGGGCAGCGCCTGGATCACCGGCCAGTTCACCACGCCCGACGTCGACAGGACCGACGGGTACGTCACCGAGCTGGCCGCCCGCGACCAGCCGTGGACGCACCTGTTCCGGGTCACCGACGCGGTGTCCGGTCTGGCCTGCCTGGCCGGCGTGGCGCTGGTGCCGCGGGTGGCGCGCGAGTGGCCGGGCTGGGCGGCGCTGGCCGCGTACGGCGTGCTCACCGTCGCCGCCGCGCTGTTCCCGCTGGACTGCGCCACGCTGAGCGACCCGGCCTGCGGGCACCGCGGCCTGTCGCTCGGCCACTACGCGCACCTCGTGGCCGGCGCGCTGGCCGCGGGGGCGGCGCTGGGGTCCATGGCGCTGCTCGCCGCCGGGTGGCGGGCGCGGTCGGCGTGGCTGCTGGCCTGGACGGCCCTGGGCGCGACGGCGCTCACCGCGGCCGGCCTGGCCGCCGGCCGCGGCTCCGGGCTCGCCCACCGCGCCCAGCTCACCCTCGTCGCCATCTGGCTCGTGTACGTCGCCATGCGCCTGCTCCTCACCGACCGCCGCCCCGCCGGGTACGGCACCCCGCACGTCACCGAGGAGGGCGCCGGCCCGGCGGTGCTCATCACGACGGGCCCGGGCGGCGCGTCGTTCCAGTGGGACGAGGTGGCCAGGGAACTGGCCGCCGGCCACCGCGTCATCCGCTTCGACCGTCCGGGCCTCGGCCTCAGCCCGCGCTCGCCGGCCCCGCCCACCCTGTACGCCGAGGTCGCCCGCCTGGCCGCGCTCGCGCCCGCGCACCCGGAGCGGGTCACCGTCGTCGCCCACGGCGTGTCGTGCTGGCACGCCGAGGCGTTCGCCCGGTTGCACCCGTTGTGCGTGGCCAGGCTCGTCCTCGTCGAGCCCGCCTGCCCGGACGGCCGGACGCCGCCGGGCGCGTTCGCGGCCGTCGGCCGGTGGCTGCCCGCCCTCGGCGGCACGTGGGGCGCGGCCGCGCTGGCCCATCTGGCGGGGCCGTCCGCGCACCGGCGGCTGATCGGCGGGCCCGACCCGCTCGGCGTCTACCGCACGGGCAAGGTGCCGGCGGCGGTCGTGGGGGAGTGGCTGGCCCGCCGCGGCATGACCGCCGACCTGCGCCGGCTCCGCGCGGCCAAGCCGTTCCCCGACGTGCCGGTGACGGTGATCGGGGCGGGGGAGCGGGCCGGATGCGCCGAACGGGTGGCCGCGGAGCTGCGCGGCACGCTCGTCCGGCTGCCGCGGGCGGGGCGCCAGGTGCAGCTCGACGACCCGGCCGCGATCGTCAAAGCGGTCTCCGACGAGCCGTAACGGGGTGACGGGGTCGTCCCGAGCCACCAGAATGGCGGGAAAGACGCCGTCAACAGGAGTTGGTCAATGCCGGACCCGGCGGACCCGAGGCCAGGCGATCCCGCGTCGGTGGGCGAGTACACCGTCGTGGGGCGGCTCGGCGAGGGCGGGCAGGGCATCGTGTACCTCGCCACCGGGCCGGGCGGCGGCAAGGTCGCGCTCAAGCTGCTGCGCGCCGACCTGGCCGGCGACACCCAGGCGTCGGAGCGGTTCCTCCGCGAGGTGGCGATGGCCCGGCGGGTCGCGCCGTTCTGCACGGCCCAGGTGGTCGCGACGGGGCTGTTCGGCGGGCGGCCGTACCTCGTGAGCGAGTTCATCGACGGGCCCACGCTCGCCGACGTCGTACGCGACCAGGGCCCCCGCTCCGGCACCTCCCTGCACCGGCTCGCCATCGGCACCGTCACCGCGCTGGTCGCCATCCACCAGGCCGGCATCGTCCACCGCGACTTCAAGCCGTCCAACGTGATGCTGGCCCCCGACGGGCCGCGCGTGATCGACTTCGGCATCGCCAGGGCGCTCGACCTCGGCTCGACGCTCACCGGCACGGCGATCGGGACGCCGTCGTACATGGCCCCCGAGCAGCTCACCGAGGCAGGTCCCGGGCCGGAGTCGGACATGTTCGCGTGGGCGTGCACGTTGCTGTTCGCGGCGTCAGGGCAGGCGCCGTTCGGGCAGGACAGCCTGCCGGCGGTGGTCAACCGGATCCTCCACACCGAGCCGGACGTGGGCCCGATCGAGGATCCGGGGCTGCGGGCGCTGGTGCGCGACTGCCTGGCCAAGAACCCGTCCCGGCGACCCGCGGCGGGCGAGGCCCTGATGCGCCTCCTCGGCCACGCCCCCGCCCAGCCCCCGGGCTCCTCCCAGCCCCCGGGCTCCTCCCAGGCCCCGGGCCTTCTCCAGCAGCCCCCCGGCCTTCTCCAGCAGGGCATCGCCGCCGCCGGGCCGCCTCCCGCGACGGGGCCGGGCATGGTCCCGCTCGCCGCGCCCGCGCCCGGCCCGCTCTCCGGGGGTTCGGGGCCGATGCCGGCGCCGCGGCGCTACCACGGGCCGCCCACGCGCCCCACGCCCCGCCGGGCCACCGGGTGGCTCGTCGCCGGCGGCGTGGCGGGGGCGCTCGCGCTGGTGGCCGCCACCGCCTTCGTCGCCGTGCGCCTCACGAGCCCGCCCGGCCGTACGACGCCCACGCCCACCCCGGGCGCGGCCCTGACCACCGCCACCCCGGGCTCGCCCGCCGCCCGCTCGATCACGCTCCCCGGCACGTCCGTACGCCTCCAGGAGACCGACGCCGACCCGGTCAGGCTGGCCTCGTACACGGTGGACGGCGGCAAGCGCCTCTACGTCAGGAAGCACGACACCGACGCCTTCACCGCCGACCCCCGCTACTTCGAGTACGCCCTCGACCCCAAGACCAACCTGGCCCTCGGCACCGACGTCGACTACACCACCGACTACTTCGCCACCGTGTCGATCATCAACCACGTCACCGGCGCCAAGCGGCTGGTCAAGGTGAGCCCCAGGCCGGTCTTCCCCACCACCCCGCGCTGGTCGCCGGACGGCAGGTACGCCCTGGTCACCCTCTACCGCGGCACCGAGGGCAACACGGCCGAGCACGGCTACGGCATCATCGACGTCGCCGCCGGCAGGAGCCGCACGTTCGAGATCAAGGGCAAGGGCGCGGGGGAGTGGCGCTTCTTCTGGGACGCCGGCGGGCGCGCGGTCGGCACGTGGGTCGCCGGCCGCGTGCAGTTCTACGACCTCAACGGCCGGCACCTGCGCACCGTCGCGGACGCCGGGTCGCCCGTGTGGGTCGAAGGCGACGACCTCGCGCCGTCCGGCAACCGGTTCCTGGCCCACTGCACGCCCGCGGGCACCGCGCTGTGCGCCCGCTCCACCACCGGCGACGACACCCGCCCCGTCACCATCCCGTTCGCCACCAACCGCCTCATCGGCTGGTGGGACGACGAGCACCTGGCGGTGTGGCGGAGCAGGGGCACGGGGTACGAGGCAGTGGTGATCGACCTGTCGGGGAAGGTCACCCGGGTGCTGGCCAGCGCGCCGGCGAAGACCGAGCTCGACAGGATGGGATTCCGCTTCAGCCGCACCGGCTCGTAGGAGGTTCGCACCGTGGACACCAGCGTGGACATCACCGTCGTCGGCGAGGGCGCCGTCCTGGCCGCTCCCGACACTCTCCGGCTGCACGCGGGCGTCGAGGTACGCAGGGTCTCAGCCGCGGAGGCGTACACCGCCGTGCGGGCCGCCGCCGCCCGCCTGGGCGAGGCGCTGCGCCAGGAGGGCGTCGCGGCCGAGGACGTCCGCACGGTCGAGCTGTCGCTCGGGCCGGACTACGAGGCGTACCCGAAGGTGGCCGGCTACCGGGCGGCCCAAGGCGTGGAGATCGTGGTGCGCGACCTCGGCCGCGCCGACCGCCTCATCGACACCGTGGCCGGGGTGGGGGAGGAGGCCCGGCTCAACGGGCTGGCGTTCGAGGTCTCCGACCCGTCCGGCCCGCTGCGGGAGGCCAGGACCAGGGCGTTCAGGGACGCCGCCGACAAGGCCGCCCAGTACGCGGAGCTGGCCGGCCGCCCGCTCGGCCGCGTGGTCTCGGTGCGGGAGGCGGTCGACCGCGGCCCGCAACCCCTGGTCACCATGGCCGCCGCGGCCGAGACCGCCCCCTCGCTCAGCCCCGGCCGCGAAACGCTCACCGTGACGGTGGAAGTCGGCTACGACTTCGCGTAGCGCCCGGCGGCGCCTGGCCGCCGCACGCCTGCCTAGGGGAGGGCGAGCATGCGGTCCAGGGCGACCTTGGCCCAGTGGGTCGTGTCCTCGTCCACCGTGATCTGGTTGACCACCTCGCCCAGCGTCAGCGACTCCAGCGCCCACAC
>DASUCK010000719.1:0-23462 GCA_036276095.1 Nonomuraea sp. | reverse complement strand
GCCTGCTGCAGGCGCGCCTGGACCACGTAACGCCCCAACCGGGGCGGATCGCCGTACTGGAGCGGACTTGCCACGTTTGCCATGAAAGCACAGACGCGCCGCCGTGCGAGTTTGCGGCGCGTTTGGTGGAATGGCGTCATGAGCGTCGCCGAAGAACAACCAGGCGGAAACGACGCGGCACTGCTGCGCCAAAGTCTCGACGAGGTCCGGCGGGTCATCGTCGGGCAGGACCACATGGTCGAACGCCTCATCGTGGCCCTGCTGGCCCGCGGGCACTGCCTGCTCGAAGGAGTCCCAGGCGTCGCCAAGACCCTCGCCGCCGCCACCCTGGCCACTGTCGTGGGCGGCACCTTCGCCCGGATCCAGTTCACCCCCGACCTCGTGCCGAGCGACATCGTCGGCACCCGCGTCTACCATCCCTCCAACGAGAAGTTCGACGTCGAGCTGGGCCCGGTGTTCGTCAACTTCCTGCTGGCCGACGAGATCAACCGCGCCCCGGCCAAGGTGCAGTCCGCGCTGCTGGAGGTCATGGCCGAGCGGCAGGTCACCCTGGCCGGGGTCACCCATCCGCTGCCGAAGCCGTTCATCGTGCTGGCCACCCAGAACCCGATCGAGTCCGAGGGCGTCTACCCGCTGCCCGAGGTGCAGCGCGACCGGTTCCTGTTCCGGGTGCGGGTCCCCCACCCGACCGCCCACGAGGAGCTGGAGATCCTGCACCGGATGAGCGTCAAGCCGCCCGTCCCCGACCGGATCCTCGACCCGGACAAGCTGCTGGCCCTGCAGGAGGCGGCCGAGCAGGTGTCGGTGCACCAGCTGGTCGCCGACTACGTCGTACGCCTGGTCATGTCCACCCGCTCCCCCGCCGAGTACGGCCTGGGCGACCTCGCCGAGACCATCGAGATCGGCGTCAGCCCCCGCGCCACGCTCGGCCTGGTCTCCGCCGGGCGGGCCCTGGCGCTGCTGCGCGGCCGCGACTACCTGCTGCCCGACGACGTACGCGACGTGGCCGTGGACGTCATGGCCCACCGCCTCATGCTGACCTTCGACGCCCTGGCCGACGGCGTCGACCCCGAGCACGTCGTCCGCCAGATCCTGCACGCCGTCCCCCCGCCCCTGGTCGTCTGGAACCAGAACCGTTGAGCCCCACCACAGCCGAACAAGCGCTCCGGCGGCTGGAGCTGACGGTCACCAGGAAGCTCGACGGACTGCTCCACGGCGCCCACCAGGGCCTGCTGCCCGGCACCGGCAGCGAGGCCGGTGACAGCCGCGTCTACGTGCCCGGCGAGGACGACGTGCGCCGCATGGACTGGAACGTCACCGCCCGCACCACCGTCCCCCACGTCCGCGACCTCATCGCCGACCGCGAGCTGGAGACGTGGGCGCTGGCCGACCTGTCCCCCAGCATGGACTTCGGCACCGCCGACTCCGACAAGCGCGACCTGGTGATCGCCGCCGTCGGCGCGATCGGGTTCCTGTCCAGCCGGATGGGCGACCGGTTCGGCGCGCTGGTGCTGCACGACGAGTACATCCACCGCCTGCCGGCCCGCACCGGCCGCCCCGCCCTCTACGGCCTGCTCCACTCCCTCATGGACGCCCCGCGCGGCCGCGTCGTCCCCGACCCGCCCGACCTGGCCGAGGGCATCGACGTGCTGGCGGCCAGCCGCCGGCGGCGCGGCATGCGGCTGGTCGTCTCCGACTTCCTGGAGGCCCGGCCCGACCTCGACCCCGACGCAGAACGCCCGTGGGAACGGCCCATCCGCCGGCTGGCCGCCCGCCACCAGGTGCTGGCCGTCGAGGTCATCGATCCGCGCGAGCTCGAACTGCCCGACGTGGGCCGGGTCGCGTTCGCCGATCCCGAGACCGGGAACGTACGCGAAGTGCACCTTTCGCCCAAAATCCGGCAAGCGTACGCGGAGGCTGCCACCCTGCAGCGCGAGGGCACCCGCCTGGCACTCCGCCGCGCCGGCGTCGCCCACCTGGTCCTGCGGACCGACCGCGACTGGGTGTTCGACGTCGCGCAGTTCGTCCTGCGCCAGCGCCGCATGAGCCATCTCGCCCACCGGAGACCCCAATGACCTTCCTCGCGCCCGGCTGGCTGTGGCTGTTCCTCCTGGTGGTGCTGCTCGTCGCCGGATACGTCGCGGCCATGTTCGCGCGCCGCCGCTACACCGTGCGCTTCACCAACCTGGCCCTGCTCAACCTCGTCGCCCCCGCCGGCCCCGGCTGGCGCCGCCACGTCGCGCCCGCGCTCTTCCTCGTCATGATGTCGCTGCTGGTCATCGGCGCCGCCAAACCCGCCGACCAGGTACGCGTGCCCCGCGACCGGGCCACCATCATGATCGCCCTGGACGTGTCGCTTTCCATGGACGCCGACGACGTCCAGCCGACCCGCCTCGCCGCCGCCAAGGCCGCCGCCCAGTCCTTCGCCCGCGAGCTGCCCGACCGCTTCAACGTCGGCGTGGTCTCCTTCGCCCGCTCGGCCAACGTGGTCATCTCTCCCACCACCGACCACCAGGCCGTCATCACCGCGATCGGCAGCCTGTCCACCCGCCCCGGCACCGCGATCGGCGAGGCCGTCTTCAACGCCCTCGACTCGCTGCGCTCCTTCGACCAGCAGGCCGCCACCGACCCGCCGCCGGCCGCGATCGTGCTGCTCTCCGACGGCGACAACACCTCCGGCAGGTCCGTGAACGAGGCCATCGAGGCCGCCCAGCAGGCCCGCGTCCCGGTCTCCACCATCGCGTACGGCACCCAGGAGGGCACCGTCAACATCGACGGCCGCCCGGTGAACGTGCCGGTCAACAAGCAGACCCTGCAGTCGCTCTCCGACGGCACCAGCGGCCGCGCCTACACCGCCGAGTCCGGCAGCGAGCTGCGCGAGGTCTACGAGCAGATCGGCACGTCCCTCGGCTACAAGCTGGTCAACCAGGAGATCACCCAGCTGTTCATCGTGGCCGCGATCATCGCCGGGCTGCTGGTGGCGGGCGCGGCGGTCATGTTCGGCTCGCGCATCCCGTAACGTTCTGCCACGTGGCTCACTACTTCTCCGAGCAGCCGGGCAGCGCGCGCCGGCCGGGCGTGGTCGACCTGGTCCTGCCCGACCTGCACCTGCGGCTGGAGACCGACAGCGGGGTGTTCTCGCCGGATCGGGTCGACGTCGGCACGCGCGTGCTGCTGGAGACCGTCCCGCCGCCGCCGCAGGAGGGCGACCTGCTCGACCTCGGCTGCGGCTACGGGCCGGTCGCGCTGACCATGGCCGCCCGCGCGCCGGAGGCGACGGTGTGGGCCGTCGACGTCAACCGCCGTGGTTTGGAGCTGACCGAGCGGAACGCCCAGGCCGCGCGCCTTTACAAAGTAAGAACGGTGCATGTCGATGACATGCCAGACGACGTGAAATTTCGGGCAATCTGGTCTAATCCTGCGATCCGCATCGGGAAGCAGGCCCTACACGAGATGCTCACCAGGTGGCTCACCCGGCTGACGCCCGACGGCGTGGCCTACCTGGTCGTCCAGAAACACCTCGGCTCCGACTCCCTGCAGCGCTGGCTCGGCGAGCGGGGCTGGCAGACCTCCCGCGAGGCCAGCCGGGCCTCCTACCGCATCCTGAAGGTGACCCGATGAGAAGGCAGCTGCGCCCCACCGACGTCAAGCGGCTCAACCGCACCTGGCGCAGGCAGACGGAAAACCGCCTCGGCCTGATCCTGGAGTCGGTCACCGGCCCGTTCAACGTCGGCTCGATCTTCCGCAGCGCGGCCGCGTTCGGCGTCGACGAGATCTGGCTGGCCGGCAACGCCACCCCGCCCACCAACCCCAAGGTCGGCAAGACGGCGCTCGGCACCGAACGCCTGGTCACCTGGCACGAGCCGGTCCCTGCCGCCGAGGCGGTCAAGGCGGCGCGCGAGTCCGGCTACACCGTGCTGGCCATCGAGCTGACCTCCGCGGCCGTGCCGATCCACCGGGCCGGCCTGGGCCGCGACGTGTGCCTGGTGGTCGGCAGCGAAGACCACGGCTGCTCCCCCGCCCTGCTCGACGCCGTCGACGGCACCTGCTACATCCCCCAGGTGGGCCGGGTGGGCTCGTTCAACGTGGCGGTGGCGGCGGCCATCGCGCTGGCCGAGGCACGCCGCCAGGAATGGGAGAATCTCCCCGATTCGTAACCGCAGGCTTCCCCCCGAAAGGGCATACTTCAGGACGTGCTCAGCCGCCGATTCCCCTTCCTCGACCACCCCGGCCCGCTGGCCTTCGCACACCGTGGAGGCGCCGCGGAAGGGGCGGAGAACACCGTGGCCGCCTTCGAGCGGGCTATCGCGCTCGGCTACACCTACCTGGAGACCGACGCGCACGCCACCTCCGACGGCGTGCTGGTCGCCTTCCACGACCACACCCTCGACCGGGTGACCGACCGGCGCGGCCGCGTCTCCGAGCTGCCTTACAAGGCGGTGCGGCGGGCCCGCATCGGCGGCGTGCACGAGATCCCCCTGCTGGAAGACCTGCTGGGCAGCTGGCCGGAGGCCCGCTTCAACATCGACGTCAAGGAGGCGGCGGCCATCGCCCCGCTGGCCGAGGCGATCAGGCACACCAACGCCTACGACCGCGTCTGCCTGACCTCCTTCTCCGACGAGCGCCTGGCGCTGGCCAGGGCGGCGATGGGCAGGGAGGTGTGCTCGGCGCTCGGGCCGCGCGGCGTGGCCGCGCTGCGCGCCGCGGCCACCACCTCCGGCTACGGCCGGCTGCTGGCCCGCCTGACCCGCGCCCAGGTCCCCTGCGCCCAGGTGCCGATCGGCTTCCGCGGCCTGCGCGTCACCACCCCGCCCCTGATCCACACCGCCCACGCCCTCGGCATGCAGGTGCACGTGTGGACCATCAACGACCCCGCCCGCATGGAGCGACTGCTCGATCTGGGCGTGGACGGCATCATGACCGACAACGTCACCGGCCTGCGCCACGTGCTGGAGCGCCGCGGTCAGTGGCATCCCGGCACGCTGGCCGCCTAGGAGCGACACGACACCATGCCCGTACCCGCATCCCCCGCGGTCCTGGACGACTCCCCCGCGGCCCGCCGGCGCGAGCAGCGCGCCTGGTATCTCTACGACTGGGCCAACTCGGCCTTCTACACCACCGTCATCTCGGTCTTCCTCGGCCCCTACCTGATCTCGGTGGCCACCACGGCGGCCTGCCGCCAGGACTTCCCCACCGTGCCGGCCGCCGACTGCGCCGCGCGGTTCGACTCGCTGGTCACCGACCAGCTGGGCTTCGTCAGCGTGTTCGGCGCCGACGTGCGCCCGGCGGCCATCTGGGGCCTGGCCACCACGATCGCGGTGCTGCTGCAGATCGTGTTCCTGCCCATCGCGGGCGCGCTGGCCGACCACACCGGCCGCAAACGGGAGCTGCTCGGCGGGTTCGCCTACGTCGGCGCGCTGGCCGTCCTGGGCCTGTTCTTCCTCGACGGCGACCGCTACATGCTGGGCGTGGTGCTCTTCGTCCTGGCCAACCTGGCCTACGGCTGCTCGGTCGTGGTGTACGACTCGTTCCTGCCGCAGATCTCCAGCCCCGACGAACGCGATCGCGTCTCCGCGCAGGGCTGGGCCGTCGGCTACGTCGGCGGCGGCGTGCTGCTCGCGATCAACCTCGCCCTCTACCTCAACCACGCGGCGCTGGGCCTGGACGAGGGCACCGCGGTGCGGATCAGCCTGATGTCGTCCGGGCTGTGGTGGGCGGTCTTCACGATCGTGCCGCTGCTGCGGCTGCGCAACCGGCCCGTGCCGGCGCACGAGACGAGCACGCTCGGCTCGGTGGGCGGCAGCTTCCGCCAGCTCGGCCGCACGCTGAGAGAGCTGCGTCGCTACCCGCTGACGCTGCTGCTGCTGGCGGCCTACCTGATCTACAACGACGGCATCCAGACCGTCATCGGGCACAGCGCGGCCTTCGCCTCGCAGGCGCTGAAGCTGGACACGACCGTGCAGATCAGCACCATCCTCATGGTGCAGTTCGTGGCGTTCTTCGGGGCGCTGCTGCTGGGCCGGCTGGCCCGCGCGTACGGCACCAAGCGCACGGTCCTCGCCAGCCTGATCGTCTGGACGGGGATCGTGGTGGCGGCGTTGTTCGTGCAGGAGCGGGTGGTGCCGCAGTTCATGCTCATGGCGCTGGCCATCGCCATCGTGCTGGGCGGCACCCAGGCGCTGTCGCGCTCCCTCTTCTCCCAGGTGATCCCGAAGGGCAAGGAGGCGGAGTACTTCGGCCTGCTGCAGATCAGCGACAAGGGGTCGGCGTTCATCGGCAACCTGACGATCACGCTGGCGCTGACGATGACCAACAGCTACCGGATCGCCATCGTCTCCCTGATCGTGTTCTTCGTGATCGGCTTCGTGCTGCTGGCCCTGACGAACGTGCCCAAGGCCATCCGCGCGGCCGGGAACGAGGTGCCGGAGCGGATCTGACACGGGGGAGGCGGGAGCGGCCATGGCCTCCGCCGGCTGGGTCGGCGCACGAGACGCGCCGAACCCCCGCGCTCGCGGGGGCAATCGCCGATCGGGTGAAGAACCGAGGCCCCAAGCGCGATTGGATCACCCCGCGGGTGGGAATCCCATCACGGTACCAAGCGTTAGACACCGTGGGAGACAGTCCCCCCACCGCAAGGGGGCCCTGTAGGAGGCATTGAGACATGGGCGAGCGCGCGCTTCGTGGCACCCGGCTCGGGGCAACCAGCTACGAGAACGACCGTAACACGGATCTGGCTCCGCGCCAGGAGGTGTCCTACACCTGTCCTAAGGGCCATCGCTTCGAGGTTCCGCTTGCCGCCGAGGCCGAGATCCCCGCGACGTGGGAGTGCCGCATGTGCGGCGCGACGGCGGTGCGCGTGGACGGCGAGCAGCCGGAGTCGAAGAAGACGAAGCCCCCGCGGACACACTGGGACATGCTGCTGGAGCGGCGGTCCATCGAAGATCTGGAGGAGGTGCTCAACGAGCGGCTCGCGGTCCTGCGGGCCCAGCGTCGTAAGAGCGCCTGATCCCCTCTCACGGTAGAACCCCCGGGCTTGGCGGCCCGGGGGTTCTTTCGTGTCAGCAGGGGTCCGCACGCCTGATCCCGGACGCCATCCGCGCTAGTCGCGGTCCTCCTTGATCACCTCGCCGTGCACGACGCGCCCACCGTGCGGGGCCTGCTCCGGGGATCCGGGCTGCGGCGGGAACAGGTTCGCGTACGGTGACGCCGCCGCCATCCGCTTGACCCGCCGGTCGAAGAACCACACCCCCAGGCGGCGCATCAGCGGCCGCGTGAACGGCAGCACGCACGCGAATCCGAGCACGTCGGTGAAGAACCCCGGCGTCAGCAGCAACGCCCCGCCCGTCAGCACCAGCCCGGCGTCGGCCAGCTCCCGGCTCGGCATCCGGCCCGTCTGCAACGACTCCTGCAGCGCCCGCCACGCCCGGCGCCCCTCACGGCGTACGAGCCAGGCGCCCAGCAGGCTGTCGGCCAGCAGCAGGGCGACGGTCCATGGCGCGCCGATCACCGACCCGACCTGGATCAGCAGCCAGATCTCCAGGACGGGGACGACCAGGAAGGCCAGGAACAGCAGCAGCCGCATCGTTTCCTCGATTCCGCACACGCGCGTACGTCAGGAACGCGTACGTAGGGACAACGCCCGGCGACGCGGAAGCGTTCCGCCCCCGCCCCACTGTCCACGCCACCCGGGCCGCGCGTGCCACCCACGCCGCGCCCGGCCGGGCGCGGCCCGACCGGCTAGGCCCGATCGTCCTTGCGGCGCAGGCGCTTGGGCAGGCCGGTGACGCCCCACAGGCCGATCCGCCACAACGCCTCGGACATGACCTTGCCGCTCATCTTGCTCTTGCCGACCGTCCGCTCCACGAACGTGATCGGCACCTCCACCACCCGCAGCCCGTGCCGCGACGTGCGCAGCGTCAGGTCGACCTGGAAGCAGTAGCCCTGCGACTCCACCCCGGCCAGCCCCACCTTCTCCAGGGTGGCGGCGCGGTAGGCGCGGAAGCCGGCGGTCGCGTCGCGCACCGGCAGGCCGAGCATGACGCGCGTGTAGACGTTGGCGCCCTTGGACAGCAGCTCGCGCCGGTGGGGCCAGTTGACGACCTTGCCGCCGGGCACGTAACGCGACCCGATCGCCAGGTCGGCGCCGTCGGCCAGCGCCTGCAGCAGCTTGGGCAGCTCCTCCGGCTGGTGGGAGCCGTCGGCGTCCATCTCCACCAGCACGTCGTAGCCCTCCCGCAGCCCCCAGCGGAAGCCGGCGATGTAGGCCGCGCCGAGGCCCTGCTTGCCGGGCCGGTGCAGGACGTGGACCTGGTCGTCGCCGGCGGCGAGCTCGTCGGCGACCTCGCCGGTGCCGTCGGGGCTGTTGTCGTCGGCCACCAGCACGGCGGCGTCCGGCACGGCGGCGCGCAGCCGCTCGACGATCATGCGCAGGTTGTCGCGCTCGTTGTAGGTCGGCACGACGACGAGCACCCGGCCGAGAGTCTCCATCATCAGTCGTTCCTCACCCGTTCGTCTCGCCGCCTGCCGCGCCACGCGGCGACTCCCGCCGCCGCTGCTCCCATCAGCATCAGTGCCCATTCCGGAAGCGGGCCCACCTTCGTGGCAAGCGTTTCCTGCGTGCGGACGGGCACCGTGACCACGTTCATGTCCGCGACCCGTTCGCGGGTCTGCCAGGAGACCTTACCGTCAGGCGTGACGTAGGCGGAGATGCCGGTGGTCGCGGCGGTCACCACGGCCCGGTTGTGCTCGACGGCGCGCAGCTGCGACATGGCCAGCTGCTGCGGCGGGAGGTTGGTCAGGGCGTAGCTGGCGTTGTTGGTCTGCACCACCAGCGGGGTGCCGCCGGCGCGCACGGTGCCGCGCACGGTGTCGTCGTAGGCGACCTCGTAGCAGTTGACCGCGCCGATCGTGACCGGGCCCATCGTCAGGTCGCCCGGCCTGGTGCCGGCGATCGACTGCCGGCCGACCAGGCTCGCGCGCTCCCACAGCGCGAGCACGATCTCCTTGAACGGGGTGTACTCGCCGAACGGCACCAGGCGCTGCTTGTCGTAGTAGGCGCCGGGACCGGTCACCGGGTCCCACACCAGGCTGCGGGTGGCGCGGTTGGCCTCGCCGATCGCGACGACGGCGCCGACGAGCGTGGGCACGCCGACGTCCTGGACGGAGTCGTGGATGATCTGGCGGGCGAGCGCGTCCCGGTAGGGGTCGATGTCGGTGGAGTTCTCCGGCAGCACCACCACGTCGGGCTTGGGGAGCTTGCCCTCGCGTACGGCCCGGGCCAGGCGCTTGGTCTCGTTGGCGTGGTTCCTCAGGACGACGGCGGGCTCGTCGCCGAGGGCGTACATGCCCTCGCCGGGGACGTTGCCCTGCACGATGCCGATGTTGACGGTGCGACCCTCGTCGCCCGGCCGCGGGAGGGAAAGGCCGAGCGCGGGGACGGCCAGGGCCAGCGCGACCGGCACGGCGCGGCGCCAGGCCGAGCCCCGGCCGCGCACGAGGACGGCGTGGGCCAGCAGGGCGCCGCACAGGGCGACGGCGAACGACACGAAGGGGACGCCGCCGAGCGCGGCGTAGGGTGTGAACGGGGACTCGCCCTGGCTGAAGGCGGCGCGCGCCCACGGGAAGCCGCCGATGGGCACCAGGCTGCGCGCCCACTCCATGGCCACCCACAACCCGCCGAACCACACCGGCCAGCCGGGCAGCCGGAACACCAGCGCGGCCAGTGCCGCCATGGCGGCGTAGAACAGGCTCTCGGTGCCGGCCAGCATGAGCCAGACGTCGTCGCCGATGGGCCGCACCCAGGCCAGGGCGGGGAACAGGAACACCGCGGCGCCCACGTAGCCGAGCCAGGCGGCCCGCTTGGGGCCGGCGCCGTGCAGGGAGCCGACGATCAGCGCGATGCCCAGGGGCGCGCACAACCACCAGCTGATCGGTGGAAAGGCCGCGAACAACGCGATCCCCCCGCCTGCCGCGGCCGCCACCCTGGCCAGGAGAACCTTCCGCGGCTCCCGCGCCCCGCCGTCCACCTCGGCTCCCGCGGCCACGCCACCACCGCCGGCCGCGGGAGCCGGCGCTTCCCCAGGGCCAGCTGCCGTGACGGGCTCGGCGGCCGGGCCTGCATCGGGGTCGGAAGCCGTGACGGGCTCGGGGGTCGGGCCGTGCCCGGGGGTGGGCGATAGGCTCGCTTTGTCCTGAACCACTCCGGGTCTCCTCGCCACCGTACGAACGCCTGCTTGCGGAAAACGCTACCGCCCCGACGAGGCGGTCATGCCGCCACGGCACGAGAAGATCAGGAAAAACGGCGCTGACAAGGCCGCGCGAGCGGGCGGCAGGGTGATCCCGCGACCCACGGGACCACCCGGCGCGCTGGCAGGTCCGGCGCACGAGAGCGGGAAGAGGGCCCGGAAACCCTTCGGACCGGACCCGTCTCGTCGGCGGCGAGCGCGGAATTCCGTTGTCTACTGGGCTCCCGGACCCGTCCCGGGTCCAACCCCCCGCCCGGTTGGGGTGCCCCGACTCGACGGACCGACGGCCCTGCACCTGGCTGTGTGGACGGAGTCACGCTCCGTCACGGACGCAGGATCCGACGATGTCAGAGACGGCCAACCGGCCAAGTCCCGTGCTGGACTGCGCAGCAAACTACCGACTCCACCTCAGATGTCAACCGTGTCCCGATCAGCAGAAACATCAAGTTTCCGCAGGTGGGACAGGCGTGACCGGCCACCGCAAAGCAGATCAAAGCCCCTGCGCGGACGCCGGGGAGCGACTCGGCAGGCCCCGCAGCGCCGGGGACAGCGGACGCTCGTGGACGACGCCGAGCCGTTGCGTGGCGCGGGTGAGAGCAACATACAGGTCGCTGGGACCGCGTGGCGACTGGGCGGCGATGACGTCGGGCTCGGCCACGATCACGGAGTCGAACTCCAGCCCCTTGGCATCGGCCACCCCCATGACGGCCACCGGCGCGTCGAGGGCCTCGGCGCCCTTCTGCCGCCCGGCCCCAGGTACGACGACCACGGCCCCGGCCACGGTCGCCGCGACCTCGGCGCCCAGCCGGGACAGCAGCGCGTCCGGCACCACCACGGCGATCTTGCCGCCCTCGCCGACCTCGGCCTTGACCAGCTCCGGCAGCGCCGTCAGCGGCGCCGACCAGGGCTCCACGCCGAGCGAGCGCACCGACGTCGGCGCCTCCAGCGCCGGGTCGACGGTCGCCAGCACACGGGCGGCCACCGCCATCAGCTCGACCGGCGTGCGGTAGTTGACGGTGAGCCGCTCCTGCCGCCACCGCCCGGCCACGTACGGGTCCAGCACCTCAGCCCACGACCGCGCCCCGGCGGCCGAGCCGGTCTGGGCGATGTCGCCGACGATCGTCATCGACCGGGTGGGGCAGCGCCGCATGACCGCCCGCCAGGCCATCGGCGACAGCTCCTGGGCCTCGTCCACGATCACGTGCCCGTAGGCCCAGGTGCGGTCGGCGGCGGCGCGCTCGGCCGTCGTCAGGTACGGCCCCCCGCCGCGCTGGCGCTCGGCCAGCCGCTCGGCCTCCATCACGTCGGACAGGCCGGTCAGCTCCAGCACCTCGCGGGCGTAGGCGAGCTCGGCCTCACGCTCGCGCTCCTCGGCCTGCCGGGCGGCGGCCAGTTCCTCCTCGGCCTGCAGGGCGCTGGCGCGCAGCACGTGCTCGTCGATCTCGCCGAGCAGCTCGGCGGCCTCGTCGAGCAGCGGCACGTCGGACTCGGTCCACTGCCCGCCGTCGCGGCGCAGCAGGGCGCGCTCCTCGGCGGTCAGGGAGGAGGCGGCGTAGCCGAGGCGCTCGGGAGACCCGTACAGGCCGAGCAGGAGCCGCTGCGGCGTCAGGTACGGCCACAGCCGGTTGAGCGCGGCCTTGACCACCGGTTCGGTACGCAGCTCCTCGCGCAGGTCGGCCAGGTCGTCCTCGTCGACGAGCCCCTTGCCGATCTTGCGGGCGTGCTGCCTGGCCAGGGCGTTGAGCAGTGTCCTGACGAACACGGCGCGGGCCTGGTTGTGCGGGCGGCGGGAGCGGGCGGCCCTGTTCCTGGCGGCCTCCAGCATGGAGCGGTCGACGGTGAGCGTGGTGCGGCCGAGGGTGAGCGCGATGGGCTCGCGAGGCACCCGCTGCCGGTCACGCACGGCCTTGGCGATCACCTCGGCCATGCGCCGGTCGCCCTTGAGCGCGGCCACCTCGGGGCGCTCCCTGGCAGTGGCGGTCACCCCGGGATACAGCTCGCCGACCGTCGCCAGCAGCACGTCGGTCTCGCCGAGCGAGGGCAGGACCTGCTCGATGTAGCGCAGGAACGTCAAATTGGGGCCCAGGATGAGCACGCCGCGGCGTTCCAGCCGCTCGCGGTGGGTGTAGAGCAGGTACGCGGCGCGGTGGAGGGCCACGACGGTCTTGCCGGTGCCGGGGCCGCCCTGCACGACGAGCACGCCGTTGAGGTCGCCGCGGATGACGCGGTCCTGCTCGGCCTGGATGGTGGCGACGATGTCGCGCATGCGGCCGGTGCGGCGCTCGTCGAGCGCGGCCAGCAGAGCGGCCTCGCCGTTGAGGGTGGCGCGGTCGTCGTCGCTGAGCGCGTCGAGGTCGAGCAGGTCGTCGTCGACGCCCACGACCGTACGGCCCCTGGTCTGCAGGTGGCGGCGCCTGGTCACGCCCATCGGCGCGGCGGGGGTGGCGCGGTAGAACGGCTGCGCCACCGGGGCGCGCCAGTCGATGAGCAGGCGGAGCTGGTCGTCGTCGGTCATGCCCATCTTGCCGATGTAGAGCCGGCCCTCCTCGGCGTGATCGAGCCGACCGAAAACCAGGCCGCGTTCGACCGCCCACAGCCGGGCCAGGCGGTGGGCGTACATGTCGGCGAACGTGTCGCGCTCGGACCTGTTCTGCATCGTGCCGACGGCGCCCGTGGCCAGCACCTCTTTGAGCTGCTGCTGGGTACGCTCGCGCAGGGTGTCGAGCCGGTCGTAGAGCCGGGTGACGTACGCCTGCTCCTTGGCGAGCTCCGTTTGACGAGTTGCCGCCTGACCATTAATGTGGTTAATGGGACACTCCGGGCCAATCTGCTTGTTGTTACGACAAACGACGACCTTAGCATGCCTGTTGCGGTACTCCGCCCACATTCCCTCTTTTCTGATCTCGCTCCCCAGGGGCGGGCGCTCTTGACCGTTCCCCGGCCGTATCCTCGGCCTCGACATCCTCGGCCTTGACGATGATCGCGCGGCCCCGCGGGCGCTGCTCGAACACGGCCCGCTCATCCGCCCCCGCTCGGCTGATCATCGGATGGTCCAAGCCACCGTCTCCCTGCTCCCGGCCGGTCGCGGGCGGCGGGCTCGTGGTGCTCGACGGTACCAGGGCGGCCGGCCAGGGAGCGGCCTCGGGGCCGCCGGCCTCCGCCCGGAAGGCGCGGCCGTCCGCCGCGGCATCGCCTTGCCGAGGAACCGGAGCGTCTACGGTTCCGGGTCGCGGAGGAGGCGGGATCGGCTGTTGGCGAGGTGGACGCGGACGGCGGCGCGGGCCGACTCCGGGTCCCGGCGGTCGATGGCGGCGTAGATGTTGTCGTGTTCCGCCACGATCATGGCGTAGTCCTCCCGGCCGGGGCGGAGGCGGTCGCGCGGCATGACGATCATGGACGGGCCGAGCGCGGCGAGCAGGTCGGCGTAGTACCGGTTGCCGGTGGCCAGGGCGATCCGCAGGTGGAAGCGGTGGTCGGCGCTGACGGCCGCGCCGGGGTGGGCGGCCGCCGCGGCGAAGCCGTCCAGGGCCTCGCGGAGGCCGGCCAGCGCGGGCGCGGTGCGGCGGGCGGCGGCCAGGCCCGCCGACTCGACCTCGACCCCCATCCGGAAGTCGATCAGGTCGAGCACGTCCTGCCGGGTCCTGGCCGGGGCGGGCTCGAAGCCGGTGGTGCCGGGCCGGGCCAGCACGAAGCTGCCCCGCCCGTGCTGGGTCTCGACCAGCCCGGCCGCCTTCAGCCGGGCGATGGCCTCGCGTACGACGGTCCGGCTCACCCCGTACGTCGCCACCAGCTCGCTCTCGGTCGGCAGCCGCTCCCCCGGCCGGACCACGCCTTCCCGGATGCGGGCGGTCAGGGTGTCGACGAGGCGCTGGGTGCGGCTGGTCACGTCGTGTACCGCTCGACGGCCCACGTGAGCGCCTGCTCGCTCATGGTGACGCCGAGGCCGGGCCGGCGCGGCACGAGCATGCGCCCGTCGCGGATCTCCAGCCGTTCGGCGAACAGCGGCTCCAGCCATTCGAAGTGCTCCACCCACGGCTCCAGCGGGTACGCGGCGGCCAGGTGCAGGTGGACCTCCATGGCGAAGTGGGGCGCCAGTTGCAGCCGTTCGTGCGCGGCCAGGGCCGCGAGGCGCAGGAACGGGGTGATGCCGCCGATGCGGGGGGCGTCCGGCTGGAGGACGTCCGCGCCGCGCGCCCTGATGAGCTCGGCGTGCTCGCCGACGCTGGTCAGCATCTCGCCGGTGGCGATCGGCGTGTCCAGGGCGGCGGCGAGGGCCGCGTGGCCGGCGTGGTCGTAGGCGTCCAGGGGCTCCTCGATCCAGACCAGGTCGTACTCCTCCATGGCGCGGCCCATGCGGGCGGCCGTCGGCCGGTCCCACTGCTGGTTGGCGTCGGCCATCAGCGGCACGTCGGCGCCCAGGTGCTCGCGGACGGCGCTGAGCCGGGCCAGGTCGGCGCGGGTGTCGGGCCGGCCCACCTTGATCTTGATGCCGGCGATGCCGCGCTCCAGCGCCGCCGTGGCGTTCTCCAGCACCTGTTCGACGGGCGCGTGCAGGAACCCGCCCGAGGTGTTGTAGCAGCGCACGGAGTCGCGGTGGGCGCCCAGGAGCTTGGCCAGCGGCAGGCCGGCGCGCTTGGCCTTCAGGTCCCACAGCGCGAGGTCGAGGGCGGCGATGGCCTGCACCGCGAGCCCGCTGCGGCCCGCGGACGCGCCGGCCCAGCACAGTTTGTCCCAGAGCCGGGGAATGTCGTTGGGGTCCTCGCCGAGCAGGTCGCCGGCGATCTCCTTGGCGTGGGCGTACTGGCCGGGACCGCCGGCGCGCTTGGCGTAGCCGAAGCCGATCCCTTCCTGGCCCTGCTCGGTGCCGATCTCGGCGAACAGGAACGCGATCTCGGTCATCGGCCGCTGCCGGCCGGTGAGGACCTTGGCGTCGCTGACGGGGACGGCGAGGGGGAGGAAGCCGGAGGAGAGCCGGACCCAGGCGACGCGGTCCACGGAAGTCGTCATAATGACATGGTATGTCGTCGTACAACCCAGGCGGTGGCGACGAGCGCGGCGGCCGCGGCGTAGGCGGCCGTGCCCGCCGGGGTCAGGTACGCCACCGCGCCGGCCGCCGCCACGCCCAGCCACTCCCAGCGGCCGTCGAGCGCGACCAGGGCCACGACCAGCAGCGCGTACCAGGAGTAGCCCGGGGTCAGGGCGAGGAAGGCCAGCCCGGTCAGCACGAGCGCGCCCCGCCACGGCCGCCCGGGGTCGCCGCGCCTGAGCACCACGTACGCGGCCGCGGCCAGCACGGCGAGCGCGGCGGGCAGCGCCCAGGAGTCGGGCAGCGCCCAGCGCAGGAGCGCGTACCGGTCGCGGGCCGCGGCCTCCTCGTAGCCTTCCTCGGCCAGGTAGCCGGACAGGTAGCCGAGCACGGACGACCGGGAGGCCAGGACGTACGGCAGGTACGACGCGGCCACCACCAGGACGGCCGGGACCAGCGTCCACAGGGCGCGCCGGGCCGCCCGCGCGCTCGCCAGCGCCCCTGACAGCGCGCCCGGCAGCACCACGGCGGGGACCAGCTTCGCCGCGATCGCGGCCCCGGCGAGCGCGCCCCGGACGGCCGGGCGGGCGCCGGCGCCGAGGGCGAGCACCACGGCGGCCACGGCGAGCATGTCGACGTGGGCGTTGTTCACGGCCTCCATGGGGACGGCCGGGCACCACGCCCAGTAGGCGGCCTGCCGCGGGTCCCGCCTGCGCAGCAGGACGAGCAGGGCGACCGCGGTGCCCGCGGCCAGCAGGGCGCCGGACACCTGCAGCGGCTTGTGCCGCGCCCCCGCGGGCGAGACCCGGTCCACCAGCAGGAAGTACGCCTCGGCCAGCGGCGGGTAGATCGTGTGCACGGTGGGCCGGTTGATCCGCGTGCATCCGCCCTCGAACGGGTACAGGCGGCCCTGCCCGCAGCCGGGAAAGAGCCAGGGGTCGCGAAGGCGGGCGAGCTCGGGATCGGCCGGGGCGCGGTCGTAGGGGGACAGGCCGGCGGACTGGACGCGGCCGTCCCAGGCGTACCGGAAGGAGTCCGTGCTGGTGGCCGGCGGGCCGAGCAGTCCGGTGGCGATCACGGCCAGGCCGCCCGCCAGCACCAGCCGCCCGGCCGCGGGCCCCGGCACGCCGCGCAGCACCAGGGCCGCGGCGGCGAACAGCGCCCAGGCGGCGGCGTACCACCAGAAGAGGCCGGCGGGGGCGAGGTGGAAGACGACGGCGAGGACGGCCACCTGGGCGGCGAGCAATCCCGCCGCCACCCCGGCGGCCCGGCGAGCCGGGAGCCGCGGGGGACCGCCCGGCCACCGGCCCCGGAACGCCGCGACCAGGGCGCTGGGCGGCGCTCCGGGGACCGGCAGGTGAGCGATTGGTGCCCCGCGCCCCCGGCCGGGGCTCGGGGGGCGGGGTGGTGGTGCGGGGTTCACGGGGTGCAGCGTGCCATCCGCGGGCGGGTGACACGCGCGTGCGGGGCGATCCGTCCGCGGTTCGTAAGAACCCCGAGGGCAGGGGCGGCGCTCTCCGGGCTCAGTCGTGGGCGGCGGGGGTGCCGCCGGCGACGTCGGGGGCGCGGTGCTCGTACGGCGTGCTCAGCACCACGGTGGTGCGGGTGGAGACGTTGGCCGCGGCGCGGATCTGCTGCAGCAGGTCCTCCAGCGCCACCGGCGAGGCCACCCGCACCTTGAGGATGTAGCTCTCGTCGCCGGCCACGCTGTGGCAGGCCTCGATGGCCGTCAGGTGGGCGAGCCGCTCGGGGGCGTCGTCGGGCGCGGCGGGGTCGATCGGCTTGATCGACACGAACGCGGTGAGGGGCAGCCCGATGGCGTCGTGGTCGATGATCGCGGCGTAGCCGCGGACGACGCCGCGCTTCTCCAGGCGGCGCACGCGCTGGTGCACCGCCGAGACCGAGAGCCCGGTCTCCCTGGCCAGGTCGGTGAAGCTCATGCGGCCGTCGCGGGCGAGCAGCGTGATGATCCGGCGGTCGATCTCCTCCATCGGATCAAAGGTAGCCGGTCATGGTCACGACATGGTCCCGACCGGGGTGGCGCCCCTGCGCATCGCGTGTTCGACGAGGGTGATGAGGACCTCGCGGCCGGAGTCGCGCCGGCGGGCGTCGCAGCGCACGATGGGGATGTCGGGCTCCAGGCCGATCGCCTGCCGCACCTCGCCGACGGTGAAGGGCTGGGTGCCCTCGAAGCAGTTGAGCGCCACGATGAAGGGCTGGTCGCGCTTCTCGAAGTAGTCGACGGACGGGAAGCAGTCGTCCAGGCGGCGGGTGTCGGCCAGCACGACGGCGCCCAGCGCGCCCATGGCCAGTTCGTCCCAGACGAACCAGAAGCGTTCCTGGCCGGGGGTGCCGAACAGGTAGAGCATGTAGTCGTTGCGGATGGTGATGCGGCCGAAGTCCATCGCCACGGTGGTGGTGAGCTTGCGCTCGACGCCGGACAGGTCGTCGATGTGGGTGCCGACCTGGGTGAGCGCCTCTTCGGTGCGTAGCGGCCTGGTCTCGGAGACGGCGCCCACCATCGTGGTCTTGCCCGCGCCGAACCCTCCGGCGATCAAGATTTTGATCGCGGTGGGGAGTCGCCAATGGTCAGAGCGACCGAATTCCATCCAGCACCGCCCGTACATCTCCCGCGCATGCGCGGCCCGCCCTGAGGTGCCGTGGTCAGTGGTACCTGTCAAGGTTTGTCGAGAAGGCCGATCCACATGCCTGGCAACGAGACACCCTAGCAACGCCACATTTTCCACTCAAGCCGCGTTCTTTTACAAGAAACAAAATGTCACGGTTTGTTGCCCAACGCATCGATATTCGCCCCTCTCACCCGAGAGCAGTCAGGACAGTTTGTCATGAAATTGGACAGCGCCTTTACGCGGGGCGGCCGCTGTCCGAAATGCCATTGAAACCGGCCTTGAATCCTATCTGTCTCCGCAGGTAGGCGGCCGTGCGCGGGCTGTGCTCGCCGACCGGCTCGATGCGCCGCGCCGCCTCGCGGGCCAGCCGCTCCATCGCCTCCGTCACCTCGGCCCGGCTCACGCCGAGCCCCAGGATGTTCAGGTCACCCCAGCTCATGTCCTTCCGGTACGAGGCCACGTCGCCGAGCAGGTGCAGGTAGCGCTGCACCTGCCGGCTGACCGCGCGCACGTCGGCCAGGTGCGCCCTGGCCCACTCGTCGGCCGTGTAGATCCAGTGGGAGAGGTCCACGAAGCACGAGCCGTGGCTGTCGGCGTTGTCGAGATAGCGGGCCAGCGTCGGCGTCGCCCGCGTGTCACGCCACACCCACGCCCGCGCCATGCCGGCGAGCATCCTGGCGAGCTGGTCGCGCCAGAGCCACCGCAGGCCGTCGAAGTCCTTGACGGTGGCCAGCTCGTCGCGCAGGTCGGCCAGGAAGCGGGTCACCGCCGATCGGGGCACGGCGCCGTCGGCGACGGAGACGCACTCGCGGGTGAGGCGGTTGACCTGCTCGCGGGTGGTGGCGGTGTGGTTGACCAGGCGGTCGACGGCCAGGACCCACAGGGCGGCCCGGTTGACGACCTTCAGCCGGTCGGCGCCGGCCCAGGGGGCGCTGAAGGCCGTGCCGAGGGTGAGGGAGGTGTAGAGCTCGGCGTCGAAGGCCGCCGGCGGGAAGAGGGCGCCGTACATCTGGGCGCAGCGGCGCAGGTCCCTGCGGCATTCGGCGGCCAGCGCGCAGGTTCGGCCGAGCTCGTACGCCTCGCCCGGCTCGCCGTCGGGCATCCTAGGGCCGCTCGATCGGCTCGCGGATCATGGGCGACGACCCCCCAATACCCCGATAGATACGTCTGCCGAGGAAGTGTTTCATGATCGCGTACTATCGATCAAGGTATCAGCTGCGTGGCGGATCAGCCCGCTCCGATGGCTATGAACGACACGTCGTCCCCTCTGGCCTGGCACAACGCCTCGGCCAGCGACAGGCCGCGGCGCAGCCCGTCGTGCAGGCCCACCATGACCGGGACCGCCGTCTCGTCGTTGACCGGCACGACGCTGGCCACGATGCCCGCGGTGCCCAGTCGCAGCAGGGCGGTGGCCAGGCCGAGCAGCTCGTCGGCGCCCACCGGCGCCATCTGCCCCGAGTCGCAGCTGGACAGGACCAGGCGGTAGGGGGCGCGGCGGAGACGTTCGAGGTCGTAGCCGGTCAGAGGGCCGTCGTCGAGGTGCAGCGAGGAGAACAGCGGGCTGTCGGCCCGGAACGTGCCGTGCGCGGCCAGGTGCGCCAGGCGGCAGCCGTCGATGGCCGCCAGCACGGCCGCCGCGGTGGCCGCGCCTCCCGACAGCACGGCCGGGCGGTCGTGCAGGGCGGCGATCCGGCGTACCTCGTCGTCGGCGTTGGCGACACCGGGGCCGCGTACGAGCACGACCCCGCCGTCCTCGGGCGGCGCGGCGGCCCCGGCCCGCAACCACGCGCCCGCGGACGGTGCCACGGTGAAGGGACGCCTCCGCAGGGAGGGCAGCAGCGCCCAGGGCGTGGAATGCAGAATCCCCGGCGGCACGACGACCAACGGCCCGCCCCCACCGATCCCCCGACCGGCCCGGTGTCCCCCGAACGCGTCTCCGCCGGCCACGTGCCCACCTGTCCCCGCTCCCCCGCCCGTCTCCGCGCCACGCGGTCGCGCGGCGGGGCCGGCGCGGCGGGCCCCGCCGGCTGGGCCCGTGAGGTGGGCGGCGGCGGGGCCGAGGACGGCGGCTTCCAGGCGGGTGCCGAGGTCGTGGAGCTCGGCGGGGTCGGTGTGGCACTCGTAGGCGAGGCGGCGCAGCCGGGAGCGGGCGTACTCGACCTCGGCGACGGCCGTCGCGATCGGGCCGACCTCGTGGCGGCGTACGGCGCCGTCGGCGCACAGCAGGACGTACAGGACGCCGTCCACGGGCACCAGCTCGATCAGGCGGCCGGCGCCGAGCGCGGCCAGGATCGGCTCGGCGCCGTCCTGGCGTTCCGCCGGCGCCCCGGCGCCGCGCAGGCGCAGCGTCCTCGTGCGCACCTGGGCCTCCAGGCGGCCACGGTCGCGTTCCAGCGTCGCCGCCGCGGCCGCGCCGTCCGAGCGGGCCTGGGCCAGCAGGTGCTCCACCCGGCGCAACGTGGCCAGGCGGCCCAGCAGCTCGCCGTCCTCGGGCGGGCGTACGGCGGGGACGGCCAACGCGGTGGCCCGCCACCGCTCCGTCCAGGCGAGCAGGCGGCGGGTCCGGCCGGTGCGCAGCAGGTGGCGCTGGGCGATCGTGGCCAGCTCGGCGCCCTGCGCGGTGGCCAGGGCGCGCAGCTCGGACGAGCCCAGCGTGAGCCGGTGCTCCTCGATGAGGGCCAGCCCGGCGCGGCACGCGCGCAGGAGCCGGCGCGGCTCCCCGGCGGCCTCCGCCCGCAGCGCCTCGGCCAGCCACCCGCCCGCCCTGGACGTGGCCGGCCCCTTCTTCCTGGCCTCCGCCGCCAGGGCCAGCTGGCGTTCGGCCACGGCGGCCCGGCCCGACGCCAGCGCGGCCCGCCCGGCCAGCAGGTGGGCCTGCCACACCTCGGGCGATCCCAGCCGGGCCAGCCGCCCGGCCAGCCGCCGCGCGTCCCGCGCCAGCCTCTCCAGACCCGGCGCGCCAGCCCGGACGTCCGGGGTGCCCGCGCCGGATGCGGCGCCGCCGGAGGACGGAAGATCTGACCGGAGGGAGCGACGGGTGGCGAACTCGGCCTGGACGAGAATGAGGCGGGCGTGCTCGGCCCACCACGTACGGCGCTGGCCGGCGAACAGCCGCCGGGCCTCGGCGGCGCGGTCGCGGGCGGTGTGCGCGTCCGCCGCCGCGAGCGCCGCCCTGGCCGCGATGAGCAGGAGCTCGGCCCGGCGGGTGGCCTGGCCGCGCAGCCGGGTGAGCAGCCGGAGCCCGCCGTCGGCCTGGACGAGCGCGTCACCGGCCAGCCCGGCCGCCAGCAGCACCGCGCACCGGTCGCAGATCAGGTCGAACATCGGCGTGCCGAGCTCCTTGAACCGCCGCTCGGCGTCGTCGAGCAGGCCGAGCGCGGCCGGCAGGTCACCGGTGCGGAACGCCGCCACCCCGCGGTTCTGCACGGCGACCGCCGAGTCGTGGTCCTGGCTGGTCGTGGCGAACATGCGCTCGGCGGTGCGGAAGTCCGCGTCGGCCTGCCGGACGACGCCCTGCTCCAGGTAGAGGTGGCCGCGCAGCGACAGCGCCCGGGCCGCCCACACGGTGTCGTGCGCCGCGAGCAGGGCGGGCACCGCGCGCCGCAGGTCCTCCAGCGCCTCGGCGTGCCGGCCGAGGATCCACCACGCGCCGGCCCGCCGGAACAGCACCCTGGCCCGGGTGCGCCCGTCCGCCCGGGCGGCGGCGTCGTGCAGGGCGGTCAGCCCCGACCGGGTGCGGCCGTCCTGCAGCAGCGCGATGCCGAGGGTGGCCAGTACGTCGGACTCGCGGTCGGCCGACCCGGCCCGCCGCGCCAGGCGCACGGCCTGCCGCAGCTCCCCGATGGCGGCCCCGAGGTCGCCGAACTCGCGGTGCAGGATGCCGAGTGCCTGCCGGGCGATCGAGGACTCGTACGGCCCGCGCCCGTCGGCCAGGACGGCTCTGGCCGCGGCCAGAGCCTCCTGCGGTCGCGCGAAGACCAGGGCGAGCAGGTCGTGCGGATCTTCCCCGGACACATGTCGATCGTAGAGCGGACGCGCACGTCGCGTCAGCCCTGTCGCGCCCGGCCGCGCGCCGGCGGGTCCTGTATCAACCGGCTCGCCGGCCCCTCTTACCCACGTACACCGCAAGGAGGGACGGTCAGGATGAGCACTTCGGACACCCGTTTCTGGGAGCAGCTCGAGATTCTCAACGACGCGCTGCCGCAGGGCGTGCGGGCGGTCGCGGGGCCGGAAGGCGCCGCGGACGGCACCGCGCGCGCCCAGCCGCAGTTCGCCTATCTCGAAGGCCACGTTCTCGTACGGGCGTCCGACGTCGACCGCGCCGTCTCCGCCGTCCAGCGGCTCCAGCCCGGTTCCGAGACCGTCCGCGTGGCCTGGCCGGGCGACGGGAGAGAGCAGGACCGCCTGTCCGTACGCCGGCTCGCGGTCGGCTCCAGGAACGTCTACCGCACGGTCGAGCTGCTGGCCGGTGAGAAGATCCCGGCGAGCCTCGTCCACTTCGTCTCCGTCGCGGGCGTCAACCTGTGCCCGGGCGACGAGCCGATCCCGAGCGCGGGCCCGCTCAACCCGCCCGTCTCCGGCCGCGACCGCGGCGAAGGCGTCACGGTCGCCGTCGTGGACACCGGGCTGGTCCACGACTATCTCGACCACCAGTGGCTGGCGCAGAGCGCGGGCGTGCCCAACGTGCCCATGGTGCACGGCGACGTCACCGCCCCTGGCGACGAGCTCGACGCCGACGGCCACATCAAGCCGTACGTCGGGCACGGCACGTTCATCGCCGGCGTGCTGCGCTGCGTGGCCCCCGCCACCGACGTGCGCGTGCACAACGCCTTCCCCTACGGCGGCGCCGCCATGGAGGACGAGCTGGGCCTGCTCCTGCTGGACGCCATGGACACGCACGGCTGGCCGGACATCATCTCTCTGTCGGCCGGCACCCGCAGCAACAACGCCGTCGCCCTGCTGGGCCTGGCCGATTTCATGGACGAGCTGGCCGCCCACCCGGGCACGGTGCTGGTGGCCGCGGCCGGCAACGACGGGGAGACGCTGCCGTTCTGGCCGGCCGCCTTCGCCGCCGAGCCGGTCAACGCCGCCGGCGACGTGGTCGTCTCGGTGGGCGCGCTGCGCGAGGACGGGCTCGGCCGGGCCTGCTTCAGCAACCACGGCGACTGGGTCACGGTGTACGCGCCGGGCGAGCGCCTGGTCAACGCCTTCACCTCCGGCGACTACGCGTACGGCTACCCGCACCGCACCACGTGCCGGTTCGCCGACCCGTCGATGTACTCCGACTGCACGTGCCTGGCGCCGCTGCAGGAGGGCGACAAGGCGACGTTCACGGGGCTGGCCACCTGGAGCGGCACGTCGTTCTCCACGCCGATGGTGGCGGGGCTGATCGCGGCCCGGATGTCGCAGGAGCAGGTGTCGTCCCGCGTGGCCGCCGGGCAGCTCGTGGCGGGGCGGATCAACGTGCCGGATCTCACCGGATTTCTCCGATGACCGGCAACTTCCCGCCCTGGGGCGATTCACGAAATAGCATAAGCTCCCGCCTAACAGGAGGAGGGAGCG
>DASUCK010000718.1:0-8383 GCA_036276095.1 Nonomuraea sp. | reverse complement strand
CCAGGCCTCCCGCAACGCCTATGGCCTCCCGCCGCGCCAATTCCGCGAGCAGTCCGCGACAGTGCATTCAGACTGAAGATGCCCGTAACGACAGGCCCGGCCACCGCCGCACCTGCTGATTACCGGTGATGGGAAAGCCGTTTGCCCGGCGGGGTGCGGTGACCCCACCGGGCAAAGAGCGCCGCCTCTGTCAGGAGGTCGGGGTGAGGACCTTCGCCTCGTGCTTGGGCTCGGCCGGCTTGCGCCGCATCCGCTCCTTCGCCCGCTCCACCATCGTGTACAGCGTCGGGACCAGCACCAGGGTCAGCAGCGTCGAGCTGATCAGACCACCGATCACCACGATCGCCAGCGGCTGCGAGATGAACCCGCCCTGACCCGTCACCCCCAACGCCATCGGCGTCAGCGCGCAGATCGTGGCCACCGCCGTCATCAGGATCGGCCGCAGCCGCCGCCGGCCACCCTCGATCACCGCCTCGACCACGCCCATGCCCCGCTCGCGGTACTGGTTGATCAGATCGATCAGCACGATCGCGTTCGTCACCACGATCCCGATCAGCATCAGCATGCCGATCAGCGCCGGCACCCCCAGCGGCGTGTCCGTGGCCACCAGCAGCCCCACCGCGCCCGTCGCCGCGAACGGGATCGACACCAGCAAGATCACCGGCTGGACGAAGCTGCGGAACGTCGCCACCATGATCATGAAGACGATCGCGATCGCCGCCAGCATCGCCAGCCCCAGATCCGCGAACGCCTCCGCCTGATCCGCCGACGCGCCACCGATCTCGTACGTGGCCCCGGCCGGCAACGCCAACCCGTCCAGCTTCTCCGTCAGCTCCTGCGTGACCGCGCCCAGGTTGCCGGCGTCCACGGCCTTGCCCGACACCGTCGCGGAACGCTCACCATCGATCCGCGTCACCTGCGTGGGCCCCGCCACCTCACGGACGTCGGCCACCGACGACAGCTTCACCATGCCCGCCGCCGTGACCAGCTCCAGGTCCCGGACCTCCGCCGCGTCGGCCGGCGCCTCCCGGCCACGCAACACCAGGTCACTGGCCCGGCCGTCCAACGTGATCTGGCCCAGCGGCGCACCACGGAACGCCTGCGCGACCGCCTGCCCGATCTGCGCCTCCGACAGGCCCCGCTCGGCGGCCTCCGCACGATCGACGACCACCTCGATGCGCGGCGCGCTCGACTCCAGGTTCGACGACACGTCCCGCAACCCGGACACCTGGCCCATCGCCCGCCGGACCTCCTCGGCCGCCGCGCGCAACGTTCCGGCGTCGGGGCCACGCACGATCACGCTCACGGTGTCGGCGTTGAACCCGCCGCCCGCGCCGCCCACGGTCACCTCGCCCACCCCCGACAGGCGCGCGATGCGCTCCCGCAGCTCCTCCTCCACTCGCGGCGTGTCGGCGCCGTCCTTCAACGTCACCGAGTACGACGCCCGATCGGTGCCCCCGCCGCCGCCGAACCCCATCGGGCCGCCACCGCCGACGTTCACCTGGTAGGTCTCCACCTGGTCGTGACCGGCCAGCACGTCCTCGATCCGCTCGGCCGCCCGGTCGGTCGTCCGCAGGTCGGTGCCCACCGGCATCCGCTGCGCCAACGAGACCGTGTTCTGCCCCGAGGAGTCCAGGAAGTTCGTCTGCAGGCTCCCGGCCATCCCCATGGTGCCGGCGAACACCGCCGCCCCGATCAGCACCGTCACCAGCTTGAACCGCGTCGCGAACCGCAACACCGGCAGGTACAGCCGCTGCAACGGCGACCGCAGCTCCCTGGCTTCGACCTCCTCACGATGCCGCCGCACCTCCTCCGGCGACAACTCCGGCGCCCGCAGGAACCAGAACGCCAGCACCGGCACCACCGTCAACGACACCAGCAACGAGGCCAGCAACGCCACCGTCACCGTCATCGAGAACGCCCCGAACAACTCGCCCACCATGCCGCCCACGATCGCGATCGGCGCGAACACCGCCACCGTCGTCAGCGTCGAGGCCGTCACCGCGCCGGCCACCTCCCGCACCGACGTCAGGATCGCCTGCAGCTTCGGCTCGCCGTATCCCAGGTGCCGCTTGATGTTCTCCAGCACCACGATCGAGTCGTCCACCACCCGGCCCACCGCGATCGTCAGCGCGCCCAGCGTCAGCATGTTCAGCGAATAGTCACCCGCCCACAACGCCATCAGCGCGATCACCACCGACAACGGGATCGACACCGCCGTCACCAGCGTGGACCGCACCGACAGCAGGAACACCAGGATCACCAGCACCGCGAACGCCAGCCCCAGCACGCCCTCGGTGGTCAGGCTCTCGATCGACCGCTCCACGTACGGCGCCTGGTCGAACACCACCGACACCGCCGTGTCCGATCCGTCCCCCAGCGCCTTGGTCAGGTCCGGCAGCTTCTCCCGGATCTCCTCCGAGATCGCCACCGCGTTCCCGTCGGGCCCCATCGTCACCGACACGCCCAGGCTCGACCGGCCCGCCGTCCGCGTGATCGTCGTCGCCTCGGCCAGGTCACGCGTGATCGTCGCCACGTCGCCCAGCTTGACCGGCTTCAGCGGCTTGGGCCGTGCCACCTGCTGCGGCAGGCCACCCTGCCCCGGCCGCGCCTGCGGCTGACCCGCTTGCTGACCCGGCTGCTGGGACTGGCCCGGCTGCGGCTGAGCCTGACCCTGCGGCTGGACCGGGGTGAGATACAGGTTCCTCAGCTTCTCCACCGAGTCGACCCGCGACCCCACCTGCACCGTCAGCGACTTTCCCGCGTCGGTCAGCGTGCCGGCCGGGACCGGCGTCCCGTTGGCGCGCAGCACCTCGGGAATCTGCGCCGGCGACACCCCCCGCGCCGCCATCTTCCCGGCGTCCGGCTCGATCGTCACGACCTCGTCCCGTGTGCCCGTGACCGCCGCCTCACGCACGCCCTCGACGCTCTGCAACTCCGGAACCACCAGCCGGCGCAGCTTGTCGGCCATCGCCCGCTGGTCGCCGCCGTCACCCACCGCCAGCACCATCACCGGGATGTCGTCGGTGTTGCCCGCCGTCACCGTCGGCTCCACCCCGTCCGGCAACGCCACCCGGTTGACGGCCTGCTGCATCTTGTTGATCGTCGCCTCGACGTCGGTGCCGTACTCCAAGGCCACCTGGATCTGCGCCATGCCCTCCCGCGACGTGGAGGTCATCTGCTCCAACCCCGCCAGCCCCTGGAAGGAGTCCTCGATCGGCTTGGTGACCTGATCCTCCACGATCTCCGGCGACGCCCCCGGATACGGCGCGATCACGAACGCGCCGGGAAACGACAACGACGGCAACAGCTGCTGCTTCAGCTGCGGGATCGTGAACAGGCCGAACCCGCTCAACACGACCGCAAGCAAGATCACAAGGCTGCGGTTGGCCAGACTCAACCTGGCGAACGCGGTCATAGGCTCCCCCTCCAAGAGTTCGCCCCAGACTAACACTTCGCCTTGTACGAATATTTAACGTATCGAAGCTTCCTGATAACCTTCTCAGGAAGCGAGAGGTGAGAGTGAACGACGAACGCGACAAGCTGATCGATCGGATCATCGAGACCCAACGCGGCCTCGGACGACTGTTCGCCCAGCACCGATCACCCCTCTTCACCTCCAACCTCACCATGCGCCAGCTCAAGGTCGTCATGATCCTCTCGGCCCGCCCCTCAGCCTCCGGCCAGGAGATCGCCACCGGCCTCGGCGTCGGCCTCGGCACCGTCACCGGCATCGTCGACCGGCTCATCGCCCAAGGGCTGGTCAGCCGCCACGAAGACCCCGACGACCGCCGCGTCCGCCGGGTCCGCCTCACCGCCGCAGGCACCGCCCTCGTCGAAGAGATCAACAACGTCGGCCTGGCCCACCTGCGCCGCGTCATGGACCACCTCGACACCGACACCCTGCGCGCCCTCGAACAGGTCGGCCGCGCCATCCGCGACGTCGCCGACAAGCTCGAACACGACGGGGGCTTCGCGTAACACGAAACCCCCGCTCCCTCACGCCGGTGACGTCAGGTGGATCTCCGGCGTTCCGGCGGCTGGGCCAGACCGGACAGGACGTCCGGCAGGCCGCCGTCCTCGTAGGCCACCGTCAGCCGGCGCGTCGCCCGCGTCACCGCCACGTACAGGTCACGCCCGCCCATCGGCGACTGCGCCAGGATCCCCGCCGGATCCACCACCACGACCGCATCGAACTCCAGCCCCTTGGCCTGCCCCACCGTCAGCACCGCCACCGGCGCGTCCAGGTCACCGCCGGGAAACAGCCCCGCCACCCGCTCGTGCACCGCGTCGGAGGTCACCACCCCGACCCGGCCCTCGCCGATCGCCGCCAGCTCCTCCTCCACCAGCGCCGCCAGCCCCGACACCGGCACGCGCACCGCCCGCGGCCGCGACTCCCCCGACCGCACCGACTCCGGCGGCTCCTGCTCCGGGTCGAAGTCCCGCAGCACGCCCGCGGCCACCTCCATGATCTCCACCGGCGTGCGGTAGTTGACCCGCAGGTGCTCCACCCGCCACCGATCCCTCAGGTACGGGTCCAGCACCTCCCCCCACGACCGCGCCCCCGCCGCCGACCCGGTCTGGGCCAGATCGCCCACCACGGTCAGCGACTTGGCCGGCACCCGCCGCATCACCATCCGCCAGGCCATCGGCGACAGCTCCTGCGCCTCGTCCACGATCACGTGCCCGTAGGCCCAGGCGCGGTCGGCCGCCGCCCGGTCGGCCGTGGACAGCTCCGGACCCTCGTCGGCGTGCCGGTCGGCCAGCACGTCGGCCCGCGCGACGATGCCCCCCTCGGCCACGCCCGTGCTCTGCAGCACCTCGCCCGCGTACAGCAGCTGCTCGGCCGCGTCCTCCCGCGCCCGCCGGGCCGCCACCCGCAGCGCCGAGTCGTCCTCGCCCAGCAGCTCGGCGGCCTCGTCCAGCAGCGGCACGTCCCCGACCGTCCACGGCGCGCCCGCCGGCCGCACCAGGTGCCGCCACTCCAGGCCCGGCGGCGCCACCGACCACAACGTCTCCGGATCCGACAGCAGCTCACCGACCAGACCCCGCGGCGTCAGCTCCGGCCACAGGCCGTCGACCGCCCGCCGCACCTCCGGCTCCTCCCACAGCCGCCGCGAGGCCAGCTCCACGTCCAGCTCGTCCAGATCGCCCTCCAGGTCGAGCGGCTCGGCCAGCTCGGGATCGACCTCGGCCAACTCCTCCACGTGCAGCGACTCCTCCAGCGCCCGCGCCTCGGCCCTGGCCAGCTCCTTGAGCAGCTCGGTCACGTACAGCTTGCGCGCCATGTTGTGCGGCAACCGCACCGCCCGCGCCCGATCCCGCAGCGCCGCGCACACCGCGTGCGGCACCCGCAGGCGCAGACCGTCCAGCTCCACCACCAGGTCGCCGTCCGGCACCCGCTGCCGCAACTCCAGCGCCCCGGCCACCACGCCCGCCATCCGCAGGTCGCCCTTGACCACGGCCGTCTCCGGCGCGTCGGCGGCGGCCGCGCGCACGCCAGGGAACATCTCTCCCACCGTCGTCATCACCACCTGCGTCTCACCCAGCGACGGCAGCACCTGGCCGATGTACCGCAGGAACATCGCGTTCGGCCCCACCACCAGCACGCCGCGCCGCTCCAGGGTGTCGCGGTGGGTGTAGAGCAGGTACGCCGCCCGGTGCAGCGCCGCCACCGTCTTGCCGGTGCCCGGGCCGCCCTGCACCACCAGCGCGCCCTGCAGCGAGGCGCGGATCACCCGGTCCTGCTCGGTCTGGATGGTCGCCACCACATCGCCCATCCGCCCCGTACGGCCCTGCCGCAGAGCCGCCAGCAGCGCCGCCTCGCCCACCAGCGTGCGCCGGTCGCCCTCGCTCATCCGCTCCAGGTCGAACACCTCGTCGTCCAGGCCGACCACCCGCCGGTCCTTCAGATGCAGGTGACGGCGGCGCACCAGGCCGCGCGGATCGGTGGCCGTGGCCACGTAGAACGGCCGCGCCGCCGGGGCCCGCCAGTCGATGAGCGCCGCCTCGTGCTCCTCGTCGCGCAGCCCGACCCGGCCGATGTACACGGTGCCGCCCGACTCCTCGTCGACGCGGCCGAAGCACAGGCCCCGCTCCACCGCGTTGAGCTGGGCCAGGCGCCGCGCCTGTTCCGAGGCCAGCACCTCGCGCTCGACCATCGCCTGGCGGGTGCCGCCCTGCCGGGTGTAAGCCTCACGCAGCGCCGTCTGCGCCCGCTCCCTGGCCAGGTCGAGCAGGCCGTAGAGCCAGGACACGTGCCGCTGCTCGCTGTCAAGGGCTTGCGCGACACCATCTTGACGATTAGCCATTGCGTGGTATACTCCTAACCGGAGGTCCGTGAAAACGCATGCTCGAACTGGGGCATGCGAGCATATCCCAGCACGTGCGCGCGCGCAAACATCCCCGGCAGCCAGCGGCCTGTCGCCTGCCGTCCGGGCAGGCAGACGCGCCGAGACAGCGACGAGATTTCCCGACCCCCTAGACCGCCGAGGGCGGCGGCCCCGTGGAACTGCGGGGGACCAGAGTCGGAGTGACCGAGAAACGCACCGACGCCGACCGGCCCTCGATGCGTTCCAGCAGCAACCGGCCCGCCGTGCGCCCCATCACCGCGCCGTCCTGGTCGACACTGGTCAGCGAGATGTTCGACAACGCCGCCAACCGCGTGTTGTCATACCCCGCCAGCGACATGTCCGCCGGCACCGACAACCCCGCCTCGTGCAACGCCCGCAACGCGCCCAGCGCCGCCAGATCCGCCCCGGCGAAGATCGCCGTCGGGCGCGGGGACCGGGCCAGCAACTCCCGCGCCCCCGCGTAGCCGCCCTCTTCGCTGTAGGACGTCAACGCCACCGCGACCTCGCCGTCCAGCCCGTGCTCACGCATCACCCGCTCGTACGTCGCCGCCCTGATCGCGTGCAACGCCACCGCCGCCCGCTCCCGGCCCTCCAAACGGTGCCCGATGTGCGCCACCCGCCGGTGCCCCAACCCGATCAGATGCCGGACGACCAGCTCCGCCCCCAGCTCGTCGTCATCGTGCACCGCGTCGTACACCGCCGACTTCTCGTGCGAGCCCAGCACCACCGTCGGCAGGTGCGCGGCCACCCCCTCCAGCCGCGCCCGCCCCACCCTCGGCGCGATCATCAAGATGCCGTCCACCTGCCGATCGACCAGCGCGTCGATCGCCCGCGCCTCCGCCTCCGCGCCCGGCCCGCCCTGCACCATGATCGCCTGGTAGTCGGTGCCGGCCAGCTGCTCCGACAACCCATCCAGAATGTCGGGAAAAAACGGATTGCGAAGGTCCGGCAGCAGCACACCGATCGTGAACGTACGCCCCCGCATCGCCCGCGCCGCCGCATGCGGACGATAACCCAACTCCTCGATCGCGGCCTTCACCCGATCCCGCATCGCCGGGCTCACACCATACGCACTGCGCAACACCTTCGACACCGCCGTCGTCGACACCCCGGCATGACGCGCCACATCGGCGATCGTCACCCGCCGCGGCCGCTCGCGCGTGGCCATCCACCCGCCTCTCCCTCGAACGTGCCGATTCTACGAGCGGACCCCCACCCACGACGCCCCCGCACGCGACGCCTCCCCACCCGCGGCGACCCCGCCGCCATCCCCACAAGCGGCACTCCCCCGAACAGGGGAGGCCCCTCCCACAACCGCGGGAGGGACACCCCACCCCACCGGCCTACCGTCGTAGCCATGCCTGATTCCACCCGCCCACGACGCTGGCCCGCCTACACGCTGACACTGGTGTACCTCGGCTACGCCACAGGGAAAGCCGCGTACGCCCTGCAGGCCCGGCTCGGCTTCCCCGGCGGCCCACCCGTGTCCCCCACCGACACCCAGAGCTACCCCCTGGACGCCGCCACCGCCCAATGGCTCGCCACCGCCTCCGGCCTCATCGGCGCGTGCGTCGCCCTGGCCACCGTCACACCCCTCGCCCACAAGATACCGAGAACCGTGATGCTGCTCGCCCTGGCCGGCACGCTGCTGGCCACCGGAAGCGGCGCCACCATCATGATCGTGGACGGGTTCGTCGGCATCGGCATCGGCTGGCAGTGGTACCACGGCGTCCTCGGCCTCGTCGTGATCACACTGTCCGCCCAAACCCTCCGTTCCTACGCACGAGCGACGACCACACACACCACCCACTGATCACAACCCCGAAACCGCCGACCGACCCCCACCCCGAACACCGCCACCCACCCAACCCGGGGATTCGACCACCCCCATCGCCAGAGCACCCGCGCAAGCCGGACCCCGCCCCCACAGCCGCAGACCACGAACGGACGGGATGCTACCTTGCCGATCATGTCTGACCACTATCTGCGGACACTGTTCTCCCTTCACGGCCGGCGAGCGCTCGTGACCG
>DASUCK010000717.1:0-2303 GCA_036276095.1 Nonomuraea sp. | reverse complement strand
AGGCCGGCGACGATGCCACGCGCGATGTCGTTGGCGGTGTCGGCGAATGTGCGGGGACCCGGCGGGGAAGACTGCCTCTCCATCGGTCGCAGTCTCCGCTGCCGAGCCGACCCGAGGCCATGGTACGAGGGTCCCACTGGTGCGGTCGGGTGCGGTGCGTACGGTACGGGGTGACTACTAGTCCTTTCTCGTGATAGGCCGGCCGCACCGGACCGCCGAAGCTGGCCCATGCCACGCGCTGCTCGGCGACCGGGACGCGCGGGCCGACCCCGACTCGCCACCGGCGGGACGGCGAGATCGCCACAGGAGCCGCGCGCCATGCACCTCGAAACTCGTCCTCGCTCGCGCCGGCGAGACCTCGCCCTGCTGGTCCTGCTGGCCGGGCTGCTGGTCTCGGGCGCCGGCATGAGCGCCCTCTCGCTCGCTCTCTTCAGCGACCAGGAGACCGTCCCGGGCACCTTCGGCTCGGGCTCGATCGTGCTCGATGCCGCGAAGGTGGACGCGCTCAGCCTGACCACGGCCGACATGCTGCCGGGGGATTCGGTCACCGACGACGTGATCGTCGAGAACGACGGCACGGCGCAGCTGCGCTATGCGCTGAGCACGTCGAGCAGCGACCCCGACGCCAAGGCTCTGCGGGACGTGCTGACGCTGACCGTGAAGACCATCGACCTGACCACGCCGAGCACGCCCTGCGACGACTTCGACGGCGTGAGCACGCTCTACGGCGGCGCCCTCGGTGCCAGCACGGCCGGCTTCGGCAGCCCGACGGCCGGTAGTCAGGCCGGCGACCGGACCCTGGCGGCCGCCGCGAGCGAGACGCTCTGCTTCCGGATCAGCCTGCCCTCGACGGCGGGCAATGCCTACCAGTCCGCCACGACCACCACCACCTTCACCTTCGACGCCGAGCAGACGGCCAACAACCCATAGGCCCCGAAGCTCCCCAGGACAGACGGCCGTGAGCGCCGCTCGACGTATCCCGGGGCTGCTGCTGGCGGGCTTCGTGCTGCTGGTGGCAGTGCTGGTCATGGGCATGCACGCGGCGCCCCTGGTCGGTCATCGCCTGCTGGCGGTCCGATCCGCCTCGATGGCCCCGGCCATGCCGGTGGGCAGCCTCGTCATCCTCTCGTCGCCGCCGGCCGAGGCCCTCGCCCTGGGCGACGTGGTCACGCTGCGCCTCCCGTCGGGCACCTACGTCACGCACCGCATCACGCGTCTCGCGCCACGGCCCGACGGACTCTTCGTCGAGATGAAGGGCGATGCCAACGCCACGCCCGATCCGGTCCTCGTCGACGCCGCCATGATCGTCGGTCGGGTGGACCTGGTGGTACCCGGCGCCGGCTACCTCCTGGCCCTCGTGACCACGCCCAGCGGCATGGTCGCCCTGCTCGCGTTCGCCGCCGCGCTGCTGGTCGCTCGTCGCTTGACGGAGCCTGCCACTCCCGTCGCCCGGCGGCGGCGTCGCCTGCCCGGCACCGTCGGCCCCGGGTCGGCGGCGGCCGCTCCCCGTGGTACCTGAGGTGCGAGTCCGATGGCTGGCCGTCCCGATGGCGCTGGCGCTGGCGCTGGCCGCGGGAAACGTCTCCACGTCGGCGCTCCTCTCCGACGCCGAGGCCGACTCTGCCGCCGCGGTCACAGCCTCTGACTTCGCTGCCACGCGCTACTACCTGCATGACGACCCGACGCCGCCCAGCAGCGACCAGGCCTCCCAGGCGGGCCTCGCGATGGATGGCACGGCTCCGGTGGCGACCCGTCTCTTCGACTACGACACCGACCATGGGGCGGCACCCGGCCGGACCATCGCCCGCGGTGGCAGCGGCCCCGCGGAGACCGACCTCACGCGCTACCAGGACTGGCGCGGTCCGACGGTCGTCGTGCCCCAGACGGTGAGCGGCACCGTCGTGGTCGAGCTCTGGACGGCGATGGCTGGCTTCGAGGCCGGCCGCGCCGGGGATCTCCGCGTCCACCTGCGGGACCGCGACACGGTGCTCGGCACGACCACGGAGATCGCCACGGCCGCCGTCAGCGCCGCCGACTGGCAGGGCGCGGTGTCGGGCTGGGTCAAGCGACGCGCGGACATCGTCGTCGCCGGCCACACGCTCGTGGTCGGGCATCAACTGGAGCTCAAGGTGACCGTGCCTGCCGCGTCGGGCGGCGACCTTTGGCTGGCCTACGACACGACGCTCTACCGCTCGAGAGTGACCCTGCCCTAGCGGCGGCGACGCGGCGCGTGGCACGCGCTACCCTGTGCCGGCGCAAACTGCGCTCGGCCGCCTGCTCCTGCCGGGGGAGACCGTGATCGT
>DASUCK010000716.1:0-4243 GCA_036276095.1 Nonomuraea sp. | reverse complement strand
GTAGCGGTCCCACGTGTCGCCGCGGTTGTTCACGATGACGAACGCGACCAGGGCGAGCGCGGCGACGGCGGCCACCAGCGTGGCGGCCACGATCGGCACGCGGCCCGGCCGCCGCTTCCGCGACGTGGGATGGGTGGGCGGCGCGGCCCCGGGCGACCGCCCGTACGCCGCGGGATAGGGGCCCGAGTGAGGCACGGAGTGCGGTCCGGAACCGGGCCCGGCGCCGGGCACGCCGTGGGGGCCGGAGTTCGGCACCGGGTGCGGCCCCGAGTGGGGGCTGGTGCCCGGGCGCGGGACGAGGTGCGCGGCGGCGTCCGCGTCGGGGGTCCCGCTGATCGCGTCGCGCAGCGCGGTGACGAACTCGGCGCAGGTCGCGTACCGCTGGTCGGGCGACTTGGCCAGGGCGCGCATCATCACCGCGTCGACCTGCGGCGGCAGTTCGGGCCGCAGCTGCGACAGCGGCACCGGCTGCTCGGCCAGGTGCGCCCACAGCAGCGCGATGTCGTTCTCCCGCTGGAACGGCAGCCGCCCCGACAGGGCCTCGTAGACCACGCACGCCAGCGCGTACTGGTCGCAGCGGCCGTCGATGTGCTCCTTGTTGATCTGCTCGGGCGACATGTACCGGGGCGTGCCGATGAACTGGTCGGTCTGCGTCAGGCCGGAGATCGACGAGCGGTGCTTGGTGATGCCGAAGTCGGTGAGGTAGACGTGGTTGTCGGCGAGCAGGATGTTGGCCGGCTTCACGTCGCGGTGGATCAGGTCGTGGGCGTGGGCGGCGTCGAGCGCGGCGGCCACCTGCGCGAAGATCTGGTTGGCCTGGCCGAGCGGCAGCGGACCCCGATCGTAGATGAGGCGGCGCAGGTCGAGGCCGTCGACGTAGCGCATGGCGATGTAGAGCACCCCGTCGGCGTCCGCGTTCGCCTCGTAGATCGGGATGATGTTGGGATGCTCGATGCTGGCGACCGTCCTGGACTCCAGGATGAACCGCTGCCGGAACCGGTCGTCCACGCTGAGCACCGGGTTGAGGATCTTCAGCGCCACGCGGCGGCTCAGCCTAGGGTCGAGCGCGAGGTAGACGACGGCCATGCCGCCCTTGCCGACGATGTCCTCGATGTAGTAGCCGGCCACCTCCTGGCCGATGAGGGATCTTTCGTTCAATGGCATCACGTCTCGATGGGGTGACCGCAGTAGCCGCAGAAGCGGTGCGCGGGCCCGAGTCGCATACCGCACGAGGTGCAGTACTTGATCGCCGGATCGGCCGCCGTCATCAGCTGTTGCTGCTGCGGGGCCACGTGGAACGGCTGGGACCGCCGCACGACCACGGTCTGGTGCGCGCCGTCGTCGAGCGGCGGGCCGGCCGCCGGCGGCTGCGGCAACTCAGTCGCCGGCTCAGGAGCGTGGCGGCGCCACAAGAGATACGCCCCGCCCCCGGCCGCCAGGAAGAGCGCCACCGCCGCCACGATGAACGGCCACAGCGGCGTGGACCCGGACACCGGCTCGACCACGCGCTTGGTCGCCTGGTCCTCCGGCCCGCCGCGCTTGGCCAGCGACGTCTTGAGCAGGGACGACGCCACCACGTTCCCCGGATAGAGCTCCAGCACGCGCTGGAAGCCCGGCGCGGCCTCGGTGTAGTACTTCGTGTGGTAGCGGGTCAGCGCGGCCTCGAACGCCGTGTCGATCGCGCCCCTGCGCGGCACCACCCTGGCCTCCGACAGGATGCCGGTGATCTCCCTCACCCCGATCATCTTGCCGTCCTTGCCGCCGCCGACGAGCAGGCCGATGACGTGGCCGTCCTTGTCGCCGATCACCGGCGCGCCCACCAGACCCTTGTCGGCCAGGCCGCCCAGCTTGACCGGCTCGTCCGCCTTGCCCTCGGGGTCGGTGAACGGCCGGCCGGTCGCCCCGGCACCGCCGCCCTTGCCCAGGTGGGCGATCTCCACGGTGTGCGGCGCCTTCGCCCCCGGCCGGCCGAGGAAGCCGGCGATGCTGACCGGCGCCCCCGCCTGGTCGGGCACCTTGTCGGCGAGCGGCGCGGTCGGGACGCCGACGCTGCCGGTGATCGGGGTCAGCGGCACCAGCACGGCGGGGCTGTCGGGCTCGGGCCCGGCCTTGACGCACTTGTACTTCAGGCCATCGGCGCTCGGGGGCGAGACGTTGGGGAACACCGTGATGTCGGTCGTGACGTCGACGATGCAGGTGGCGGTGTCGCTCTTGGGCGGGTAGCAGTCCTGCAGGTGGCGGTTGAGCTGGTCGTCGGAGAGCCGGTGCTTGTCGAAGTCCGCGGGGATCTTCACGTCGTGGTGCTCGGCGAAGATCTTGTTGGCCGCGTACACGGCCACGTCGTCGTCGTTGACCGCGAGACGCCTCAGGGCGACGATCGTCCCGTCGGGGTTGACCACCGTGCCCGTGCCGGCTCCGAACGGGACGTCGTAGGACCGCTCCACGTGTTTCAGCTCGCCGATGTGATCGAGCAGCGTGATCTCCACGTGGGACACGGCTTCCACCCGCACGACGGCGGGCGTGACCAGGTCGGTTATGCCACTGGGGTGCTCGTGCGCCACGGCCGGCGTCGCGACGAGCAGCAGTGCCGCCGCGACGCCACCGGCCAGAGCTGTGAGGCGCGCCATCTCTCCGCTCCAAAACACAGGAATAGGACCAGGGTCCCAAGCACATGACGTAAGTCAAGAGACCGCCACGTAGCCAAGCGCTTGCCAAGGGGGCGTGGCGCGGCCGGACAGGCCACGTGGACCGGCGTCGATCTCGGCGGCACCTTCACTGATATGGCCCTTCGCGGCACCTCCGGCGCGGCTTGCGTAGTGAAATGTCTGACCACCCCCTACGACCCCATCGCCGAAACTCCCACGGGTGTTACGCCCGCGCCGCCGTCCCGGATGACGCCGGCGTCACACCACGGGCCGCGGGGTCCCCGAGGGGGTGACGTGGCGGGGGCGCCACGCCTCGGCGCCCCGCCGTACGGCGGCGTGCACGGCGCGGGCCACGCGGGCGCCCCACTCCGAGCGCGGGCCGCCGAACACCTCCTCCCGGCCGCGCACGGGGACGGCGACGCAGACGGCGTCCGAGGCCGTGCCGGTGCCGGCGAAGCCCGTCTCCAGAAGCGCCTGCGACTTGGCCTCCGTCACCGTCATCACGGCGTTGACCAGCGCGGCATCGGTCATCGCGACCGGGAGGACCACGACGATGTTGACGGTCCCCACATCGACGGTCCCCACATCTGCGGCGCCCGCATCGACGGCGCCCGCGCGGATGGGAGCCAGTTCCGGATCCCGCGCGCCCTCCGGGGCGGCGGCCCAGGTGGGGACCCGCAGGCCCACGGTGGCGACCGCCTCCGCGCCGCCGTCCACGGCCCGTACGTACCGGTCGACGGAGGCGGCGGTCATCATGCCGACGCCCGGACCGGCCGGCCCCAAGGAGGTGAGGTGGTCGACCGGGTCCATGCGCGAATACCCGGCCACGACCTGGGCGTTCATGACCCACTCGCGGGGGCCGAGGCCGCCGCCGAGCATGGCCGAGGAGATCATCCGCCAGCCGGGGCCGAACTCCCACAGCAGGCATCCCAGCCGGGCCCCCTCCTCCACCCGATAGGTCAGCTTCACGCCCCACCCCTGACCAGGTGCACGACAGGCCGCCCGTCCGGGCCTGGCTCGATCTTCACCTGGGCGTCGAAGTGCCGCCCCACCAGGTCCTCGGTCAGCACCTGGGCGGGCTCGCCGGCGGCGACGGCGCGGCCGCCGGCCAGCAGGAGCAGCGCGTCCGCGTACAGGCCGGCCACGGTCAGGTCGTGCAGGGTGGTGACGACGGTGAGCCCGTCGGCCCGCCTCAGCCGGTCGACCAGCTCCAGCACCTGCTGCTGGTGGCCCAGGTCGAGGGCGGTGGTCGGCTCGTCGAGCAGCAGCACCGGCGCCTGCTGGGCGAGCGCCCTGGCCAGCACCACCCGCTGCCGCTCCCCGCCGGACAGCTCGCCCACCCGCCGCATGGCGAGCCCGCCCAGGTCGAGCCGCTCCAGCACGGACGCGGTGACGTCGCGGTCCCGCCGGCTCTCCCGCCCGAGATAGGGGATGTACGGCGTACGCCCCAGTAACGCGTAGTCGAAGACCGACATGTCGGGCGGCAGCGCGGGCGTCTGCGGCGCGTACGCCACCAGCCTGGCCCGCTCCCGCGGCTTCAGCCCCGCCCCAGGACGGCCGTCCAGCAGGACGTCCCCCCGGTGCGCGACCAGGCCCAT
>DASUCK010000715.1:0-4981 GCA_036276095.1 Nonomuraea sp. | reverse complement strand
GAGGGCTCGAGGAGCGTCTGCAACGACGGCTCGACGCCGGCGCGGTGCCGCTGAAGCCCGCCGAGTGGATCCTGATCCAGGCCGCTCTGGTGCTGTTCCTGCCACTGATCGGCTTCTTCTTCAGCGGGCGCAACATCATGATCACCATCTTGGCGGCCGCCTTCGCCCTCTTCGCGCCCTTCCTGTTCCTGGTCATCAAGGAGTCGCGGCGCCGCAAGACATTCGTCGACGCCCTTCCGGACACGCTCCAGCTCATGGCTGGTAGCCTCAGCGCCGGCTACTCCCTCCCCCAGGCCTGCGACAGCGTCGTCCGGGAGGGCAGGGACCCGATCGCCACCGAGTTCAACCGCTCCCTCGTGGAGACCCGACTCGGTGTGCCCATCGAGGACGCCCTGGAGGGCATCGCCGACCGGATGCGCAGTCGCGACTGGGCCTGGGTGGTCATGGCCATCCGGGTCCAGCGCGAGGTCGGCGGAAACCTCGCCGAGCTGCTCCTCACGGTCGCCGCGACCTTGCGCGATCGCGCACGGATCCGGCGCCAGATCCAGACCCTGTCGGCCGAGGGTCGGCTCTCGGCCTGGATCCTGGGCGGCCTGCCCATCGTGTTCTCGCTCTACCTGCTCACGGCACGGCCCTCGTACATCCTCATGCTCACCAAGGAGCCGTTGGGCTGGCTGATGATCGCCGGAGGCGTCATCATGATGAGCATCGGCGGGCTCTGGATGAAGAAGATCGTGAACGTGGAGGTCTGACCGATGGCCGACATCGCCCTCGCCGTGGGGCTCGCCGCGATCTTCACTGCGGTAGTGATCGTGTTGGCAACCATCGGTGTGCTGACCGGGGAGCGGGAGCAGGTCGGCCGGAGCCTCGCGGCCATGCAGGCGTTTCAAGCGGCCCCGGCCAGCATGAGGCGCGAGCTGGACAGGCCGTTCAGGGAACGGGTCATCGCGCCGCTGCTGGGCCGCAGCGAAGGCCTGGGCCGCCGGCTCACCCCCGCGGGTCAGGTCGAGCGGATCCGCAAACGCTTGGACGCCGCGGGGTCGCCGGCCAACTGGGACGTGGACCGGGTGCTCGCCTTCAAGGTCATCGCCGCACTCGCCGGTGTCGTCATCACCGTCGCGCTCTCGCCGATCCTGCTCGGCTACGGCATCCTTCCCCTGGTAGGCACCGGTGTGGTGCTCACCCTGTTGGGTTTCTTCACCCCCGACATCGTGCTGTACCAGAAGGCCTACAACCGCGCCGACCGCATGCGCAAGGAGCTGCCGGACGCGCTCGATCTGCTCACGATCAGCGTCGAGGCCGGCCTTGCCTTCGACGCTGCCATGGCTCAGGTCGCTCGGCAGACCGAAGGCCCGCTCGCCGAGGAGTTCTTCCGAGTGCTGCAGGAGATGCAGATCGGGATGGGGCGCATCGACGCGTTCCGCGCGATGGCCGAGCGCACCGACGTCGACGACATCCGGACCTTCGTCACGGCGCTGGTCCAGGCTGACGCGTTCGGCATCCCGATCGCCAACGTGCTGCGGATCCAAGCCAAGGAGATGAGGCTCAAACGGTCCCAGCGCGCCGAGGAGCAGGCACAGAAGGTGCCTGTGAAGATTCTGTTCCCGCTGATCTTCTGCATCCTGCCCACGCTGTTCATCGTGGTCATCGGGCCCGCGGGGCTGCAGATCTACCACGCACTGTTCCAGAAGTAGTCATGTCCTCCTCCATCGCCGTCGTGACCAAGCGGGCGGGGCTCACGCTGACCATGAACTCCAACAAGCACCGCTTCCACGAGATCCGGCCGGTGGCCGGGTGGCAGGACCGGTCCTGGGTCGAGGACGTGGTGGTCCTTGACCTGGACACCGCCGAGGCGACGACGGCGGCGCTGGACGCGTTGAACCCCGCCGTCTCCGACAGCGCGGTCGTCGTGATCGCGACGGAAGGCGACGGCTGGGACGAGTTGCTCAGCGCGCACCCGGATCTCATCTTCGTGTCGCTCCCTATCATGCCGGCCGCGCTGCTCTCGGCCGTGGACCGTGCCGTTCGAAGCAACAAGGCTGGTAGCTCATGGGAGTCCGCGACGGCCGGTCCGGAGACCATCCAGACCCCGCCGGTCGTCGAGGCGCCGATGGTGGACACAGCACCGGTGGTGGTCGAGGCGCCGCCGGTGGTAACCGCGCCGGCGGTCGTGCCAGTGCAGCACCCCGCGCCGGTCCAGGCCACCCCGGCACCGCATCCCGCTCCCGCGAGGTTCGCCTCCGCACCACCCGCGCGACCCGCCGCACCGACTCCCCCGCCCACCAAGCGCGAGTCGGCAATGACGCGCGTCACGGCCCTGATCGATGACACGCCCCGTCTCCCACTGGTCCGTAGTGTGGCCGAAACCTTGCGGCGCCACCTGACGGCCGCCGTCGGCTGCGACGCCTCCGGCGTGCTCGTTCGGGACAACGACATCTGGCGGGTCGCCGCCGGAGAGCACCTACGGCCGCTCGAGGAGCGGCTCCAGCTCGCCTCTGATCACTGGCTCGTCGCAGAGGTGATCGAAGCCCATCACGGGCTGATCATCAAGGACACTGACATCGCGCGGACGAGGCTCGGTGGAGCACCGCTGGCGAGCTGGCCCAACCTCATGGCGCTCCCCGTCGCCGATGTGCAGGCGTTCGTCCTGCTCGCCCGGAGCGCGAAGGTGTTCACCCGCAAGGAGCTCACTCTCGCCCGGCGGGAGGTTGACGGGTTCCGCGACCAGCTTCAGGACTCCATCGACGTGCGAACGCTGGCCCGCAGGTTGCGCGAGTTCCTCGACCCGGTCGACTGACCTATTCGACGAAGACGCGCTCGTCCACCAGCTGCTCGGTGACGACCTGGCCCTTGGTGTCGAACCGGCCCTGTTCGAAGTGCTTCAGGAACTCGAGGTCGATCTTGTCGAGCCCGGACCGGTTCTTCTCGATGGTCATGACTGCCCAGCTGCGGAACCGTTCGGCGTTGCCGACGTCGAACACCAGATGGTGGCGGGCGACCACGTCGTACTTGTCGTTCATCAGCAGGATCACGTCCGGCTCGTATGCCAGCGCTGATGAACCACGCAGCATGTTGACCCGCAGTCGCTTGCCGGTGACGAGCCCCTCCCGTTCGGCGGCCACGATGGCGATGACCGGGATCTGCAGCCGCAGAGCCAGATCCTTCAGTCCCTCGGCCACCAAGGTGATGCGCTCCTCCTCGGCATCCGGACCATCAGGTACCGGAACCTTCTGCAGGTAGTCGACGACCACCACGGGGAGCTCACCCGTCTGGTCGATGATCTGCTGGGTGCGTTCGGCGATCTCGCGCAGGTCGCTCGTCGCGCCATTGGATCGAGCGAAGAACATACGTGGCGAGTAGCTCTGCACCCGGTTGAGCGCCTCACGACCGCCCGTGGTGTCGGCGAGGCGATCTTCCAGAGCCAGGTCTCCGCGACCGTCCACCGCCTCCAGCGCAGCCCGGATCCGCCGCATCCCGACGGCCTCGGGTCCGTACATCAGGCCAGCCTCGAGTGCGATCAGACGCTCCAGCACGGTGTACTCGTCGTGCTCGTAGGAGAAGTACACCCCGACGTTGCCGTCGGCGACCATGTTGCGCAGGGCCTGGAGCACCCACATCGTCTTGCCGAAACCCTGGGGGCCACCCACGAGCACCAGCTCACCGCTGCGGACCCCGCCGCTGAGGTAGGAGTCCAGGGGGTCGAACCCGGTGGCCCAGGCCTTGCCACCGGCGCTCTGACCCTGCCGAAGCTTGGAGTCGGCCGTCTCCAACACTTGGCTCAGCTGTCGCAGCCCCAGATCCATGCGTCCATGGAAGCAGCCACCGGATCGCCATGAAGGTCGAATGCCCGAGATGCTGTCGAATTCGACGCCGATGTGGCACTGTCAGTGACCGTGGCCATGTCCGCGATCACCACCGCGTTTGGCCTGCTCGACCGGCAGCGGCTGAGCATCTCCTCGCGAGTTGTCCTGCTGACGCTCACCCTCGGCCTCACCCTGGTCGAGAGCATGCACTCGGCCACGGACGCGATCGACGTGGCCGAGGAGCTGACCCGCTACTCAGCCCTGGTGAGCCTCGCGATCGTGGCCGTCGTGGCAGCGAGCGCGCGCCCGAAGCATCCAGTCGTGCCGGTGGCGGAGGCAGCTGCTGCGAGCCTGCTGATGTTGGCCGACGGCGGGCCACATGAGCCCCTTCTCCCCTATTTGTTGGCGCCGGCGCTGGACGCCGGCCTGTTGGCGGGTGTCAGGGGGGCCGTGTTCGTGGCGGGGGCGTCCTCCGCCATGGTTCTCCTCGCCCGCCTCGTGGGAAGCACCCGCCGCGACCTGGTCAGCTACAGCGCGGTCTCGGCCGAGTGGGTCATGCTGGCCCTGCTGGCGGGCGTGCTTGCAGCGTGGGCACGCCGTCTGGGGGTCCGCACGACAGGCCCGCACGAGGCCTACCCGGCGGCCTATCGGCTTGTCAGCCAGCTCCGTACGGTGTCCCGGCACCTCTCCGGCGGCTTGGACGCGGTGAGCCTGGCCCGCATGCTCCTGGAGCAGATGAAGGAGCGGACGCATTACGACAGGGCCGCCGTCTTCGTGCCCGGCCCGGCGGGACGTCTCGTGCCCCTGGTCAGTGACGGCCACCTGCCCGACTGGGACAACAACTTGCGTGGCGACGGCGTGATGGCCGACGCCTGGAGTCACCAGCGGGCGGTGCTCTCCACTGTCGGCCTGAACGGCACGACGGGGCTGGCGTCCATGGCCATGCCGCTCACCGTCGGCGCCCGAACGATCGGGATACTCGCCGCCGAGCGTCGCGGCCGCTGGGAGTTTGACGACACCGAGGAGTTCGACGCGTTTGTCGAAGACGCGTCGCTGCGGATCGAGACGGCACTGCTCTTCGGCGAGGTGCGCGCGATCGCCACCGCTGAGGAACGCAAGCGGCTGGCGCGGGAGATCCATGACGGAATCGCCCAGGAGCTCGCCTTCATGGGCTACAT
>DASUCK010000714.1:0-7480 GCA_036276095.1 Nonomuraea sp. | reverse complement strand
CACCCAGCGGACCTCTCGGGACTCCTCGCTCGGGGTCGGCTCGCCGACGGTGGCACGGGCGGTCAGAACGATGGAGAACTCTTGGCGAGCCTCGCCGTTGGAGGTGTAGAGGATCACGTGCCGGGGGTCGCTGTAGGTGCCGACCAGGCCGGTGATCTCGCACGTGATGCCGGTCTCTTCGAACGTCTCGCGGACGGCCGCCGCGGGGATGGACTCGCCGAGGTCGATGGCGCCGCCGGGCACGGCCCAGTTGTCGTTGTCGCTGCGGCGGATCATCAGAACGTCCCCGGCCGGGTTGGTGACGATGACGTTCACGGACGGGACCAGGCTGTTGGGCTGGGGCGCGTCGGGGTCGTCGTAGAAGTCGATCCGCTTGGCCATGGTCACGCCTCCACCGGGACGGCTCCGGCCCAGACCTTCTCGAAGCTGTCGGCGTAGGTGGTGACCATCTCCCCGCCGGCCACCCTGCGCAGATGGAGCACGGGGGCGTTCCCCGCGCGAGTGCCGTACACGTGCATGTTGACCAGGCAGTCGTCATCGGCGCGGTAGATCGAGTTGTACAGGATCGTGTCATGGAGCCGGAGTTCGAAGTGGTCCAGGCCGAGCAGCGGCCGGTAGAAGACCAGAGCGCTGCGGATCTGCGCGGCCATGCTGTCGCCGACGCCCTCGTCCTCCCCGCGCTGGGCGACCTGGTGACAGTCGGGGTCGCCGAGCAGGATGCGCACCCGCACGCCCGCACGCGCTTTCTCGCCGAGCAGGCGCACCATGCCGGCGTCGTCGGCGAGGAACAACCCGCTGTAGACCAGGATGCCGATCTCTTCGGACGCGGCGGTGAACAGACGTCCCCACGCGTCCCGGGGCACGGCCCAGCGGTGCGGGTAGATCGCCAGGACCTCGCTTTCGGACGCGGCGACGACCTGTTCGCGGGAGAGGGCCTGCGGCCACAGGTAGGTCTCGTCCACGCCCAGGTAGGAAGCCGTGGCAAAGCGGTGCTTACGGTACGGCTCGCGGCCCTTGGTGATCCACCGCTCCACGGTCTTGGGGTCGACCTCGATCGCCTCGGCCAGATCCGCGACGCTCACGCCCTTCTGCAACAGCGCCGCGCGTAGCCGTTCGTTCGCCATCTCACCTGCTCCCAAGGACGTCCGGGGACCTGGCCATCGTAGGCCGGACGTCTTGAACATGTCCCGTCGTGTAGTGATCTCGTCCTGACTCTGCGTCGCATCCTCGGTTGCACAACGCCACAACGGCACCGACCGAAGGAGGAGATGCACTTATGAACCACGAGATCACGATCCTGGGCGAGACGCCCTCGTGCGAGTGCGGCAACGCCCTGACCGAGGGGCAGACCCGCTGCTCCAAGTGCCTGGCGCGGGACCGGTGGGCGCGCAAGGAGCGGGCCAGGAACCGGCGCAACCGGCGGCGCTCCGAGACCCGGCGTCCCCCGCGTGCCCCTCGCGGCCTGGCGCAGGCGGGGGTGATCTGGTCATGACCACGATCCCCCTGATCATCGCCGGGCTGCTCGGCGTCGCGCTGCTCGTCGGCTACGTCATGGTCCTGGTCGGCATCCGCCGCGAGGACAAGCGGCTGAGCCTGCGTCAGGCACCGGACGGGGCGTCGGCGTCGCTGGCGCGGAAGGTCACCGGCTGCTACGTCCGGAACGGCGTGTCGTGGACGTAGCCAACTGCTCCTCGACCTTGGCCAGGCGCACCGACAAGTCCTGGACGGCGGCGCGCAGCTCCGCCAACTCGTCGCCGGCGGCCGGGGGCTCCTCGGCATCGCGGACGAACACGCCCTTGCCCTGCTGGCCGATCACCAGGCCCTCGTTGCGCAGGATGCCCACAGCCATCTTCACCACCGACAGCGAGGCGTCGTACTGCTCGGCAAGTTGCGCGGTGGACGGCAGCGGGGTTCCGGACGCGAGGGAGCCGCCGCGGATCTGCGCGCGGAGATCGTCGGCGATCTGGAGGTAGCCGGGGCGCCCGGTGTTCTTGACCATCGCCGTCCATCACACCACGAAACGCCGACCAAGCCAACCGAGAGCACATTGACAACCAAGCCAACTAGGCTAACTATGTTGGTGAACGACGAAAGAGGAGGTCACAACCCATGCGTTCCGTCCCGATCCCCGTGGATGTCAGCAAGCTCGCCATCACCTGCGTCAAGGCCCCGCGACCCCGGGTGCTCAACAAGGACACCGGCGAGATCAAAACCGACAAGAACGGCAACACCGTCTACGAAGTCACCGTCTCCGTCGAAGACGAGTTCGGCCGCATCGAACTCGTCAAGATCGGCACCACCGGCGAACCACCCATCGGCGTCGGCGACCAGGTCAACGCCGTCGGCCTGCTCGGCTACGTCTGGGAGATCGCCGGCCGGTGGGGCATCGCCTACCGCGCCTCGGCCCTGGTCCCCGCCAGGGAGGCCACCGATGCGTGACGCGCTGGACGTGCTCGCAGTCCTGGCCGCCGTCGCGGCCGGGCTGTGGGCCTGGCGCCGCTACCACTACCCCTCCTTCTGGCTCGCGCTCGGCTTCCCGCTCGTGGCCCTGTCGGTACGGGCGTCCTGGCGGCGGGTCGCCCTCGGCTGCGGCCTGACCAAGAAGCGGCAGCGCTGGTGGTTCACCACCGTCCCAGGGACGATCGCCTCCACCGGCCTGGTCAAGGTCCGCCGCCGCTTCCAGCGAGTCGCCGTCGACACCAAACCGTTCATGTGGCTGCCACTGCCGACCCGGCACGGCTGGCGCGTCACCGTCCACACCCTGGAAGGCCAGACACCCGGCGACTACGCCGACGCCGCCGAACGCCTCGCCCACTCCTGGGGCGTGCACGCGGTACGCGCCTCCTCACCCAGGCCCGGCCGAGTCGTCCTCATGGCGACCATGCGCGACCCGCTGGTCAAGGTCGATGCACTCCCGCCCTCACCCGACCTGCTCACGGTCACCGTGGGACGGCTGGAGACTGGCAAGCCCTGGACCATCGACTTCCGCACCGTGCCGCACTGGCTCAACGCCGGAGCCACCCAGTCCGGCAAGTCCAACCTCGCCAACGCCCTCATCGTCGGCCTCGCACCACAACCCGTGGCACTGGTCGGCTTCGACCTCAAAGGCGGCGTGGAGTTCACCCCCTACCAGCCGCGCCTGTCCGCGCTGGCCACCTCGCGCACCGAGTCCGTCGCACTGCTGGAGGACCTGGTCGGCCTGATGGTCGATCGCATGGGCCTGTGCCGCCAGGCCGGTGCCCGCAACATCTGGCAACTCCCGCCCGGCGTCCGCCCGGTCCCGGCCGTGGTCCTGGTCGACGAACTGGCCGAGCTCTACCTGATGGCCGACAAATCCGAGAAGGACGAGATCGCCAAAACCTCGACCGCGCTCCTGCGAGTCGCCCAGCTCGGACGGGCGTTCGGCATCTACCTGTTCTGCTGCGGCCAGCGCATCGGCTCCGACCTCGGCCCCGGCGTCACCGCCCTGCGCGCCCAGTGCTCCGGCCGCATCTGCCACCGGGTCAACGACCCCGAGACCGCCACCATGACCCTCGGCGACCTCGACCCCGCCGCCCTCGTCTCGGCCCGCGCCATCCCGGCCGAGACGCCGGGTGTGGCCATCGTCGCCGGTCAGGACGGCCAGTGGTACCGCGCCCGCTCCTTCTACGTCACCGAGCAGACCGCCGAACACGCCGCCCGCACCCACGCCCACCTCACCCCGTCCTGGGACGAGATCACCGCCCACCTACCCGACCCCATCACCGCCTGAGACTCCGAAGGGAGGAACGATGCGACGCTTGGCCTGCCGACTGCTCGACACCGGCCCGGTCCTCGTCCTGGCCGCCATCGCGGGTGCCGGATCGTTCACCCACATCCGCGACACCGCCAGCCAGCACGGCCAGACCGGCTGGATGTCCTGGGCCATCGCCGTCTGCATCGACCTGACCTGCGTCATGGCCGCCCGCGAACGCCAACGCGACAAGAAGCACAACCGAACCCGGCGCGGCCCGCTCTCCTGGCCCGTGCTCGTCCTGACCGGCGGCATCGTCCTGTCCCTGGCCGCCAACCTCGCCCAAGCCGACCCGACCGTCTGGGGCTGGATCACCGCCGCCACCCCGGCCGCCGCCTTCCTCATCGCCATCTCCATGCTCGAACGCCGCTCCACCCACCCCGAACCGTCCCAGCCGGAGCCCTCACCCGTCCTGGCCACGTCCCCAACCCCGGAACTCGTCCCGCACCACGCCCAGGACGAGGACGACACCCAGGACGAGCGGGACGACGACCTCGCACCCGCACTCGTCGACTACGCCCGCCGCGTCGCCGACGAACACCACGCCAAACACGGCAAACCCATCACCCGCGAGGCCCTACGCGCCCACCTGGGCGTATCTAACCAGCTCGCCTCCGACCTCCTGCGCACCCTGCGCACCGCCTGAAGGGAGAACCCGACCGATGACCCATGACCGCCGCTCCGCCCTCATCAACGGCCTGATCGACTTGGCCGCCTTCCTCGAAGCCCACCCCGACGTGCCTGTCCCGTTCAGCGTCACCGTCCACCACTTCCCCGGCCAGGCCAGCGACGACGACCAGCGCGCCGAGATCGACCAGATCGCCGCCCTCGTCGGCTCGGAGATCGCCTACGAGGACTCCCCATACGGCCACTACGCCACCTCACGCCTGTTCGGCCCGGTGGAGTACCGCGCCGTCGCCGTCCTGGCCGCCGCCCGCGCCCGCCACGCCGCCGAACGCAGCTACACCGGCTGCATCCAACCCGACCCGGCACCCGCAGCCTGACCAGGAGGACCCGATCATGCGCATCCGCATCGACGGCACCCGAGCCGAAATCGTCGATGCCCTGTTCCGCCTACGCCTGCACTTCACCGTTATCGGCGTCTCACGCGCCTACCCCGACCGCGCCCGCCCCCACCACTGGCGCATCTACCTCACCACCACCGCCCGCGACAGGCAGGAGTAGCCCAGATGAACGAGGTGATCCACTACCGCTGCTACACCTGCCACGGCACCGGCATCGACTCCGACGATGCCCGCTGCCGTGACTGCGACGGCACCGGCATCGACAACCACGGCGCATAACGCGCAGCGCCCCCGGCCTGGCCGCACATCCGCCAAGACGCCTGCCAGGTCGAGGGCCATCCCTTCACCCGAACGAGCGAAAGGAGGACTCCATCTTGCCCACAACCCACGCCACCGCGCACGCCAAAGCGGGCATGATCGCCCGACTCAACCACCCCGACTACGACCGCTGGGCCAACCAGATCAAGCGCACCGGCGGCTGCCGCCAACCCATCCACCTACGCGGCAAGGTCGACCACTACGACCGCGCCACCGGCCGACTCCTGCACCGCTACACCACTCGCACCGAGCCCGACGGCATCCTGCGCGTCCCGTGCAAGACCCGCCGCGCCTCCCGCTGCCCCGCCTGCGCCGAGACCTACCGCGCCGACACCTACCACCTCATCCGCGCGGGCCTCGTCGGCGGCAAAGGCGTCCCCGAGACCGTCACCAGCCACCCCACGCTCTTCCTCACCCTCACCGCCCCGTCCTTCGGCCCGGTCCACGCCCGCCGCGAGAAGGACGGAAAGGTCCAGCCCTGTCACGCCCGACGTGACGCCCAGACCTGCCCGCACGGCCGCGCCATGACCTGCACCGAACGGCACAGCAAGGACGACCCGCGCCTCGGCGAACCGCTATGCGGCGACTGCTACGACTACACCGGCTCCGTCCTGTTCAACGCCCTGGCCCCGCTCCTGTGGAAGCGCTTCGCCGACTCCGTACGCCGCCACCTCGCCAAAATCGGCGGCCTGCTCCTCAAAGACTTCCGCCACCACCTCACCCTGTCCTTCGCCAAGGTCGCCGAATACCAGCGACGCGGCGTCGTCCACTTCCACGCCGTCATCCGCCTCGACGGCCCCGGCGGACCCGAAGCACCCCCACCACCCTGGGCCACCGCCGACGCCCTGACCCAAGCCATCCAGCACGCCGCCAAAGCCGTCTCCGCCAAAGCTCCCGCCTACGCCGACCAACCCGAACGCGTCCTGCGCTGGGGCGACCAGCTCGACATCCGCCCCATCACTCTGGACGGCGACCTCACCGACCAAGCCGTTGCCGGCTACATCGCCAAGTACGCCACCAAGGCCGCCGAATGCGTCGGCACCCTCGACCGCCGCATCAACCCCCTCGACAATCTCGACGCCTACAACCTGCGCGACCACGCACGCCGCCTCATCACCACCTGCCAGCGCCTCGGCACCGAACCCGACCTCGCCGACCTCCGCCTCACCGAGTGGGCCCACATGCTCGGCTTCCGCGGCCACTTCTCCACCCGCTCCCGCCACTACTCCACCACCCTCGGCGAACTCAGAGCCGCCCGCGAACACCACGCCCGCGACAACGACATCACCACCGGCCGCCTGCCCCTCTTCGACGAAGACACCGTCCTCGTCATCAGCGAATGGCAGTACGCAGGCAAGGGCCACTCCCTCGGCGACCAACTCCTCGCAGCCGCCATCACCGGAGGGTGCCTATGAACACCCTCGCCAAGCTCTGGACGGTGGAGGACGTAGCGACCTTCCTCGGTGTCCCGATCGCCACGCTCTACCAGTGGCGACACCAACGCACCGGTCCCAAAGGCCACAGAATCGGCCGACACCTGCGCTACGTGCCCGAGGACGTCATGTCCTGGGTCCAGGACCAGGAGTAGCTCATGGCCTTCGTCAAGGACCTGTGGACCAAGACCGTTCGGACCCCGGACGGCAAAGCGCAGAAGGTCAAGACCGCACGCCACGGCAAGGGCAAGCGCTGGCTCGCCGTCTGGGTCGACCCCGACGGCAACGAGCGCTCGACCGCGTACGACCGCAAGGCCGACGCCGAGCGCCAGATCGCCGCCATGGGCGCCGACATCGCCCGTGGCGACTACATCGACCCCAACGCCGGCAAAGTGCTCTTCGGCGAGCTGGCCGAACGCTGGCTCTCTTCGCGCATCGTCGACCCGGCGACGAAGATCCGTTATGAGTACATTCACCGGCTCCACGTCGCACCGACCTTCGCCAAGCGCCAGGTCAAGACCATCAAGCCGTCGCACGTCCAGACGTGGATCAGCGATCTGAGCAGCCGCTTCGGCACCTCGACCGTCCAGACGGCCTTCCTCGTCCTTCAGGGCGTTTTCAACCTCGCCGTCGCCGATGAGGTCATCAAGCACAGCCCTGCCAAATCACCGGTAGTCCAGGTGCCCAAGCGTTCGGCGGAAGAGATCATCGCGTGGTCGGACGAGAGAGTCAGCGCGGTGATCGATGCTCACCCTCAGTTGTTCCGCCTGCTCCCGATGATCGGGGCCGCCTGCGGACTGCGGCAGGGCGAGCTGTTCGGCCTCGCCCTGGAGGACATCGACTTCGAGGAACGTGTCCTGCGGGTACGCCGACAGATCAAGAAGCTGGGCAGCGATCATGTCTACGCCCTGCCGAAGAACGACCGGGAGCGT
>DASUCK010000713.1:0-19142 GCA_036276095.1 Nonomuraea sp. | reverse complement strand
TGGAGGTGCCGACCGAGGTCTCCTTCCGCACGCTGGCCGAGCTGGTCGTGCCCCGGCTGGCCGGCGACGTGCGCGACGCGCTCGGCCGCCACCGGCGGCTCGTCACGGCCATCGCCGAGGGCGCCGACCTGCGCGAGCTGTTCGAGCTGACGGCCGCCGAGCTGGGCGTCACCGGCGCGGTGCTGTCGGCCTCCGGCGAGGTGATCGTCGGCACGGTCGCCGATCCCGTGCGGCTGGCCAGGGCGTACCTGACGGCGCCCCGGCTGCCTGTCGCCGTCGACGGCAGCACGCTCTTCGCCGTCGGCCGTGGCCACCGCGCCGCCGGGTGGGTGCTGGCCTGCGACGGCGACCTGCTGGGCCGCGTCGACCTCGGCTACGAGCTGGCCGCCTGCGTCGGGCTCGAACGCGTCCGCATCGAGGAGGGCCGCCGGGTCGAGCGCCGCCTGGCCGAGCAGCTCATCGTGGCCGCCCTCGGCGAGACCGACACCGCCGACCTCAACGCCCGGCTGCGGACGTGCGGGATCGACGCGGCCGAGCCGTACGCGGTCGTGAACGCCACCGCCGCCCGGCCCGGCGCCACCCGCGGGCCCGACGCCGCCACGCTCGGCGGGCAGGTCGTCGAGGAGCTGCTCGGGCGGGAGGTCGTGGCGGCCCCGGGCGCCGACGGCGCGGTGGCCGTGGTGCCGCTGCGCGGCCGTACCGTCGGCGAGCTCGCCGGTCGGCTGCGTGCCGGGGCGGCGGTGCTGTCCGCGCTGCCCGACACCCGGATCTGCGCCGGGCTGAGTGGCGCGCTGACGGGCGCCGCCGCCGTCAGGGGCGGCGTGGAGGAGGCCGGGCACGCCCGCCGCCTGGCCGAGGCCCGCGCCGGCGGCGTGGTGACCAGCGACGAGATCTACACCCACGCGCTGCTGCTGGCCACCGTGCCCGGCGACGTGCGCCGCTCCTTCACCGACCGGCTCCTGTCTCCGCTGCTCGACTACGACCGCCGCCACCAGTCCGACCTGGTCCGCACGCTCGGGATCTTCCTGGACTGCGCGGGCTCGTGGAACGCCTGCGCCGAGCAGCTGCACGTGCACGTCAACACCGTCCGCTACCGCGTCCGCCGGATCGAGGAGCTGACCGGCAGGAACCTGGCCGCGATGGCCGACCGCGTCGACTTCTTCCTCGCCCTCCGCGACACCTCCCCACCCCGCTGAGCACGGCAAAACACACGGCGAAACACGGGAATCCAGCCCCATCACGATCGGGACGGCGTAAAAGGCCGGTGCGGCATGGAGAGAATGGAGACCTGGCCGGTACGTTGGGAGAACCATGGCCGGCATGCATCCGGCCCGAGACTGATCGGCGGCTCAGCCGAGGTCTCACCGCGACGGGAGACCGCCAGGGCCAGGGACGAACAAGCTGCTCACCGGCCAGGCCCCGGAGGTGCAGAGCACGAAGTGCGGTACGTGCCCGGCGTGTTGCCTCGCCGCTCTTACCGTTCTTACCGTCTGCCGCTCAACAGCAATAAATGTCTTTCGCCAAAGAGAGTGGAGACGTGTCGGCACTTGCGGCCGTAACATTACCTCCAATGGTTACCGCGGCTGTGATCGCGGCAACCAGGACGGATAGGGCAATGCGCATGCGCATGGGGGTTCTCCCTCGCCTGTGTGAGGTTGCTCGGATTCATCTTCTCAGGGAGCAGCTACTGTGACTACATCAGACCTAGTCGGACTTCGCATCAAGACGGTTCGGCGGCAACGTGGCCTGTCACAGGCACAGCTGGCGCATCCCGAGTTGTCGGACAGCTATGTTTCGTTGATCGAGAGCGGTAAGCGTACCCCCACTCCTGCGGTCTTGGAGCTGCTTGCCCAGAAGCTCGACTGCTCGCTGTCCTATCTGATCAACGGCGTCACCGCCGAGCAGATGGAGGACATCGAGCTCGCCCTGGGCTACGCCCGGCTGGCGCTCGAGAACGGCGAGGTGGCCGAGGCTCGCACGAGGTTCGAGGAGCTGCTGGGTAACAGCAACCTGGCAGGACTTGTGACACTTCGTCAAGAAGCCGAGTTCGGGCTGGCCCTCGCCGCCGAGGCCGCGGGCGACCTCGACCACGCGATCTCGATGCTGCTCAAGCTCCGTCAGGAGGAGCTGTCCGCCGAGCGCGGCATCGAGGTGGCCATCGCGCTGTGCCGCGCCTACCGCGAGGGCGAGCGCCTGAGCGAGGCCGTCGAGGTGGGCGAGCGGATGCTCAGCGGCAACGCCCGGCACACCTGGAACGATCTGCTGGTCGAGCTGGGCGCCACCCTGCTGGCGGCCTACCTCGAACGCGGCGACATGCTGCGGGCCAGGCAGTTCGCGGCCGAGCTGCTCAACGCGGCCGACACGCTGGGCACACCCCGCTCCATGGTCGCGGCCAACTGGAACGCCGCCGTCGCCGCCCGGGCCACCGGCCACAACGACGAGGCGGTGATCTTCGCCGAGCGCGCCATGGCCGTGCAGATGGAGCACGGCCAGCCGCGTAACACCGCCAGGATGCGGCTCCAGCTCGCCCGTACGCGGCTCAGGACCGGCGCCCAGGACGCCAAGGTCGTCCGCGAGGGCCTGCGCGCCTCCGTCCCGGAGTTCGAGCAGACCTCCACCAGCACCATCGACCAGGCCTGGCTCTACCTGGAGCTGGCCTGCGCCGAATACCTCACCCACGACCTCGACAAAGCCGTCGAACACGCCGTGACCAGCAGGAACCTGCTCCCCGAGTTCGGCCACGTGGTGGGCGCGCAGGCCAACCTGCTGCTCGGCCGCATCTACGGCACGGTCGGCCGCGTCGACGAGGGCCGCGAATACGCCGCCGCCGTGAAGAACTGGCTCGCGCCGCTGCCCGACTCCCGCCGCTCGGCCGCCACCTGGTACGCCGCCGCCGAGACCATGGAATTGCTGGGCGACCGCGACGAGGCCGTCGAGGCCTACCAGCGGGCGCTGGCCTGCGCGGGCCTGTAGCACCAGGGGTAGCGCGCGCCCGCAGGGCCGGTCCGTAGCACCGCCAGGTGGGGTCGCGCGTTGGCCGCACCTGGCGGTGCTTCTTTCGGTGCTGTCTCGATGGTGCTGTCTTGCTGGTGCTGTCCCGGGCGAGCTATCGCGTCGGTAGCCTTGGGGGTGTCATGAAGAGATCCCCGCTCGCGGCTGTCACCGCGATTCTCGCGGCCGCTCTGCTCGTGTTCGCTCCGGCCGCCCCCGCGCTCGCGCACGACGCGCTCAAGAGCAGTTCCCCGGCCAAGGGGGCCGTGATCGAGGCCCTCGACGAGGTCAGGCTCGAGTTCACCTCCAGGGTGCGCATGCCGTTCGTCATCGTGCGCGGCCCGGGCGACGTCCAGGTGCAGTCCGGCGCGCCGGAGGAGGACGGCGCGGTGGTGACGCAGGCGGTCAAGGGGCCGCTGACCGACGGGAAATACACGATCGCCTACCGGGTCGTGTCCTCCGACGGGCATCCGCTCGAGGGTGAGATCCCGTTCCGGGTGAAGGGCGCGCCGGCGGACCGCGCCGAGGAGTCGGAGCCGGCCGCGTCCCCGACCCCGTCGCAGGGGGTCACGGCGCAGCCCGCGGCGTCGCAGCCGGCTACACAACCCGCGTCGCAGCCCGCGGCGTCCGCGTCGGCGGGCGAGCCTGCGGCACCCGCGGCGCCTTCCGGACTCGACGCCGACGCGACCGCGGCCGACCAGGGCGCGATGTTCCCGGTCTGGCTCATCGTCGTGGTTGGCGCGCTGGTCGGCATCGGCATCGGGTTCCTGCTCAGCGCGCGACGAGGAAAGCCGTGAGCCGGGCGGCGCGACTCGCCCTGACGGGAGCGGCGGCCGCGATCGTCGCGCTGGTCGTCGGCATGATCGCCGGCGGCCGGGCGTTCCCCAGGATCATCCCCGGGCTGCCCGACTCCGGCGCCGTGGTCCGGTGGGGCCTGCCGCTGTCCAAGCTGCTGATGGACGCCGCCGGCCTGCTCACCGTCGGCCTGCTCCTGACGGCCGCCGTGCTGCTGCCCAACGACAAGGGCGTGCTCGGCCGCCCCGCGCTCGATTACGTCAAGGCCGCCTCCTGGACGGCGCTGGCCTGGGCCGGGGCGGCGTTCCTCGGCATCGTCTTCGGCGCCGCCGAGTCCATCGGCCGCACCGTTCCCCAGATCCTCAGCGGCACCATCCTCAGCAGCTACGCCACCCAGACCACCCAGGGCGTGGCGCTCACGCTGGTCGTGCTGTTCGGCGTGGCCATCGCGTTGTTCGCGCGGGGCGCGATCACCGCCGGGGCGGCGGCGGGGCTGCTGGTGTTCGCGCTGGTCACGCTGCTGCCGGTGCCGCTCACCGGCCACTCGTCCTCCTCGCCCAACCACGACCTGGCCACCACGGCCGTGGCGCTCCACCTGCTGGCGATCGCGCTCTGGGTGGGCGGCCTGATCGTGGTGGCGGCCCACGCCCTGCGCCGCGAGCCGCGGCTCGACGTCGCCGCCTCCCGGTTCTCCACGATGGCGCTGTGGTGCTACGCGGGCGTGGGCCTGTCCGGGGTGTTCAGCCTGCTGGCCCGGCTTGGCGCGGTGTCCGACCTGTGGACCTCCGAGTACGGCCTGCTCGTCGTCGTGAAGATCACCGCGTTCGTGCTGCTCGGCTACGTCGGCTACTGGCACCGCCAGCGCACGCTGGCCCGGCTCCGAGCGGGCACCACGCGGGCGTTCACCCGGCTGGCCGGCGGAGAGACCGTGCTCATGCTGGCCACCGTCGGGCTGGCCGTGGCGCTGTCGCGCACGCCGCCGCCCGAGTTCAGCGTCCCCGCCGACCGGGCCTTCGAGCTGCTCGGTTTCCCCCTCCCGCCGGAGATCACGCTCGGCAACGTGCTCGCGCTGTGGTGGCTCGACCTGTTCTTCGCCGTGGCCGCCGCCCTCCTCGCCGGCCTGTACGCGGCCGGCGTGATCCGGCTCAGGAGGCGCGGCGACGCCTGGTCGTGGGGGCGCACCGCCTCCTGGTTCGCGGGGGTGGCGCTGCTGGTGTTCGCCACGCAGAGCGGCCTGGCCCGTTACGCGCAGGTCATGTTCGACGTCCACATGATCGAGCACATGACGCTCTCCATGGTGGTGCCGATCTTCCTCGTGCTCGGCGGGCCCGTCACGCTGGCGCTGCGGGCGCTCAGGCCGGCCACCAGGAAGGGCGACCGGGGGCCGCGGGAGTGGATCACGGCGATCCTGCACAGCCGGTTCACGAAGGTCGTCACACATCCGGTCGTGGCCACGGCCATCTTCGTCGGGTCCACGTACGCGCTGTACTTCACGCCGCTGTTCGAGTCCGCCATGCAGGAGCACCTCGGGCACATCTGGATGACCCTGCACTTCCTGCTCAGCGGGTGCCTGTTCTTCTGGGTGATCATCGGCGTCGACCCGGGCCCCAACCGGCTCCCGCACGTCGGGCGGCTGCTCATGCTCTTCATCACCATGCCGTTCCACGCGTTCTTCGGCGTCGCGCTGATGATGATGGGCACCGTGATCGCCTCCGGCTGGTACGAACAGCTCGGCCGCACCTGGGGCGACACCCTGCTGCAGACCCAGCGCGACGGCGGGGCCATCGCGTGGGGCTTCGGCGAGATCCCGACGCTGATCGTGCTGCTGGCCATCGCCGTGCAGTGGTACCAGGACGACGACCGGCAGGCGCGGCGGTCCGACCGCAGGGCCGACCGGTCCGGCGCCGGGGATCCCGAGCTCGACTCCTACAACGCCTACCTCGCCCGCCTCCACCGCGCTGACCAGAAGGCTGACCAGAAGGCGGGCCAGAAGGCGGAACGCAAGGCCGGGCAACCGGCTGACCAGGGCGAGTAGCCGTTCGGCAAGGGCCTCCTATCTTCCTACTACAAGTCCGTGGACCGGCAGGTAGCCTTGCTGAAGGGGGAGATGGGCATAACCCCATCAGCTAGCGTGCGTAAGACCTGGAGGGGGGATGCGCACGTCGGTATGAGCGTGCCGGAGTGGGGACCGGCACAGGCCCCCGGGGTGCCGAGGAAGGCGAGACCATTGTCGGAAGAGACACGCATGCGCGGGGGGCAGAGCCTGGCCGAGGCGCTCGAAAGCCACCTCGCCGAATGGTCGGAGCGTACGGGGATCGCTGTGGAGACCTGGGCCCTGCCCGCGACCGACGTGCCGTCCCGTGTCTCCAGCGGCGTCATGTCGGCGCTGCGCGAGGCGCTCGACAACGTGGAGCGGCACAGCAGGGCCAAGACGGTGTCGATCGCCGTGACCGTGGGAAAGAGCGGGCTGCGCATGACCGTCAGCGACGACGGCCGGGGCTTCCCCGCGACCGGGGCCGGGCGTGGGATCGCCCGGATGCGGGCCGCGTTCGCCGAGGTCGGGGGCAGCCTGTCGGTCAACAGCGTACGCGGGGAAGGCACGACGATCACCGGGGTGGTGCCGGCCCGCGACTGACCGCCCCCGCACGCGTGCGGGCCGGTGCGCCGGGCCGGGCCTCACGGCAGGGTCAGGATCTCGCTGCCGGTCTCGGTGACCACGATCGTGTGCTCGAACTGGGCCGTGCGCTTACGGTCCTTCGTGACCGCCGTCCACTTGTCGGGCCAGATGTCGTACTCGATCGTGCCCAGCGTGAGCATCGGCTCGATGGTGAACGTCATGCCCGGCACCAGCTCCACCCGCAGTGACGGGTCGTCGTAGTGGGGGACCATCAGGCCGGAGTGGAACGTCGTGCCGATGCCGTGGCCGGTGAAGTCACGGACGACGCCGTAGCCGAAGCGCTTGGCGTACGCCTCGATGACCCGGCCCACGACATTGAGCTGACGGCCGGGGGCGACCGCCTTGATGGCGCGCATCATGGCCTCGCGGGTGCGTTCGACCAGCAGGCGCGACTCCTCGTCGACCTCGCCCACCAGGAACGTCGCGTCGGTGTCGCCGTGGACGCCGCCGAGGTAGGCGGTGATGTCGACGTTGACGATGTCGCCGTCGCGCAGCACGGTGTCGTCGGGGATGCCGTGGCAGATCACTTCGTTGATCGAGGTGCACAGGGACTTGGGGTAGCCCTTGTAGCCCAGGGTGCTCGGGTAGGCGCCGTGGTCGATGAGGAACTCGTGGCCGATCCGGTCGAGCTCGTCGGTGGTGACGCCCGGCTGGACGTGCTTGCCGACCTCCTCGAGCGCCTGGGCGGCGATCCGGCCCGCCACCCGCATGCGTTCGACGACCTCGGGGGTCTTCACGTCGGACTCGCCGATCTTGGGGCGCTTCTTGCCGACGTACTCCGGCCGCTCGATATGGGCGGGGACCTTCCGCATGGGCGAAACTCGCCCTGGCTGGAGCAGTGTCGTCATGAACTATGAGTCTACGGGGCAGAATTGACCACGTGAGCGAAGGCCAGTGGTGGTTCTGTCTCAAGCACATGCGGGTCGAGCCCGACAAGGGCTGCCCCAACAAGGACCGGATGGGTCCGTACGCGTCCGAGCAGGAGGCGGCCGGCGCGCTGCAACGCGCCGCCGACCGCAACAAGGCCTGGGACAAGGCGGACGAGGACGACGACTAGGCGGCCCGTCTACGGCAGCGCCGCGTACGCCGGGACGGGGAAGATCCCCGTCCCGGCGACCATCGGGGGCACGGCGTGGAACCGGAACCTTTCGCCGGGCGGGTCGGCGAGCCTGGCCACCGGCACGTGCGCCGGCTCGGGGCCGTCGGCGATGCGGTGGCTGAGCTCGACGATCACTTCGCCGCTCCGACCCGCATGAGCTTGACCAGGGAGACCACGCCGATCGCGGCCCAGATGAGGTTCAGCCCGGCCGACGGCCAGGCGGCGCTGTAGGCGCTGTTGACCATGAGGGCGACCGCGCCGAACAGGTTGAGGAACTGGTAGGTCACCCCGTCGCCGGACAGCCGGGACGACGACACGAGGGCGTAGGCGGTCAGCAGCACGGCGGCGCCAGCCCACCCGACGGCCGCGAGGAGAAAATCCATGGGGGCCATTGTCCGGAAATGTACTGGTGAAGCACAAATAAAGAAACCGCACCATGAACGTAAGCTGAGCTGCATGGAGCCCGAGGCCGTGGGCGGCCGGACGCCCTGTCAGTCGGTCAGCTGGGGACCGCTGACGCGTTCCAGGAGGCGGGCCAGGCGGGCACGGAGCCCGAGGCGGTGTTCCGCCTCGCCGGCGGCCGCGCTCACCAGGTGTTGAGCGCCGTCGAAGGTCACCAGGCCGTCGCGCGGCACGGCGATCGCCTCGTGGGCGAGGCCGGCCAGCTCGGCGTCGCCGGCGCCGGCGGACTCGATGGCCAGGATGGTGGCCCCCGTGCGGCGGGCGTCGTCGACGCGTTCGAGCAGCGGCACCGGCGCCTGCCGCTGCGACAGGACGAACAGCGTCTCGCCGCGGGCCGCCCGCTCCAGCCGGTCGAGGCCGACGCGCAGGTGGGCGGGGGCGTCGGCGGGCGGCGACCAGCGCACCAGGGTGGGCGTGAGCTGCGGCAGGCCGGAGAACCTCGCCTCGTCGTCGAGGTGGGCGGTGAGGTGCCAGGGCTCGTCGCCGGGAGTGCCGACCAGCAGGAGGCCGCCGGGCGAGCGGGTGGCCCGCAGGGCGTGGCCGAGGTTGCGGGCGCGTTCGAGCCAGCAGGTCTGGGCGAGCAGCTCGCGCAGCAGGGCCACCGATCCCGAATCCATGAGTCCATGGTGCCTCACGGGCTCGCACGGTGGAGTTGATTCGGGTGTGATGCATTGACATCCGGTGTGTTCTGCCGTCATTTCGGGCCTTGACAGGGGGTACCCACGGGTAACGAGCGGCTCGCGGCGGCGCCGTCCCAGACGGTGATCCTCAGTGAGACGGGCGGCACCTGAGATCTGGTGTGCGCGTCAGCAGGTCCGTCATCCTGCTGACCGATTCCGCGGCCGGACCCACCCGGGCCCGGCCCCGCGGGACCCTGCTGGCATCATCGGCATATGACTGACGTGAACGGGCTTTCCATCGGCATCCTCGGCGGCACCGGCGACCAGGGGAAAGGGCTGGCGCGGCGGTTCGCGCTGGCCGGGCATCCGGTGCTGATCGGGTCGCGCAGCGCCCAGCGCGCCCACGACGCGGCCGAGTCCATCGGGGCGGGCGCCACGGGCGGGGAGAACGCCGACGTGGCGGCCAGGGCCGACATCGTGATCGTGGCGGTGCCGTACGAAGGGCACAAGGCGCTGCTGGAGTCCCTGAAGTCCGAACTGGCCGGGAAGATCGTGGTCGACTGCGTCAACCCGCTCGGCTTCGACAAGCAGGGGCCGTACGCGCTGCCGGTCGAGGAGGGCAGCGCCGCCGAGCAGGCCGCGGCCGTGCTGCCGGACAGCCGGGTGGTGGCGGCCTTCCACCACGTGTCGGCGGTCGTGCTGATGGACCCGGCGGTGGAGAAGGTCGACCTCGACGTGCTGGTGCTGGGCGACGACCGCGCGGCCACCGACCTGGTGCAGGCGCTCGCCGGGGTCATCCCGGGCGTCCGCGGCGTCTACGGCGGGCGGCTGCGCAACGCGCACCAGGTCGAGGCTCTCACGGCCAACATCATCGCCATCAACCGCCGCTACAAGGCGCACGCCGGGGTGCGCGTCACCGACGTCTGACCGGTCGCGCGCCGGCCGGGCTAGGCCCTCCTGGAGAGCTTCAGCAGCGCGTCGGTGACGCCTTCCGGGTCGATGATCTGGTGCAGGTGGAGGCCGGGCAGCCGGGTCACGGGCCAGCCCCGCCGGTTGGCCTCCTCGGCGACCGCGTCGTACGGCGGCCCGTACCACAGGCACGAGCACCGCACCGCGTCCCACCCGGCGGGCACCGGGACGAGGTCGGTGTAGTAGTCGAGCGGCAGCCGCGGCTGCTCGGCCGCCACCCGCACGCGTACGGCGGGGTCGGGCAGCATGGCCACCACGTCCTCCTCGTCCCACCAGTCCGTCCAGCGCGGCAGGACGCCGTCGGGCCCGGCCAGGTCGCGGAGGAACGGCAGGAACCCCTGCTCCGCGACGGTGATGAGCCCGTCGCGCGGCGGGAGGTGGGCGTCGGCGAACACGCACGCCACCACCCGGTCGCCCAGCCCCTCCTTGATCAGGGGCAGGAGGCGGCCGGCGTTGCTGTGCGCGACCAGCACCACGGGAGCGGGCGGGGCGGCGGCGCGGACCGCCGCGACGATGCGCGGCCAGTAGGGCGGGCCGCCGGTCGAGATGCCGGTCAGGTCGGGCACCACGGCGGAGTGCCCGCGGCGCGTCAGCGACTCCGCCACGGGAGCCCACGTCGACGGCCCTACGGAGGGGCTGTGCACGAGTACGAACGTCGTCTCCACGCCCCCACACTTTCAGACGATGAGGGTGTGGCGGGAGACCGCCGTCGTCGATCAGCGCCCGCGGCCGGGTCGCCGGCAGCAGGTGGAGCGGCGCCCGCCCGCCGCCCACGAGCCCGGCAGACCGGAGGAATCGTCACGATCGGCCCCTGGAGGGACCCGCTCGGCAGGGATTGCTCGCCTGCACGAGCCAGTTCGGCGGAATTGGGTCAGCACCGGACCCCTGCCTGGCACATCATGGCGGTATGACCGAATTCCGTCCCGAGACCAGGGCTGTGCATGTTCCCCACCCGCCCATCGAGGGCAGCCGCCCGATCACCGTGCCGATCTACCAGACGTCCGGATTCGTCTTCGACGACCCCGCCGTGATGGCCGACGCCATGGACCGCCCCGACGGGCCGTACGTGTACGGGCGCTACACCAACCCCACCGTCCGCTCGCTGGAGCTGGCCGTCGCCGGGCTGGAGGGCGGCGCGGCGGCCCTCGCCACCGGCTCCGGCATGGGTGCGATCAACACCGTTTTGCTTGGCCTGCTCAGGCCCGGCGACCACCTGGTCGCCCAGCGGTCCTTGTACGGCGGCACCGCCGCGATGATCAGCGACCTGGCCGGGCGGTTCGGGATCGCGGTCACGCACGTGCCGGAGAACGACCCCGCCGCGCTGCGCGCCGCCGTGCGACCCGAGACCAGACTCCTCTACCTGGAGACCATCAGCAACCCGATGACGCTGGTGGCCGACCTGCCCGCCATGTGCGCGACCGCCCGCGAACTCGGCATCCTCTCCGTGGTCGACAACACCTTCGCCACGCCCCTGCTGTGCCGGCCCGTCGAGCACGGCGCCGACGTCGTCGTCCACTCCACGACCAAGTACCTGTCCGGCCACACCGACGTGGTCGGCGGGCTGGCCGTCTTCGCCGACGCCGAGCTGCACCGGCGGGTCTGGCACTTCGCGATCGAGCTCGGGGCCGCGGCCGACCCGTTCGCGGCCTGGCTGACCGTACGCGGGCTCCAGACCCTCGCCCTCCGCATGGAACGGCACTGCTCCAACGCCGCCCTCCTGGCCGGGCGGCTCGCCGAGCACCCCGCCGTCGCGGCCGTGCACTGGCCGGGGCTGCCGGCGCACCCGTCGTACGAGCTGGCCGGGAAGCTCCTGCCCGGCGGTTTCGGCGGGGTGTTCTCCTTCGACCTGTCCGGCGGCCGGGCCGCGGGCGAGCGGTTCATGAGCTCCGTACGCCTGGCCCTGCTCGCCCCCTCGCTCGGCGGCGTCGAAACGCTCATCCTGCACCCCGCCACCACCTCCCACCGCTCCCTCAGCCCCGGCGAGCTCGCCAAGAGCGGCATCGGCGAGGGCACGGTACGGATCGCGGTCGGCATCGAACACCCCGAGGACCTGTGGGCCGACCTCTCGCGGGCGCTGGCGTAGGTTGTAGACCCGCCGGCCCACCGATTGGGGACATCACTCATGACCGCAGTGACGCACGAGGACGTCAGGGTCGCCGCCGCCCGCATCGCCGGGCTGGTGCTGCGCACGCCCGTGCTGGAGATCTCGCCGGGGCTGTTCCTCAAGCTGGAGTCGCTGCAGCACTCGGGGTCCTTCAAGGTGCGCGGCGCGTTCAACCGGATCCTGTCCGCCGGGGCGCTGCCCGGCAGCGGGGTGATCGCGGCCAGCGGGGGCAACCACGGGCTCGCGGTCGCGTTCGCGGCCAGGGAACTGGGGGTGCGGGCGGAGATCTTCGTACCCGAGGTGACCAGCCCCGTCAAGGTCGCGGGCCTGCAAGCGCTCGGCGCGCACATCACCCAGGTGGGCGCCATCTACTCGGAAGCAGCCGAGGCGGCCGCCAAGCGGGCCGCCGAGACCGGGGCGCTGGCCGTGCACGCCTATGACCAGCCGGAGGTGGTGGCCGGGCAGGGCACGACCGGGCTGGAGATCATGGAACAGACCGGGGGCGTGGACACCGTGGTCGCGGCCGTGGGCGGCGGCGGGTTCGCCGCGGGCATCACCCTGGGCACCGAACTGCCGGCCGCGAGCGTTGGCGGCGGGTCTGCCGGCGGGTCTGGCGGTGGGGGGTCGCGGGTCGTCGCCGGGGGGCCGCGGATCGTCGCCGTCGAGCCCGAGCGGATACCGACCCTGCGGGAGGCGCTGCGGGCCGCGGGCCCGATCCCGGTCGAGGTGGGCGGCGTGGCGGCCGACGCCCTCGGCGCCACCCGGCTCGGCGGCATCGCGTACGAGGTGCTGTCCGGGGAGCGGGTGGAGAGCGTGCTGGTGAGCGACGAGGCGATCGTGGCGGCCCGGCGTACGTTGTGGGAACGGCATCGCGTCGTGGCCGAGCCCGCGGGGGCGGCGGCTTACGCGGCGCTGCTGTCGGGGGCGTACCGGCCGGGGGAGGGGGAGCGGGTGGCCGTGGTCGTCTGCGGCTCCAACACCGACCCCGCCACCCTCACCAACCCCTGACCCGCGCCCCCAAATGACCCGCAACCCCGACCGGCCCGACCCGCGCCCCCGACCGGCCCGCGCCCCCGACCGGCCCGCGCCCCCGACCGGTCCGCAGCCCCAAAGGGCTCGCGACCCCGGCCGGCCCGCGACCCCGACCGATGATTCCCTGCTTCTGCGTCGCATGACGCTGCGTGGTCTGACGCTGCGTGGCTTGGTCTTCTGCGGTCAGGGCGGGGGCCGAGGGCGGTCAGGAGTAGGTGTGTTCGGGGGTTGGGAAAGCGCCCGTTGCGACGTCGGCGGCGAAGGCGCGGACGGCGCGATCCATCTCGGTGGCCAGGTCGGCGTACCGCTTGACGAACTTGGCGGGGCGCGGGGTCAGGCCCATGAGGTCCTGCCACACGAGGACCTGCGCGTCCGTCGCCCTGCCCGCCCCGATGCCGATCGTCGGGATGGACAGCGACGTCGTCACCCGCTGCGCCAGATCGCCCGGCACGCATTCCAGCACCACCGAGAACGCCCCGGCCCGCTCCAGGTCCTTGGCGTCGGCCATGAGCTCCTCTCCCGACTGGCCACGCCCCTGCACGCGGTAGCCGCCGAGGACGTTGACCGACTGCGGGGTCAGCCCCAGGTGCGCCATGACCGGGATGCCGGCCCCCACCAGCGTCTCCACCTGCGGCAGCACCCGGCGGCCGCCCTCCAGCTTGACCGCGTGCGCGCCCGCCTCCTTCATGAAGCGCGCCGCCGACTCCAGCGCCTGCTGGGGCGAGCCCTGGTAGGAGCCGAACGGCAGGTCGGCCACCACGAGCGCCCGTGACGACCCGCGCACCACGGCCGCCGTGAGCGGCAGCAGGTCGTCGACCGTGACGGGCAGCGTGGAGTCGTAGCCGTAGACGACCATCGCGGCCGAGTCGCCCACGAGCAGGACCGGGATGCCGGCGTCGTCGAACACTTTCGCCGTCATCGCGTCGTAGGCGGTGACCATGGGCCACCGCTCTCCGCGCTCCTTGGCGGCGGTGAGGTCGCGTACGGTGACGCGGCGTCCGGACACGCCGCCGTACAGGGTGGTTGAAGAGGACATTGGCAACCCTCCAAGAGACGTCTCGAGGCGCCTGCCGGCGTCCCCGGACTTGGTTTCCCCTTGATGATGACACGCCCGGAAAACCGGTGGCGAAACTGTCGGTGCCTCTTGCGAGAATCAACGCGGAGGTAACGAACAACAATGGCTCTCGATCCTTACCGACTGCTGCTCAAGATCCCTGGCGTCCCCACGTTGCTGGTGGTGGGGCTGCTCGCCAGGGTGCCGGCCACGGCCATGGGCATGGCGCTGACCCTCCACGTGTCCCAGGTGCTCGGCCTCGACTACCTCAAGGCCGGGCTGGTCACCATGGCCAGCACGATCGGCATGGCGGTCGGCTCGCCGCTGTCGGGAAGGCTCGTGGACAGGTTCGGCCTGCGGCCCGTGCTCGCCGTCACCACCGCCGCGCAGGCGGCGTTCTGGGCGTGCGCGTGGGCGCTGCCGTTCTCCGTGCTGGTCGGCGCCGCGGCGCTGGCGGGGCTGCTGGCGCTGCCGGTGTTCAGCGTGACCCGGCAGTGCCTGGCCGCCCTGGTGCCGCCGCAGCAGCGGCGCACCGGTTTCTCGGTCGACTCGATGCTGGTCGAGCTGTCCTACATGGCCGGGCCCGCGCTGGCCGTGGCCGGCATCACGATGCTGGGCAGCGGCGTGACGATGGTGCTCATCGGCTCGGGCCTGACGGTCGCGGGGCTGGGGCTGATCGTGCTCGATCCGCCGACCCGGTCCGCGGCCGAGCAGGCCGAGCTGGAGGAGCGCACCGGCCGGATCCCTCGGCGGCAGTGGTTCACCCCGGCGTTCGCGGCGCTGCTCGGCACGGCGGCGGCGACCACGTTCGTGCTCACCGCGACCGAGTTGTCGCTGGTCGCCACCATGACCACGGCGAAGCAGACGGAGTGGATCGGCCTCGCGGTGGGCGTCTGGTGCGTCTACTCGCTGGTGGGCGGGTTCGTGTACGGCGCGCTGCCGCACGGCTTCTCGCCGCTGACGCTGATCGCCGCCATGGGCGTGCTGACGATCCCCGTGGGGCTGGCCGGCGGCGACTGGCGGTGGCTGATCCTCGCGCTGGTGCCGGCGGGGCTGCTGTGCGCTCCGTCCATGTCGGCCACGGTCGACCGGCTCAGCGGGTGGGTGCCGGCGGCGGCCAGGGGCGAGGCGATGGGCTTCCACGGCACCGCCCTGCTGGTCGGCGGCGCCGTCGCGGCGCCGGTGGCGGGCGCGGTCATCGACGGGGCCGGTCCGGTGTGGGCGTTCGCGGTGGCGGGGCTGATGGGGGTGGCCATGGTGCTGGCCGCCCTGCCGTTCTGGCGCCGCCGCCCGTCGGCGGCCGCTCCCGTACGGGTCGAGGCGGCGGCGCCGGAACCCGTCTCCGGCGCCGTGAGCTGACCCCGTCCCAGCATCACGCCGGGTCAACACGCCGGGCCGACACGCCGGTGACCACGCCGGGCAACGGGGGCGACGTCCGGAGTTCGCGCGCCGTTTACGAAACGGGACCGTTGCGTATCGGAATAGCTTGCGATACGGTGTCGTTGCGAAACTCAGTCGTATCGAAATTAAGGGTGTTTCCATGGACCAGAACTCAGGGCATCCACGCCGCTGGGCCATCCTCGGCGTGCTGGTGTTCAGCCTGCTGGCGGTCGTGCTCGACAACACGATCCTCAACGTGGCGATGAAGACCATCGCCGACGAGACCGTCGGCTTGGGGGCGACGCAGAGCGAGCTGGAATGGGCGATCAACTCCTACACGCTCGTGTTCGCCGGGTTGCTGTTCACCTTCGGCGTGATCGGTGACCGGACCGGGCGGAAGCGCATGTTGTTCATCGGCATGGCGCTGTTCGGCCTGGCCTCGCTCGCCAGCGCGTACGCGCAGGATCCGATGCAGCTGATCCTGGCGAGGGCGGCGATGGGCATCGGCGGCGCGGCCATCATGCCGGCCACTCTGGCGATCATCTCCAACGTCTTCCCGCCCGCCGAACGCGGCCGCGCGATCGGCGTCTGGGCCGGCGGCGTGGGGCTCGCCGTGGCCATCGGCCCGATCACCGGCGGCCTGCTGATCGAACACTTCTGGTGGGGCTCGGTCTTCCTGATCAACGTGCCCATCGTGCTCATCGGCCTGTTCCTCATCGCCGCCGTCGTGCCGGAGTCGAAGGACCCCAGGCCGTCCAGGCTCGACCCGTTCGGCGTGCTGCTGTCGATCATCGGTCTGGTGGCCCTCGTGTACGGCATCATCCGCGGCGGCTACCTCGGCACCGTGGCCAGCGCCGAGGTGCTCGTGCCGACGCTCGTCGGCGTGGCGGTGCTCGGCCTGTTCGTCTGGTGGGAGCGGCGGATCGACCACCCGGTCTTCGACGTCCGCAACTTCGCCAACATCCGCTTCAGCTCGGCCATCGGCATGATGGGCATCGTCTTCTTCGCGATGATGGGCGGGATGTTCTTCCTGACCTTCTACCTGCAGGTCGTGCTCGGCTTCACGCCGCTGCAGGCGGGGGCGCTGATGATCCCGTTCGCCGCCGCGCAGCTCATCTTCGCGCCGCTCAGCCAGCGGGTGAACGAGCGGTTCGGCGCCAAGCTGGCGGCCACCGTGAGCATGTTCGTGGTGACGCTCGCCCTGGCCAGCTACGCCTTCATGGACCAGAACACGCCGGTCCCGCTGATCGAGGCCATCTTCTTCGTCCAGGGCGCCGCGATGGCCAACATCATGCCGCCGGCCACCACCGCCATCATGGAGTCGCTCCCGCGGGAGAAGGCCGGCGTCGGCTCGGCCATGAGCAACACCGTCCGCCAGGTCGCCGGCGCCCTCGGCGTGGCCGTGCTCGGCTCGGTGCTGTCCTCCAGCTACCGCGGCGAGATGAGCTCCGTGCTGGCCGGGCTGCCCGCGGACGTGCAGCACACCGCCGGTGAGTCGATCATGGCCACGATGGGCGTCGCCGAGGCCCTCGGCGAGCGCGGCCAGGCCCTGGTCCAGCCCGCGTTCGCCGCCTTCATCGACGGCATGCACGTCACGGCCCTGGTGGCGGCGACGATCTCCCTGCTCGGCGTCGCGGTGGTGGCCCGGTGGATGCCGGGAAAGGCGCGTCCGGTCGCCCGCGTCGAGGAGAAGGAACCGGCGGTGGTCTGACGTCCTCCCGCCCGGCGGGGCGGGGGGATTCCAGCCGGCGCACCGGACGAGGAGGACAGGATGAGGTACGCAGCAAGCGACGGCGAGGACGCCCGTTCCCTTCCTTTCCTGCCCCATGGGCAGGACAATCGTGCTGACCATGTACGGTGAGGCTGCGATGATGATCCAGGAGACAGCGACGGCCCGGCCGGCGGGGCGTCCGCGTAGTGAGAAGGCCGAGAAGGCGATCATCGAGGCGACGCTCGACCTGATCGGCGAGGGCATGGGCGTGTCCGAGCTGTCGATCGAGGCGATCGCGGCACGGGCGGGGGTCGGCAAGACGACGATCTACCGGCGCTGGTCCAACAAGGAAGACCTGGTCGTCGACGCCCTCGCCACGCTCAAGGCGCCGCTGCCGCCGCTGTCCGGCACGTCGGTGCGGGACGATCTGATCACGCTGCTCGACGCGATGCGCCGGGAGGCGGGCCATCCCCGCAGCCGGTGCGTGATCAACATCGCGATGAGCGAGGCCGACCGCTACCCGAGGCTGATGGAGCGCTTCGTCAAGCGGGCCATCGAGCCGCGCAGGGACGCGGCGCGTGCGGTGCTGGAGCGCGGTGTCGCCGCGGGCGAGCTGAGGGCCGATCTTGACGTCGACATGGCCATGGCCATGCTGAGCGGGACGATGATGTGGCACACGAAGTGGGGGCCGACCGGCGACCTTCCGGTCGATCTGGCCGAGCGGGTCGTCGACGCCGCCCTGACCGGAATGGCCCCCGGCGCCTGACCCGGTCCGGTTGTCAACGGTCGGTTTGTCAACGGTCGGTTTGTCAACGGTCCGCTTGTTAACGGTTCGGTTGTCAACGGTCCGGTCGGCATGGCCTTCCGCCTGGTCGGGGCGGCCTCCTCCGGCGCGGCCGGAGGGCGCTGTGATCGTTAGGTCTGGGCAAAAGATGAGCATCGTTCTACTCTCGCGGTCATGGCCCCCTTGCGCAGGATCGCGGCCGTGGCCGCGTTCACGCTAGGTCTGCTGCTGCCCGCCGGCGCGGCGTTCGCGCACGAGGAGCGTCCGGTGACGTTGCCCGACGGCACGGGTACGGTGCCGCGGTTGCGGGCGGGCGAGCCGGACCTCCTGGTCTGCAAGACCGACAAAGCCGACTTCGAGCGTCGAATCGCGAAATTTCCGGCGGAGCTCCAAGACCGGAACCGCCGACTCTTCGCGAGATGTCAGCAAAGCGGGACGCGGCACCTGCAGGAGGCCGTCGACCGCGTCGACCGCCCCGGGATGACCATCGCCATCCTGCCCGGCCTCTACCGCGAGGAGCCGAGCCACGCGCCGCCCGCCGGCGACTGCGCCCGGCTCCCCGCCCGCTGGTCGACGTGGGGCTACCAGATCCTCAGCTACGAGCAGCAGGCCCGGTGCCCGCACAACCAGAACCTCGTCGCCATCCTCGGCAAGCAGGACCTCCAGATCGAGGGCACGGGCGCCGGCCCCCTGGACGTGATCATCGACGCGGAGTACCGCAAGCTCAACGCCATCCGCGCCGACCGCGCCGACGGCGTGTACTTCAGGAACCTCACCGCCCAGCGCACCACGTTCAACTCCCTGTACGTGCTCGAAACCGACGGCTTCGTGATCGACCGCGTCCTGACCCGCTGGAACGACGAGTACGGCTTCCTCACCTTCGCCGCCGACCACGGCCTGTACACCGACTGCGAGTCGTACGGCAACGGCGACGGCGGCCTCTACCCCGGCAGCGCCGCGAACATCAATGACGGGCGCGGCCACGACGTGCCCCGCTACGCCATCGAGATCCGCCGCTGCAAGAGCCACGACAACGCGCTCGGCTACTCGGGCACCGCGGGCGACTCGGTGTGGGTGCACGACAACGAGTTCTACGACAACATGGTCGGCGCCACGATGGACAGCCTGTATCCGTCCCATCCCGGCCTCCCGCAGAACCACGCCAGGTTCGACAACAACCGGATCTACGACAACAACCGCGACTACTACCGGCACACCCGCGCGGGCACCTGCGCCAGACCGCCGGCCGAACGCGGGTACGAGCAGGGCGTGGTCTGCCCGCAGGTGGGCGTCCCGTCGGGCACGGGCATCCTGGTCGCGGGCGGCAACTACAACGTCTTCACGGGCAACCGGATCTGGGGGCATCGGCGGGCGGCGTTCCACCTGTTCGGGGTGCCGGCGTTCATCCGGGGTGAGGGCGATCTGGCCAAGCAGGCCGACACCTCCGACCACAACCGGTACGAG
>DASUCK010000712.1:0-16123 GCA_036276095.1 Nonomuraea sp. | reverse complement strand
GCACCTCCCACAGGCCCTCGTCGGGCTCGTCCCAGTGGTCCTCCACGTAGTCGAGGAGCTGGCGCTGGATCGACCAGGCCCGGTCGTCGGCGGACAGGCCGCGGGTGCGGGAGACGTACAGGCAGTTCATGACCTCGCCGTACACGTCGAGCTGCAGCTGCTGGACGGCCGCGTTGCCGATGCGGACCGGCCGGGAGTCCTCGTAGCCGTCGAGCCAGTCGAGGCGCAGCTCGGGGAGGCGGCGCTCGCCGGCGACGCCGTACATGATCTGGAGGTCCTGGGGGCGGCCGGCGATCGCGCGCAGCAGCCACGACCGCCAATCGGCGGCCTCCTCCAGGTAGCCGGACGAGATCAGCGCGTCGAGGGTCATGGTGGCGTCGCGCAGCCAGCAGAAGCGGTAGTCCCAGTTGCGGACGCCGCCGATGTCCTCGGGGAGCGAGGTGGTGGGCGCGGCGACGATGCCGCCGGTCGGCGCGTACGTCAGCGCCTTCAGCGTGACCAGCGACCGCACCACCGCGTCCCGGTACGGGCCGTCGTAGGCGCACCGGGACACCCATTCCGTCCAGTACGTCTCGGTCTCGTCGAGCTGGACGTCGGGGTCGATCTGCACCGGCATGGGCTCGTGCGACGGATGCCAGGTGAACACGAACGGGAACCGCTCGCCCTCCCTGACGGTGAACGTCGTCCGGTGGGCGTAGTCGCCGCCCTTCAGCGGCACGGGCGCGTGCAGCCACGCCGAGTCGGGACCGCCGATGGCCTGCAGATGCCCGTCGCTGCGCCGCACCCACGGCACGATCCGGCCGTAGTCGAACCGCACCCGCAGCTGGGTGGACACCTCCACGGCGCCGGAGACTCCCTCGACGACGCGCACCACGTCGGGGTTGCGGTCGCGGGGCGGCATGAAGTCGACCACGCGGACGGTGCCCGTCGGGGTGTCCCACTCGCTCTCCAGGATGAGGGTGTCGGGACGGTAGCGCCGCCGGTCGGCGGGCCTGCGCCCGGTAGGGCCGAGCCACCAGTGCCCGTTCCGCTCGCCGCCGAGCAGGGCCGCGAAACACGCGGGGGAGTCGAACCTGGGCAGGCACAGCCAGTCGATCGAGCCGTCCCTGGCCACCAGCGCGGCCGACTGCATGTCACCGATCAGCGCGTAGTCCTCGATCCGCATGTCTATAGACGCTACTCGACATCGCCCGGGCGGGTTCGATCATGCCTGGTCCTGCCGGGGTCCCGCGCGCGCTCGGCCCGCGGCGCTCATCGCAGCGGGAACCAGCGGGTGAACAGCTGCGTCAGCGGCCCGATGGCGAGCGCGAACGCCAGCGTCCCCACGCCGACCGTGCCGCCGAGCAGCCAGCCGGCGGCCAGCACCGTGATCTCGATGAGGAACCGGCCGAGCCGCACCGACAGGCCGAGGCGCACGAGCCCGGTCATGATGCCGTCGCGCGGCCCCGGCCCCATGCCGGCGCCGATGTAGAGCACGGTGGCCAGCGCGATCGCGACGACGCCGAGCGCGACGTACAGGCTCCGCAGGGCCAGGTGGGTGGGCATGGGCAGCAGGAAGATCGCGGCGTCGGCGAACAAGCCCAGGAACACGACGTTGCTGACGGTGCCGAGGCCGGGCCGCTGCCGCAGCGGGATCCACAGCAGCATGACCAGCGCGCCCACGCCGATGATGACCGTGCCGATCGACACCCCGGTCCTGACGGCGAGGCCCTGGTGGAACACGTCCCAGGGGTTGTTGCCCAGCCCGGACTCCACCTGCAGCCCGATGCCGCCGCCGTACAGCGCCAGCCCGCCGTAGAGCCGGGCCAGGCGGGCGGGGAAGGAACTCGCTTCTGGGACGGTCGTCTCGCTCATGATGACCCCAGAGTGGCAGCCCACCGGTTTGTCAAACAGGGCCAATCGCGAAAAGCGGCCTTATGCAGCATCGGTCAGCCGCACCACCGTCACGGCCGCCTACGACCGGCTGCGCGAGCGCGGCCTGGCCTACCTCATGCCCGACTTCCAGAACCCGACCGGCGCCCTCATGGACGACGCCGCCCGCGCCGCCGTCGCGGCCGCCGCCCGGCGCGCCGGCACACTGCTGCTCGTCGACGAGACCTGGCTGGAGCTGGCCCTCGACGAGGTCCCGCGCACGGCCCCCTCGGCGCCCCCCACGCGCCGCGCGCGCTCACCGCCATGGTGTAGTCGGCACGGCTCAGTCGTCGCTGACGCCCCTCGCCAGGGGAGCGCGCCACTTGCGGCGCATGGCCGTGATGCGCAGCCCGAAGGCCAGCACCGCCGCCGCCAGCGTGGCCGGCCACCCGTGCGTCCCGTACGACGACAGCGCCGCCATCGCCCCCGACCCCAGCAGCGCCGGCACCGCGTACAGCTGCCGGTCGTACAGCAGGGTCGGGATCTCCCCGGCCAGCAGGTCGCGCAGCATGCCGCCGCCCACGGCGGTCGTCACCCCGAGCAGGGCGGCGTGCAACGGGCTCAGGCCGTGCGCCAGGGCCTTCTCCGTGCCCACCGCGCAGAACAGCCCGAGCCCGGCCGCGTCGAGCACCAGGACGGCCGGCATCACCCGCGCCACGTGCGGGTGCCAGAAGAACACGATCGCCGTCGCGGCCACCGGCACCAGTACGTAGCCGAGGCTCTGGAAGGCGATCGGCCGCACGTTCAGGATGAGGTCGCGCACCACGCCCCCGCCCAGGGCGGTCATCTCGGCCAGCACCCCCATCCCCACGACGTCGAGGCGCTTCCGTACGCCCATCAGCGCACCGGACAGGGCGAAGACGAAGATTCCGGCCAAATCGAGCAGTTCGGACACGGGCACATGTCTACCGGAACGGCTCCACCCCGGCATGACCGTGCTCGGTTGCGCGAGGTATGCCGATCTTTCTCCGCGAGGTCTTGCCGCTGTCCGGCGTATGTGGTGCGATGCATGTCACTCAGGTAAGTGAACACTGACTGGAGGCGCGTGCCATGGCCGAAGTCCTCGAGGTCCGGGCCGAGATCGAGCACCTGATCGCCGGACGTACCGTCTGCCTGCAGCTGGCGCAGGTGGCCGGAGAGCATCCCGACGCGCCCGCCTATTCCGACCCTGAGGGCGACGGCTGGCGCACGCTCACCTACGCCCAGGCGCGGCAGCGGGTGCTGGAGATCGCCGCCGGCTTCGCCGCGCTCGGCCTGGAGCCCGGCGACTCCGTCGCGCTGATGATGATCAACCGCAGCGAGCACGTGCTCGCCGACCTCGGCGCCGTGCACGCCGGCGGCGTCGGCTGCACGGTCTACTCGACGTTCGCCCCCGACCAGATCGCCTTCGTGGCCGACAACGTCGGCGCCAAGTACGCCGTCCTCGGCGGCCCCGCCGACCTGGCCCGCTGGCAGCCGGTGCTCGACCGGCTGAGCGCGCTCAGGAAGATCATCATGCTGGAGGGGGCGCCGGCCGGCGACGACCGGTTCCTGGCGTGGGCCGACTTCCTGGAGCTCGGCCGCGCCCGCCTGGCCGACGACCCGTCCGCGGTGGAGGCCCGCTGGCGCGCCGTCACCCCCGACGACGTGGTCACCGTCCTCTACACCTCCGGCACCACCGGCATGCCCAAGGGCGTCCCGCTCACCCACGCCAACGTCTTCTACGAGTGCGCCTGCACCGACCGCATGGCTGCACTGCCCATGCTCGGCACGCAGATCTCCTACCTGACCTACGCCCACATCGCCGAGCGCGTCCTCAGCATGTACCTGCCGCTGACCAAGGTCTCCCACGTCTACTTCTGCACCGACCTGGCCAACCTCGGCACCACGCTCGGCCAGGTCAGGCCGATGATGTTCTTCGGCGTGCCGCGCGTGTGGGAGAAGATGATGGCCCGCCTGCTGGCCGTGCTGTCCACCCAGCCGGAGGAGCGGCAGGCCGCCGTGCGCGCGGCCATGACAGCCGGGCAGGCGTACGTCGAGGCCGGCCAGCACGGCCGCACGGTCACCCCCGAGATCCGGGCCGCGTACGAGAAGGCCGACGCCGCCCTCCTGTCCGTCATCCGCGGCATGATCGGCTTCGATCGCGCCCAGTGGACCGCGACCGGCGCCGCCCCGCTCCCCACCGAGGTACAGAACTTCTACGCCGGCCTCGGGCTCAAGGTCATCGACGTGTACGGCATGACCGAGACCACCGGCGCGTTCACCGGCAACAGCCCCACCTGCTACCGCCTGGGCACCGTCGGCAGGGCCGAGCCGGGCGTCGAGGTCCGCATCGCCGCGGACGGCGAGATCCTCACCCGCAGCCCGCTCAACACCCGCGGCTACCTCAACCGTCCCGAGGCCACCGCCGAGCTGATCGACGCCGACAGCTGGCTCCACACCGGCGACATCGGCACCGTCGACGAGGACGGCTTCTACCGCGTCGTCGACCGCAAGAAGGAGCTCATCATCACCGCCGGCGGCGAGAACATCTCGCCGGCCGAGATCGAGAACCACCTCAAGCAGCACCCGCTGATCGGCCAGGCCCTCGCCTACGGCGACAACCGGCCCCACCCCGTGGCCGTCCTCACGCTCGACGCCGAGGTGGCGCCCGGCTGGGCCCAGGCCCGCGGCATCACGTACGCGTCCCTGGCCGAGCTGGCCGAGCACCCGGAGGTGCTCAAGGAGGTCGAGGCCGCCGTCGAGGCCGCCAACGTCAAGCTGGCCAGGGTGCAGCAGGTCAAGAAGTGGGCGCTGCTCGGCACCGAGTGGACCGCCGAGACCGAGGAGCTGACCCCGAGCCTCAAACTCAAGCGGCGGATCATCCACGCGAAGTACGCCGACATCATCGAAGGGCTCTATTCCGGCTGATCCGGGCTTTGCCATTGGAGGCGTGTGTCGTGGTCCTGGTCATTACCGGACGCTTCCTACCGTCTCGATCATGACCAGAGGACTGCTTCTCGTATCGCTCGCGGCGGGGGCGCTGACGGCGCCGTCCGCGCCCGCGTCCGCCGCCGCGACCGAGCTCGCCATCCGAGCCATCACCGTACGTCCCGCGGAGCCCGTCGTGGGGGCGCACGACTCCGTACGCCTGGTGATCGACGTGGTCGCCAAGGGGGTGCGGGGCAGGAACGGCGTCACCGTCAAGGTCGAACCGGGCGCCCCGCCGGGCCCCGTCCTGGTGTCCAAGCCCCCGGCGGCGACCCCGGACCCGGCGGCCGAGCCGCCGTCCCGGCCGATCCAGGCCCCGCCCCCACCCGCCGAGAACCCGCCCGCCGAGAACCCGCCCGCCGAGGGTCCGCCCGCCGAGGGTCCGTCTGCTGACGGTCCTGCGGGCGGTCCGGTCGCCGAGGCTCCGGTCGCCGATGCCCCGTCCCGGTCCGTCGGGTCCCCGTCCGCGCCCGCCGTCACCCGGCCCGGCGCTTCCACCGACCAGGCCCAGCCCGTCGAGCCCGCCGAGGACACCCGCCCGGACCAGGCGCGAAACCCGGCCCAGAACCCTGCGCGGAACCCGGACCCGGTGATGGAGGGCCCGGCGACGATCGTCGACGGCCCCGCGCCCGCGGCGGACACCGTCCTGCCGGCCGAGACCAACGCCGCGTCCAAGACGGGCACCCAATCGGGCACCCAATCGGGCACCCAATCGGGCACCCAGCCGGGCGCACAGTCGGGCACCCCAACCGTGCCCGCCGCCGAGACCCGTCCCGCCCTCCCGCCGCGCCTGGTGTGGCGCCTGGTGTGGTCGGGCCCGCACGCGTCCGCCCGGACGGCCGGCGGCTGGGAGACCTGGCGCTTCCTGCCCGACAAGAAGCTGAGCCGCTTCTACCCGAGCGGCACCTGGACGGTCACCGCCACCGCCCGCGGCAAGGGCGGGCAGACGGTGACCGAGTACGCCACGTTCCAGTTCCGCCGCGAGTCCAAGCTCGCCGGCGTACGGGTGGACCAGACCAGGGCCGGTGCCGTGCGCCTGCGCGGCTCCCTGACGAGGGTGGACCCGCGCGGCCTCATCGACTACGGCCCGTTCGCCAGGCAGCCGCTGGAGATCCTCTGGCGCCCGGACGAGAACGCCGCCTGGGAGCGCGTCCGCGAGACCACCACGGACGCCGCGGGCACGTTCACGTCCACGGTCAAGGGCCGTACGGGCGGCCACTGGCGCGTCCGCTACACCGGCACCGAACACTACGCCCCCGACCTGTCCAAACCGCGGCACACGACCGCCTGACCGGCGACCGCCACCGGGCCGGGTCCGTCAGTACGACACGGCGACCTGCGCCCGGTGGCGCCGCCCGCCGGCGGCCTCGTCCACCACCGCCACCGCCAGATCGGCGAACGAGAACGCCGGCTCGCCCTCCGTACCCTCCGGCACCCTTTCGTCCCCCAGCCGGTACCGCCCGGTCCGCTCGGCGGCCTCGTCGAGGAACACCGGCGGCGGCGCGAGCACCACCCAGTCCAGCGCCGACTCCGCGAAGATCGCCAGCTCGGCCGCGTGTCCCAGCGCGAACGTCCTGGCGTCCTGCGCAAACCCGGGCGTGTCGACCAGCCGCACGCCGGGCGAGACCTCCAGCAGGCTCCCGATCCCCACCGCCACCAGCCGCGCCACCCCGGCCCGCCCCAGCCCCTCGACCAGCGCCCGCGCCGCCGCCGGGTAGAACTCCGCGGACGGCACATCCATGCGCGCCGCCGCCTGAACCGCCGCGTCGTGCCCCGCCGCGGCCTCCGCCACGCTCGCGGCGTCGGTGACGTCCCCGGCGACGACCCGTACGCCCTCGCCCGCGAGGCCCACGTGCCGGCCGGGATCGCGCACGACCGCCGTCACCTCGTGCCCGCGCCCGGCCGCCTCCGCGGCCACCCGCCGCCCGGCGCGTCCGCCGGCCCCGAACACCACGATCTTGCCCATGTCGGACCTCCGTTTCCGTTTCCCCGGACGGTAGAGCCCGACCTGTCGCTTTCCGCAACGATAGTGACCCTGGCGCCTACGATGACGGGCATGGGAGTGCCGCTCGATCCGGACATGTTCACCGGTTGCCCGCCCGTCGCCGCCCCCGTCCGCATCGGCGACAAGTGGACCGCGAAGATCATCCGCTGCCTGGAGTCGGGCCCGCGCCGCTTCACCGAGCTGCAGATCCCGCTGCGCGGCATCACGCCGAAGGTCCTCACCGCGTCCCTGCGCGCCATGGAACGCGACGGCCTGATCACCCGCACCGCCTACGACGAGGTCCCGCCCAGGGTCGTCTACGCGCTCACCGACCTCGGCCGAAGCCTCCTCGACCTCCAGAACACCGCCTGCGAGTGGTCCAGGAGACATCTGGCCGAGCTGACGGCCGCCCGCGAGTCCTGGGAAGCGGCCAGGCTGGGGGCATGAGAGTCCTGATCCTCGGCGGCACCTGGTTCCTGGGCCGCACGGTGACCATGGGCGCCTGGCTCCGGCAGATCCTCGACGCCGCCGGCTCGTCCGCCCGGCTGGTCCGCGTGCCCGACGGCGCGCTCCCGCCCGACCTGGCGCTCGCCGGCGCGCCCGCCCAGCACCTGCTGTTCTCCTCCGACCGGGCCCGTGACCTGCTCGGCTGGTCGCCCGGCGACCTGGCGGCGCGGGTCGCCGAGTCGGTGCGCTGGCACCTGGCCAACCCGCCGGACACCCCCTGGACCGACGACGACGCCGCGCGGGACGACGCCGCGCTGGCGGAATCGATCTAGCGCGGGCGGTGTTGGCCTGAGGAGAGCCGGCCTTGGGCGCCGGGCGAGGCGCGACGTAGTCTGGCCATCTGGCGATCGATCAGGAGGTGACGCCCCGTGTTGCGAGACTCGTTCGGACGGGTGGCGACAGATCTACGGGTGTCCCTCACGGACAAGTGCAACCTGCGCTGCACGTACTGCATGCCGCCCGAAGGGCTCGACTGGCTGCCCAACGCGCAGCTCCTCACCGCCGACGAGATCGTGCGCCTGGTGCGCGTCGGGGTCGAGCGCCTCGGCGTCACCGAGGTCCGCTACACCGGCGGCGAGCCGCTGCTGCGGCGCGAGCTGGCCGACATCGTGGCCCGCACGACCGCGCTCGAGCCCAGGCCGCAGGTGTCGCTGACCACCAACGGCATCGGGCTGGCCCGGCTCGCCGGGCCGCTGGCCGCCGCCGGGCTCGACCGGGTCAACGTCTCGCTCGACACGCTCGACGCCGGCACGTTCAAGCGGCTCGCCCACCGCGACCGGCACGCCGACGTGATCGCCGGCCTCGCCGCCGCCGACGCGAGCGGCCTGCGCCCGGTCAAGGTCAACGCGGTGCTCATGCGCGGCGTCAACGAACACGAGGCCGTCCCGCTGCTGCGCTGGTGCCTCGACCAGGGCTACGAACTGCGCTTCATCGAGCAGATGCCGCTCGACGCCCAGCACCAGTGGAACCGCGCCGAGATGGTCACCGCCGACGAGATCATCGGCCTGCTGTCGGCCGCGTTCGACCTCACGCCCGACGATCTCGAAGACCGCGGCAGCGCGCCCGCCGAGCGGTTCCTGGTCGACGGCGGCCCCGCACGGGTGGGCGTGATCGGCTCGGTGACCCGGCCGTTCTGCGGCGCCTGCGACCGGGTCCGCCTGACCGCCGACGGCCAGATCCGCAACTGCCTGTTCGCCACGGAGGAGTCCGACCTCAAGACCCCGATGCGGGCCGGCGTCTCCGACGAGGAGCTCGCGGCCCGCTGGGTGGCCGCCGTGGCCCGCAAACGCGCCGGCCACGGCATCGACGACCCGTCCTTCCTCCAGCCGGCCCGCCCCATGTCCGCCATCGGCGGCTGAGACCATGCCCCGGCCCTTCCGGGTCCCCGCCCGAGCGGTGAACTCCGCCTCCTCCGGCCCCGCGAGGCCACCCGGCCGATGGGCGACGCCCCGCCGTCCGGCACCGTCCGCGAGCCCGGCCCGCGGCTGGGCCATGTCCGCTCCCATCCTCGACCAGGCGGCCCGGGCAGGGGAGTGGTGAGGTGACGGCGTTCGATGCGATGATCCTGGCCGGGGGAGAGGCTCGGCGGCTCGGCGGCCGGGACAAACCGGGCCTCACCGTCGGCGCGCGGTCGCTCGTCGAGCACGTCGTCGCGGCCGTCACCGGCGCCCGCCGCACGATCGTCGTCGGCCCTGAACGCCCCATCCCCGGCGTGCTGTTCGCCCGCGAGGACCCGCCGCGCGGCGGCCCCGTGCCGGCGCTCGCGGCCGGGCTGGACCACGTCACCTCCCCCTTCGTGGCGCTGCTGGCCGGCGACCTGCCCTTCCTGACGGCCGGGCACGTCGCCGCCCTCCTCGCCGCCGCCCGCCCCGGCGCCGGAGCCGTGATGGTGGACGACGACGCCCGCGAGCAGTGGCTGGCGGGCGCCTGGCCGGCGGACCGGCTCAGGCACGCGCTCGCCGCCTACGACGGGCGCTCGCTCAAGGGCCTGCTGGCCCCGCTGGTGGGCGCGCGCCTGGCGTTGCCCGGACGACCGTGGTTCGACTGCGACACAATGGACGACCTGGAGGAGGCTCGTATGAACGTGCTCAACGAATGGACCGCGCTGGCCTGCAAGGAACTGGGCATCGACCCGGCCGCCGTAGACCGCGACCAGATCCTCGACCTGACCAAGGAGGTCGCCCACGGTGTGGCCCGCCCGGCCGCCCCGCTCACGGCCTACCTGCTCGGCCTGGCCCAGGGCTCGGGAAGCGCCCCCGACGACGCGGTGGCGAAGCTGACCACATTGGCGAAGAACTGGAGCGAGGCGACCACCGAGACCCTGACCGACGGCTGACACTCGAACGAACTCTTGAAGTCAAGCTCGCTCCCGCCTGAAGATTTCCTGTGAATAACGAGGCGGGGGCGAGTGTAAACGATTTCGGGAAAGGAGCCCTACCGACCGCTCGGCACGTCGCCTTGTGCAGATCGTCCGCCGACACGCGTTTGACCAGGAAAAGGGCGACGCCGGGTGGTTACGGGGGCAAACCACCCGGCGTCGCTTCATCGGCGTTCCGACGGGGGCCCGGAACGCCGGCACCAGCACTCCGACGGGGGACCGGAGCGCTTGGCTAAAGCGTACACCTACAACCCGTGGGATGCGTCAAGACTTAGTCACGACCCGATCTCGCGTCGATGCAGCGGTATCTCGGTTTGGTTAGCTTCTGGGCTCTGAAAGGTAGGAGGCGGGGCATCCTTCCCTCGCTCATTGGCCCCGATTACCGCTATGTATGGCAAAAAGACCGCCGCCGCGATGAACAGCAGCCGGAACGGCCACGGCACCGGCACCACAACGGCCAGGATCAGGCAGATCGTGCGGATGCCCATCTTGACCAGGTAGCTGATCTCCCGCTTGCGGATGTCCGCCGACAGCGACGGCCGGGCGTCGGTGACCTGGTGGACGTCTGTTCTTCTGCGCCACCCCTTCATATGTTCCACGGTAGACCTCGGACGGGCGGGTGGCGACGGCGCACCCGGGCGCGGGAGGGGGTCATGCGATCATGGCCTTCGAGTAAGGAGGGATTCGGAGATGACGGATCGAACGTATCGGGTCACCGAGATAGTCGGCACGTCGGGGGAGAGCGTCGACCAGGCCATCCGCAACGGCATCCGGCGCGCCTCGCAGACGCTCCGCCACCTGGACTGGTTCGAGGTGACCGAGATCCGCGGCTACATCGACCAGGGCGAGATCGCCCACTTCCAGGTCGGCCTGAAGGTCGGCTTCCGCCTGGAGGACACCTGACCGCCACCCCGACCGCCTCCTGACGCCCGCCCGGGGCCGGGAGCCGCGGCCGCCCCCGCTGAGCCGCGCCGGGGCAGCGAGGGCAGTCGATCTTGCCTGTCCTATCCTGCTTCCATGCTGATCACAGACGTTGCTGTGGCGCGTTCGGCGGCGCAGGCAGGAGCGGCGATCGTACGCACGATGTTCGGCGCGCCGCTCGCCCGCTTGGAGAAGACCGGCGGCGACTTCGCCACGGAGGCCGATGTGGAGGCGGAGAAGGCCATCCTCGCGGTCATTCACGCCGCCCGGCCCGGCGACGCCGTCACCGGCGAGGAAAGTGGGCGTGCGGGACCGGCGAAGACGGAGCGGATGTGGCTGGTCGACCCCCTGTGCGGCACGCTGAATTACGCCGTGCGCAGCATGCTGGTCGCCGTGAACGTCGCCCTGCGGGTGGGTTCGGACATCACCGTGGCGGCCGTGGCCGACCCGTTCTCCGGCGACGTGTTCTGGACCGACGGTGGCCCCGCACACGTCCGCCGAGACGGTGTGGACGAGCCGCTCCAGCCGTCACCGGATTCCGGCCTGGTGGACGTGAACCTCGACCCGCCGTTCCCGAACGCGCCTGAATTCCGGGCTGCCGCGCTACTGGCCGACCCCGGGTTCGCCGAGCGTTTTCGCCCGCGGGTCGTCTCGACCACGCTGGCGGTGGCCTGGGTCGCTGCCGGCCGACGAGCCGCCTACGTCACCGACGGCCGACTGCAGGACAGCGTGCACTTCGCCGCTGGCATCGCGCTGTGCCGAACCGCCGGATGCGTGGTGACCGGCCTTGACGGCCATCCCCCGCACACCGGCACCGGCGGGCTGGTCGTAGCAGCCGACCATGAGACCCACACGGCGCTGCTGGACCTTATCGGAAATCCATGATGTCGCACGCGACGCGCATCGCCCTGCAGGGGCCACGAGGCCGGTCATCCACGCGCGCGGAAACATCCGCGGGGAACGCCACGCGATCGGAACAGCCGGCACTCCACTCACTCCGGGAGCACGCTCTAGCTCGCCTGGCTGACGGTCGACATGTTGAAGTCGGGGACGCGGATCGGCGGCATGATCGTGCGCTGGAAGTAGTCGTTCCACTCGCGCGGCAGCGTGCGCTCGCTCGCGCCCACCTCCGTCAGCCGCGCCAGCAGGTCGACCGGGCTCTCGTTGAACCGGAAGTTGTTGACCTCGCCGACGATCTCGCCGTGCTCGACCAGGTAGACCCCGTCGCGGGTCAGCCCGGTCAGCAGCAGCGTCTGCGGGTCGACCTCGCGGATGTACCACAGGCAGGTGACCAGCAGGCCGTGCTGCGTGGCGGCGATCATCTCCTCCAGCGAGCGCCCGCCCTCGGGCCCCGACATGATCAGGTTGTCGATGGCCGGGGTCGGTGTGAGCCCGCTCAGCTCGGCCGAGTAGCGGGTCTGCAGCAGCGCCTCCAGCCGGCCGTCGCTGATCCAGTCGGTCGGCCCCAGCGGCAGCCCGTTGTCGAAGACCGAGCTCTCCCTGCTGGAGGCGTGGGCGGTCACGAAGGGCGCGCACGCGATGCCCTCCGCGGCCGGGTCGCTCGACAGCGTCACGGGCAGCGTGGCCAGCTGCTCGCCCACCCGGGTGCCGCCGCCCGGCCGGGAGAACACCGACCGCCCGTCGAGCGCGTTCCTGGCGCCCGCCGACCAGAACATGTAGATCATCAGGTCGGCCACCGCGCTCGGCGGCAGCAGCGTCTCGTAACGCCCGGCGGGCAGGTCGACCCTGGTCTTGGCCCATTCCAGCCGCTGCGCCAGCGCCGAGTCGAGGGCGGCCACGTCGACGTCGGCGAAGTCCCGCGTGGACACGCCGGTCCACGCCGACCGCTTCAGGTCGGCCGACTTGGCGTTGAGCTCCAGCCGGCCGGTCGGCTGATCATGGCGCAGCCGCGCGCCCGTGGACGTGCCGAGGAAGGTCGAGGTGAGGGAGTGTTCGGCGAAGCCGTAGAGCTTCCTGCCGCCCGACTCCGCGGCCGCGAACGCCTCGCCGAGCGCGGGCGCGAACGCCTCGAACACCCCGATGTCGGTCGGGTGTACCGGGTCGGCCCAGTGTGGCGCGATGGGGCCGGCCTCGACGAGCGGGCGGGCGTCCTCGGCCGGGCGGGCCTCGCGGGCGGCCGCGTCGGCCGCCGCCACGACGTCGGCCAGCTGCTCGGCGCGTACGGCCGACCGCGACACCACGCCCACGCCCGCCCCCGCGATCGAGATCACCGTGAGCCGCGCGGACCTGGCCACGCCGTTGGTGGTGAGCGTGTTGCCCGCGAACCGCAGGTTGGCCGTGGACTCCTCGTCCACCAGCACCACGCAGCCGTCGTTGCGGGAGAGTTCCAGCGCCCTCTCCACCATCTCCTGGGGTTCCACTACTTTCCACCCTCCTGCACGGTGTTGAGGATCCGCACGCCCTTGAACAACGCCGACGGGCATCCGTGGCTCACCGGGGCGATCTGCCCTGGCTGGCCCTTGCCGCAGTTGAACGCCCCGCCCAGCACGTACGTTTCCGGCCCGCCGACCGCCTCCATCGACTGCCAGAAGTCGGTGGTCGTCGCCTGGTAGGCGAAGTCCCTCACCTGCCCGGCCAGCTTCCCGTGCGAGATCTTGTACGCCCGCTGCCCGGTGAACTGGAAGTTGTAGCGCTGCATGTCGATCGACCAGCTCTTGTCGCCGACGATGTAGAGGCCCCGCTCGACCCCCTCGATCAGCTCGGCGGTCGAGGGCCCGCCGGGGGCCGGCCGCAGCGACACGTTGGCCATGCGCTGCATCGGCATGTGGCCGGGCGAGTCGGCGAACGCGCACCCGTTGGACCGCCCGAGCCCCTTCATCAGCGCCATCCGCCGGTCGAGCTGGTAGCCGACCAGGATGCCGTCCTTGACGATGTCGAAGCTCTGGCCACGCACGCCCTCGTCGTCGTAGCCGACCGTGGCCAGGCCGTGGGTGATGGTGCGGTCGCCGGTGACGTTCATCAGCGGCGAGCCGTAGACCAGCTCGCCGAGCTGGTCGAAGGTGGCGAAGCTGGTGCCGGCGTAGGCGGCCTCGTAGCCGAGCGCCCGGTCGAGCTCGGTGGCGTGGCCGATCGACTCGTGGATGGTCAGCCACAGGTTGGACGGGTCGATCACCAGGTCGTAGTCGCCGGCCTCGACGGACGGCGCGGCCAGCTTCTCGGCCAGCAGCTCGGGCAGCCGCGCCAGCTCGGCCGACCAGTCCCAGCCCGTGCCGGTCAGGTATTCGTAGCCGCGGCCGGCCGGCGGCGCGACGGTCGACATGTCGTCGAAGCCGGACTCGTGCGCCTTCATCGCGTTGAGCTCCGGGTAGATCCGCACCCGCTGCTGCGTGGTCGTGGTGCCGGCCGTGTCGGCGTAGAACTTCTGCTCCTTGACCTGCAGCAGCCGCGCCGACACGTGGTCGGCGCCCTTCAGCAGCCCCGCCGACCATTCCGCCAGCAGGGCAACCTTGTCGCCCTGCGGCACCTCGAACGGGTCGACGTCGTACGCCGACACCCACACCGCGTCGGCGTGGACCGGCTCGGGGGCCAGCTCGATCGGCTCCCTGTTGATCGGCGCGCTCACCTCCGCCACCCGCACCGCCTGCTCGGCGGCCGCCGCCGCGGCCTCGGGAGTGAGGTGGATCCCGGACGCGAACCCCCACGTGCCGCCCTTGACCACGCGCACGGCGAACCCGAGGTCGTCGGCGTCGACGGCGGTCTCCAGGCGGCAGTCGTAGAGGCGGAGCGTCTCGGCTCTGACGCGTTCGAGCCGGAAGTCGGCGTGCTCGGCGCCGAGGTCGCGAGCGCGTTGGAGGGCGGCGTCCGCGAGCCGCCGCAACGGCAGCTCCAGGAAGGCGGGATCGATCTGGCGCATGTCCACGATCCTAACCCTGTGATCTTGTGCCACCCGGACAAGCCGATACCGGCGGGTAGGGGATAGCGTCAGATGCCATGGCACGCTCTGTACTCGTCACCGGGGGCAATCGCGGCATCGGCCTCGCGATCGCCCGTGAACTCGCCGCGGCCGGCGACGCCGTCGCGGTCACCTACCGATCGGGAGAGCCGCCCGCGGGCCTGTTCGGCGTGCGCTGCGACGTCACCAGCACGGCCGACGTCGAGGCCGCCTTCGACAAGGTCGAGGCCGAGCAGGGCCCGGTCGAGGTCCTGGTCTCCAACGCCGGCATCACGAAGGACACCTTGCTGGCGATGATGAAGGAAGACGCCTTCACCGACGTCATCGACGCCAACCTCACCGGCGCCTACCGCGTCGCCAAGCGGGCCATCCGGCCCATGATGAAGCTCAGGCGCGGCCGCATCGTTCTCATCTCCTCCGTCGTGGGCCTGTCCGGCCAGGCGGGGCAGGCCAACTACGCCGCCTCCAAGGCGGGCCTGGTCGGCTTCGCCCGCTCCCTCGCCCGCGAGTACGGCTCGCGCAACATCACGGTCAACGTCGTCTCGCCCGGCTTCGTCGCCACCGACATGACGGCCGACCTCGACCAGGACAAGATCATCGCGAACATCCCCCTCGGACGGCAGGCCGCCCCCGAGGAGATCGCACGCGTCGTGCGCTTCCTGGCCGGCGACGACGCCTCCTACATCACCGGGGCCGTGATCCCGGTCGACGGCGGACTCGGAATGGGGCACTGACGTGGGCATTCTCCAAGGCAAGCGGATCCTCGTGACCGGCGTGCTCACCGACGCGTCGATCGCGTTCTCGGTGGCCAAGCTCGCGCAGCAGGAGGGGGCCACGGTCGTCCTCACCGGGTTCGGCCGGCTCAGCCTGGTCGAGCGCATCGCCAGGCGGCTGCCCGAGCCGGCGCCGGTGCTGGAGCTCGACGTGCAGAGCACCGAACACCTCGACTCGCTGGCCGCGCGGGTGGGCGAGCACGTCGACGGGCTCGACGGCGTCGTCCACTCGATCGGGTTCGCGCCGCAGACCGCGCTCGGGGGCAACTTCCTCAACACGCCGTGGGAGGACGTCGCCACCGCGCTGCAGGTGTCGACGTACTCGTACAAGTCGCTGGCCGTGGCCTGCCTGCCGCTGATGAAGGAGGGCGGCGCGGTCGTCGGCCTCGACTTCGACGCCTCCAAGGCCTGGCCGGTCTACGACTGGATGGGCGTCGCCAAGGCCGGCCTGGAGTCCTGCAACCGCTACCTGGCCCGCGACCTCGGCAAGCACAACATCCGGGTCAACCTGGTCGCCGCCGGGCCGCTGCGCACGATGGCCGCCAAGTCGATCCCGGGCTTCAAGGAGTTCGAGGACAGCTGGCCGGAGAAGGCCCCCCTGGGCTGGAACCTCTCCGACACGGTCCCCGCCGCCAAGGCCTGCGTGGCCCTCCTGTCCGACTGGTTCCCGGCCACCACGGGCGAGATCGTCCACGTCGACGGCGGCGTCCACGCCATCGGCTCCTGACCCGCCCGCCAGGGCCGAGCGCCCGCCCCCGGCCGGACACTGACGGCGGACACTGACGGCG
>DASUCK010000711.1:0-3136 GCA_036276095.1 Nonomuraea sp. | reverse complement strand
CGCCCCGGGGCGGGCGGCCGACGGTGCCGGGGGCGGCGCGCAGGTCGGCGGGCGTGGCCAAGGCCGCCCAGCCCGCCTCGGTGGAGCCGTACAGGTTGTAGAGGATCTCGCCGTAGGCGTCCATGAAGGAGGTGGCCAGGCCGGGCGGGAGGGCCGAACCGCCGGAGACCACCACGCGCAGGTCCGGCAGCGGGCGGACGGGGCGGGTCAGCAGCCGCCGCAGCATGATCGGCACGGCCACCAGCGCGCCGGCGCGTTCGGCCGCCAGCGCCCGCAGCGCGGCCTCGGCGTCGAAACGCCGCTGCAGGACGACGGGGCAGCCGAGCAACAGCGCGGCGCCGTACCAGAGGAGGCCGAGACCGTGGAACAGCGGCGGCGCGATCAGCACCGGCTCGCCGCCGCGCAGCGGCACGGTGGCCAGCATGGACACGAACGGCTCGGCCACCGCGCCCGGCGACAGCCTGCGGGGCGCGCCCTTGGGGGTGCCGGTCGTACCGGAGGTGAGCAGCACCAGCCGCCCGGCCCGGCGCGGCGGCTCGACCGGCGGCCCGTCCCAGCGCTCGTCCAGGTCGGTGAGGCGAGGCCCGGAGAAGTCGACCGGAGGCAGGTCGGGGGCGGCGATCAGGGTGTGGACGTGTTCACGGCGGAGCAGGTCGCGCAGCCGCGGCCCGGCCAGGCCGGTGTTGAGGAGGAGTAGGTCGGCGCCCACGCGGGAGACCGCCGCCACCGCCGTCACGAAGCCGCGGTCGTTGGGCCACATGACCGCGACCGTCCGGCCCGGCCCGGCGCCGTACCGGTGGCGCAGGGTCGCGGCCAGCCGCGTCGCCCGCGCGTCGAGCTCGGCGAACGTCACCGGCCCTGCCTCGTCCACGACGGCCCGCCGGTCGGGCCAGCGCGCCGCGGCCATGGCCACGCCCGCGGCCGGGGTGAGGTGGAAGTGCCGGTACGCCTCCACCATGCGGGCCAGCGTGGCGGGCGGCACCGGCCCGAGCAGCCCGTTGCGGACGAGCGTGACGACGGCCTCTACCCCGAAGCCGCCGAGTTCCGCCAGCCTTCCGATCATCCTGAGCCTTTCGCCGCGGGAATCGTTCCTGTACCCACCCTGGTCCGGGGCCACTCGCCGGCCCGACCTGGTGCCGCGGCTCAGGCCGGGCGAGGGGGTGAGCCGGCGCGGGCCGGGGAGCGCAGGCGCAGCGTCATGCGCACGGTGGTGCCGCCCGGGCCCATGGTGAATGCGATCTCGTCGGACAGGCGGCGCATCAGCCACAGCCCGCGCCCGCCGGTCGCCCACGGCGCGGGCAGCCGGGTGGGTGCGAGGGCCTCGGCCGGGATCCCCGGGCCGGCGTCGGCCACCTCGCACACCAGCCTGCCGTCCTGCCGCCACATGCGCAGGCGCCCCCGCCCGCCGCCGTGCTCCACCGCGTTGGCGACGCACTCGTTGACGGCCGCCACGTAGTCTCCCAGCCGCTCGCCCGACACCCCGTGGCGGCGGGCGCAGGCCAGGACCGCGCGGCGGATCCGCACCAGGCAGCCCTCGTCGAACTCCACGCTGAGCACGTCCATGCCTTCACTGTCGGCCGCGACCGGCCGCCGGTCTGTGCCTGAGGTGACACCCCGGCGAGACCGTTCGGAAGGGGATCGCCAGGCCGGGACAGGCCGGTCGGCAGTGGGCCGCCCACACGCCGGATCGCTCACTGCTGCCCCGGCCGGCGGGCCGGAACGGGCGCCGGACCGGCCGTCCCGGCGGCGAAGCGGCCCGGACGGAAGGGGGCGAGCAGCTCCGAATCCTCGCCGAACACCTCCCCCGCCACCTCCTCCATCAGCAGCGGCGCCAGCGTGATCCCGCTGTGCGTGGCCACCGTGTACACGCGCCGCCCCACGTCGGCGAACCCGGCCACGGTGAGCCCGTCCGCCGGCATCGCCCGCTGCCCCACGACCGCCCGCTCCGCCTCGGCCCCCTCCGTGGCCCGCAGCACCTTCGGCAGCTCGCCCATGATCTCGCCGACGACGTCGTCCGGCACGGGCTCCCCCGCCACCGCCCGCCCGTCCAGCCGCAGGCGCTGCAGCACCAGCCGGCCGCCGCCGTCGGGCCGCAGGTTGAGGCCGGACGTGGTGAGCTTGCGCGACAGACGGGCCGCCAGCGGCGTCGTGGTGACCAGGAAACCGTTGGTGACCGCCCCGGACTCGGCCGGGTCCAGCATGGGCACCGTCACCCCGGCCAGCGCCGCCACGCGCTGCGTCCAGCGGCCGGCGCAGGTGACGACGACGTCGCCGGCGTACGCGCGCCCGTCGGCCACCGTCACGCGCACCCCATGCGCCGGCGTCTCGATGGCCGCCACCTCGGCGCCGCACTCCACGACCGCGCCGCCGTCGCGCGCCTCGCCGAGCAGCCGTCCGACCAGGCGCAGCGGATGGACGTACGCCTCGGTGGGGTAGAACGCGTACTCGGCGCCCGCGTACGGCACCAGGTCAGGCTCCAGGTCGCGAGCCCGCCGGGCGGCCACCCGCTCCACCGGATACCCCCAGGACACCAGCCGCGCCACGCGGCCTTCCAGCAGCTGCTTGTGCTCGTCGGTGACCGCGCACTCCAGGTGGCCCGTGGGGAAGAACCAGTCGCCGGGCAGCCGGTGATGCGCCCAGACGGCGGCGCGGTTGAGGTCGAAGTACTCCTTCGGGGTCTTGTTGTTGGCGTTGACCCAGGCGACCGAGGTGGCGGTGGTGCCGGCCCCCGGTGTACGCGCCTCCAGGACCGTGACCCGCGCGCCCCGCCGGACGAGCCCGGCCGCGACCGCCGATCCCACCACTCCGGCGCCGATGACCACGACTCGCACCATCACTCCTCCCTTCCCGCCCCCGCGGGCACGGCACCAGGAGCGCGCCGTGGCCCGGGTGGGCAGCGTTCCGACGTCGCCGCGCACGTCGAAGGCGCACGGTCGGGGGTGACGGCTCCCGGACGGAGGACGACACCCTCACCAAGCCGTAGCACGGCTTGCCCGGTCCGGGTAAGGCGCGGCCGTGACGGGGTGCGGTGTCCGGTCGGAAATGCGTCGTGCCCGCACCTGGAGTTGTCATGGGTGGCCACGCTTGCGGGCGGGGGACGGGGCGGCTTTAATACGCCGAGATTCGGCTCCGGGCC
>DASUCK010000710.1:0-11099 GCA_036276095.1 Nonomuraea sp. | reverse complement strand
GCGGCGCGTGCTCGCCGAGCGCGCTCAGGAGGCGGGCGAGCACGTCGGCGGGGTCGGCCGGCCGCGGCCTCGACCCCTGGAGGTCGGCGAACAGCTGGCCGTCCGGGTACGCGGCCCGCACCTGATGCGCGAGATGCACCGCCAGCGTCGTCTTCCCCGTTCCCGGGCCTCCGGACAGCGCCGCGATCATCGTCGGCTCCGCCGGGTGGCGCGAGGTGAACCGGTGGTGGAGCCGGGCCAGCAGGTCCTGGCGGCCGGTGAGGTCGGCGATGTCGGGCGGCAGCTCGGACGGGGTGGCGGCGCGGGCGGGCCGCAGGGCGATGGTCACCGGCCGCCGTTCCGACGCCCCGACGGGGCGCTCGGCGCTCCATTCGGGACGGGCCCGCTCCGGCTCCTCTCCGGCGATCTCCAGAACCTCGCGGATCAGCGCGTCGCCGCCGCCGTCCCGCAGGATCGCCTCGTGGACGCGCCGGAGCAGGGGGCCGGGTTCCACGCCGAGGTCGTCGTGGAGCGTGGCGCGGGTGCGGCCGTACAGCTCCAGCGCCTCGGCCTGCCGTCCCGACCGGCTCAGCGCGATCATGAGGCACGCGTGCAGCCGCTCCCGGTACGGGTGCGCCGCCACCGGCTCGGACAGGTCGATCACCACCTGGGAGAACCGCCCCAGCCCGAGCCTGATCGCGGCCAGTTCCTCCTGGGCCGTCAGATGCATGTCCTCCAGGCGCTGCGCCTCGTCGGCGACGAACCGAACATCGGACGTGTCGGCGTACGCGGGCCCGCGCCACAGGCCCAGGGCCTCCCCGAGCAGCAGGTCCGCCGCTCTCAGATCACCGCGGGTCTTGGCCTGCCGCCCCTCGGCGCCCAGCTCGGCGAAGCGCAGCGCGTCCAGTTCCTGCGACCCGACGACGGCGACGTACCCGGTCCCGTCGTGGGCGATCCACCCGTCGTTGCCGATGGCGTGCCGCAGCCGGCTCAGGTAGACCTGCATGGTCTTGCGCGCGCTGGGCGGCGGGGTGCGCCCCCATACGGCCTCGATGAGCGTGGACGACGCGACCGGCCGCCCCGCCCGGCACAGCAGGGAGGCCAGCAGTCGTCGTTGCAGGGGCGCCCGCAGCGGCACGGCGTTCCCACGGGTGCTGACCTCCATGGTGCCCAGCACACTGAACCGCACCCGGTGCCGGCCCGGCGCTGCGTGCGTCATCGTCGAGCGCACTCGTCCACCATTGCGTCGTCGCGGCCGTACCACCAGGACACAGACCGGTAATTGCCCGGACACTTAGGTCAGAATGATCTATTCTGTCCTCGGTCGCCGGTGCCGTCGTCGAGGCGCTCGCCCGCCGCACGGGCGCTCGTACGGCCGGCGCCCTGCCGCCGGCCGCGGCGCGGGGAGGTTAACCGATCCGTTCGCGGGTGGTGGACGAAGTCGTTGATCGAGCGAAGGTTGAGCTGTTTGCCGACGTTGTGACCGGGTTCGCTGGCAGTGGCCTGCTTGGGTGCGTGACCATCGAACGCGATCTCCAGGCGCCAGCCGTCACGCTGCAGGATGACCGTGGGGCCGGAGGATCGCGGAACCGTCTGCACATCCCAGCCGTATCGGTGTGCTCGGTGCGCGAGCGCGTGCGGATTCACCGATTCGTACTCCTTGTTCGAGCGGGGTCCAGCGGAGTTGACGTACGGGCTGTCACGGGACGGATGCGGATTGTAGGCGGTTGGATTTTCCCTTCTATCGAGGGGACGGTCGGAAGTCCGGTTTCGGTTCCATGACACGTTCCGACCGCGAATCCCGGGCGAAGGGCGCCCGACCACAGATCCGATGTATTGACGCCTGACTCGACATCCGCAAGAGCTCGCGAGCCCGGCCCTGCCGAGTTCCGTGCCGCCGGCCGGGCACGGCATCCGCGAGAAGGAGAAAGGTAAGGTCACGACATGACAGTTCGCTTGATGGGCGCCAACCCAGGTCTCACCTTGTTCGCGGGCGGTGAGCGGACGGCGTTCGCCTCGGTGTGGCGCGTCGACTGGTCCGAACGCGGCCGGGGGAACGTCATCGTGCTGTGGCATGAGGGCGCGACCAGGGTCATCGCCCAGGACGCGACGCTGGGCACATGGCTCGCCGGTGAGTTCACCCGGCATTTCCCGGAGGTGCGCGGGCTGGAGTGGCCGGAACCAGAGGTCACCGAGGCGCCCGTCATCGTGGAGCTCGACCTGGACAAGGGGCTGCGGGCGCTGGCCGCCGACGTCATCGTGGAGATCCCGGGCCCGCCCCGCGCCCGCCGGCACGTCCGGATCGAGAACTTCGACCTGGGCGGCGTGCCTCACCGGCTCACGAACGTCTACCTGCCATGCGACGGGGGCGCCATGACGGTCGGCGGCGGAACGGTGCCCGCTGAATCCTCCACCGCGTTCCTGGCTGATGCCGAGGTCTGGAGCCGCCCCGCGGACGAGACCTGACGCCCGGGGGCCGCGGGGCTTTCGAACCGGCATGGCGAGCGGCCCACTCCGACGGTGTGGATCGGTCGCGGCACCGCGCCGCACGGCCCTCCTCGGAGGTGCTCGGCTTCGCGGTCAGCGGCGCTTCGTCTCGTCCTCCAGCACCTGGGCGAGCTGGCGGAACAGCGACCCCAGCCGTACCTGGGCGGCGTCCCCGGCAGGCGCGGCCGGAGGGTGACCGGTGACGGCACCGACGGTCCACTGGCGCCCCGCGCGCAGGTACGGCGTCCTGACCGTGGTCGCCAGCTGGCTGACCTGGATGGCGATGGTGCCGGGGGCTCCGTCGTCGAGCAGCGTATGGAGCCTGATCTCGGCGTGGTCGATCGCGGGGTGCCCGCCGTCCTCGTCGGCCATCGCGTCGACCCAGGCCCGGTGGGCGATCCCGGCGCTTCCCGCGCGTTCCGCGACGATGGCGCACGCCGCCTCGTGCAGCTCCTCCGCGTCGCCCACCAGTCTTTCCCGAGCGGTCGCCTCCGTCCCGTGCGCCGCCGCGATGACCGCCGCAAGGCTGTTCAAGGCCCGTGCCAGCGCGACGCCCGCCCGATGGGCGTGGGCCCGCGGGGAGTCGGCCGGAACGGGCCGTGCGAAGAGTTCCCCGACCTGGGTCGCCGCCATCGTGATCGCCGCTGCGAGTTCGGAGTCGGCCGCCGCGTTCTCGTCAGGACGGTCTGCGGCATTCATCGCGTCTCCCGGGCCGGACGTGGGTGGCTCAGAACAAGCCGCGGCGCCGGCCCGACTCGCGGAGCACGTGGTCGAGCTCCTTCTCCCAGTCGATCTGAAGAGAGGTCCGGTGATCCGCGACCAGGCTGCCGAACACCTCGTGATCGCTGGAGAACAACCCGCCCCTCTTGTCGAGTTCGAGGACCACGATCATGTCATGGGGGCCGGCGACGAACGTGACTTCGAGCTGGGTGATGCCGTAGGTCTGACCGGGCGGCGGGGTGAGTTCTATCTCCTGGTAGAAGGGCAGCAGGTCGTACCCCGACAGGTCGAGGCCCGAGATCTGGCCCTCCTCGCAGAAGGCGCCCTCGAAGTGGAAGCCGAGATTGTGGAAGGCCTCCAGGATGCGTTGCTGCGAGGGGAGGGGGTGGACCGCGATGAGGTCCAGGTCGGTGCTGCTGAAGCCGCCGTTGATCTCGAGTTCGGTGGCCACGCCGATGGACGTGCCGCCCAGCGCCTGGCCGTAGAAGTGGGTCAGCGGGATGTCCCAGGCCAGGGGCAGCTCGAAGTCGATGATCTCGCGACCTCCCGGAGGAAGCCAGAGGGTGCCGTAGATGCTTTCCTTGTCATATTCGATGACGGCGGCCCTGTCACCGTCATCGGTTTCGATCTCGCTGGCCAACGCCAGGTTCACGCTGGCGATGTTGACAGGATGAGCGCCGCCCTCGATGTGGATGCTGCCGCTGACCATCCCGCCCGGCTGCGCGTCGACCTGCTTGAGCACGGTGTCCACCAGCGGACCTTCGTCGAATATGGGCCTGAGAGCCAAAGTCGTCCTCCATCGGCAGGCGGTCCAGGACCGCACCTGTCACTACTGGTGGCGTCCAAGCTTCCATGTCCCGGCGGCGAGGCTTTTTGATTTCGACCAAGTTCGTAACGTTGTTCCTACGTCGGCCGATAGATCCTCGTATTTGTGGCTGCGTTCGCCACCGGGGTTTTTGTGGCTTTACCCAAGCCGGCTCCTCAGGGGTTGGGCCGGCCTCCACTCTCGCGGTGCTCGCTGGTTCGCGGGTTCGGCCAAGGCCGAGAATGCGGAGTGCGGCTGAGCCGCGTGGTGCCGCCGTCGCCGCCTCTGCCAGGACGCTCTCCCGAAGAATGTGACCCGCTCCGCCGATGGCCATGGTTCCAGTGAGGAGTTTTCGAGGTGCTCCGCATTCATTTCGGCCGCGAGGATCTTGTGGCGACCCGGGTGGCACGGGCGGCCGACCCTTTGTGGGAAATTCTGCTGAGCCTGCACGTGCTCCAGTCCGGGCCGCGCCAGGCCAATTTCGACGGCTGGCCGGCCCGCGCCCACGCCGGTATCGCCAGGCAGGGTTTCGCACCCCAGCTTCGTCACCTGACCCGACTTTTCCCCGTCGCGTCGTACAACCCCGATTTCCTGACCCCGGTCACGCACGCGACGGACGTGGACGACGCCGTCGAGACCGTGCTCTCCACCCCGGCGCGGCGGTTACGGCACGACCTGGCGGCCCTTGCCGAGGTGGTCGAACTCCCCGCGTGGGCGGAGCGTCTGGCGCGGGCCGAACCCGATGCCGCGCGGAATCTCGGCACCTGGTTGCGCGGGTATTTCCGGCTCGCCCTGGAGCCCATCTGGGACCATGTGCGCGCCCAGGTGGACGCGGACCGGATGGTGCGCGGGCAGGCGCTGCTCGCGGGAGGGACGGAACATCTGCTCGCCACCCTCGGCCCCCCCATGCGCTGGAAGCCGCCCGTCCTGGAGGTCGACTACCGCTGCGATCGCGACCTCCATCTCAACGGCCGCGGACTGCTGCTGGTGCCCGCGTATTTCTGCCGGCATCGTCCCATCGGCATCGCCGATCCGGAGCTACCTCCCGTACTGGCCTATCCCGTCTTCCCGTCCGCCGTTCAGCATCCTGGCCATCACCGCCGGCTGGAACCGCTGCTGGGAGATACGCGCACCGCGATACTCAGGGCGACCCAGCAGTCCCGATCAACCGGCGAGCTGGCCCGGATGCTCAACATCTCCGCGGCCACCGTCAGCTACCACACCGCGGTCCTGCGTGATGCCGGGCTTCTCGCCAGCGAACGGGAGGCCAAGCGGGTGCTGCACACGGCGACCTCGCTCGGCGTGGCGCTGCTGGTCGGCGCCACGCCGAATGTGGCCGACCGCGAAACCCCTCCTCCGTGCGCCGAAACCGATCTGAAACGACCGGCTGGTGAACTTGGGGCTGCTCTCCCCCGGCCGTGCGAGGGGCTCGGTGACGGCCAAGGGACGGATAGTGGGAGTCATGGGGGTTGAGCATCTCGTCGTCGGCTGTGAGGGGGAGCACCTGAGTTGGGGATGCCGTCGTGACGCCGGAAATCCGCCGGATCGTCCATGAGCTGTTGTCCGATCCCGCGCGCCTCGACCGGCTGGTGACGCAACTGATCTCCAGGACGGTCGGCGACGCGCCCGCGTACCAGAAGATCCCCGAGGCGTCGCTGCGGCAGGGGAGCCGGCAGGTCATGGTCATGGCGCTGGGGCAGCTGGCCGAGGGACGGCTGCCCACCGCCGCTGAGCTGCGCGAACTGACCGCCATCGGCCAGCTGTGCGCCAGGCAGGGGCTCGACCTCGGCACGGCCGTGGCCGCCTACCACCGGGTCGGGCACGAGCTGTGGGCGTTCCTCACCGACAGGGCGAGGGAACGAGGAGTGGCGGAGCCGGCGGTCACCGCGCTGACGAAGCTCCTATGGGAGTGGCTGAACGCGGTGACGCTCGCGGTCGCGACCGCGCATCGGGAATCCGAGCTGTTCACGGCGCGGGAGACCGAGAAGCGCAGGAGCGAGACGCTGCAGGCGCTGCTGCTGCACCCCTGCCCGGTCACCGTCGCGGAGCAGCACCTGCTCAGCCTGAGCCTCGACCCGCAGCGTCGCTACGTGGCCTTCCACGGCCGGCTGGCCGAGGGCACGGTGACGTCCGACGCCCGCGAGGCGATCCGCCAGGCGGACCCGTCCGCGGACCACGCGCTCGCCGCCATGGGACAACGAGACGTGATCGGCGTGCTTCCCGCGGAGGCGGACGACGTCGCCGCGGTCGCGCTGCCCGCCAGCCTGGGCACGTTCGGGATCGGCGGGCGGGAGTCGGCGAGCCGGCTGCACGAGTCGTACCTCCTGGCCGGACGGACGCTGAACGCGGCCCTGCGGCTGTCCAAGCCGGGTGCGCAGCGGCTCTCCGACCTGCGGCTGGCCGCGGCGGCCGTCACGGATCCGGACGTCACGCGGGTCATCGCCGACCGGCTCCTCCTCCCCCTGAACGCCAGAGGCCGGTACGGGAACGAGCTCTGGCACACGGCCGTCACGTACGTCGAGCACGGATTACGGGTGGACGCGACAGCCGACGCCCTGCACATCCACGTCAACACGCTGCGCCATCGCCTGGCCCAGTTCACCACCATCACCGGCGCCGATCTGCGGGTCAGCGAAGACGTGGCCGAGATCTGGTGGCTGTCCACGGCGCTGACCGGCCAGCAGGTCGACTGCTGACGCCGCCGTCCGGGAGCGGGTCACGGCGTGCTCACCCGGTCCGGCCCGCCCAGGTCACCCGCCTCCTCCAGGACGAACCGGTGGATGTTCTTGATCCGGCTCCCGTAGGCGAAGGTGGCCGTGTACGCCGGCTCGCCGAGCACGGCGCGGGTGCGACGCTCGGTGGCGGTGTGGAGGTCGTGGTGGGGCCGCAGCGCGGTCAGCGAGACCCCGACGAGCCGTCGCAGCCGGTGCGCGATGCCCAGCAGCAGGGCCGCCTGGCGGTGCCGGCCGGCAGCGGAGGCGGACCAGGCCAGCGCCTCCACGGCCCAGACCGGGCCCCAGCAGTCGTCGATGTCGTACTGGCGGCGCAGCGCCTCGCGGAACAGCGGCGCCGCCCTGCCGGGATCTCCGTGCAGGAGCTCCACCAGGCCCAGCGTCCACAGGGCCCAGGTGTAGGCCCACCCGGCGCAGCGCGCCTCAGCCTCGGCGAGGTACTCGCCGGTGGCGGTGCGGGCCAGCGCGCCGTCGCCGAAGAAGGCGCAGCTCATCGCCCAGAGCATGGTGGCCATGTGGGCGTCGCCGTGCCGGCCGGCCCGCTGCAGGCCGGCCCTGGCCTGCGCCAGCAGCGCGATCGCGTGCGGGTGGCCCTGCGCCAGCATCGCGTACGCGCCGCGCACGTACATCATGCTCGCTGAGACGACCGGGTCGGCGGCGTGGCGCTCGACGGCCGGCATGTAGATGTCGGCCGTCGCGTGGTCGCCCACGATGAGCGCGCTCCAGCCCAGCAGGGCGGCGGCGACGGCGCGGTGGGAGGGCGTGTGCGCGGGAACCGCGTCGTGGGCCCGTTCGAGCCACAGCCGCCCCTCGCCGATGCTCTTGGCGAAGAACCAGATGCGGGTCCTGGTGAGGTTGACGGCGATGTCCAGCCCATGGACGGCCTGGTCGGGGGTGGCGAGCGAGAAACGCAGCGCCTCCCGGAAGTTCGGCAGGTCGCGCCGGAGTGCCGACAGCCACTCGATCTCCCGATCGCCGCACCAGCTCTCCGCGGCTTCGGCGGCCAGCCGCTGGTAGTGGTCGCGGTGGCGGTGGCGCAGCGGCCCCTCCATGCCGGCCGCGGCCAGCCGCTGCCGGCCGTACTGGCGCAGGGTCTCCAGCAGCCGGTAGTGGGTGCGGCGGCCGTGAGCGCGCGCCAGCAGCACCGACTTGTGCACCAGCGCGGCCAGCAGGTGGACGACGTCGTCGCGGGCGATGCCGGACCCGCTGCACACGGCTTCGGCCGCCGTCACGTCGAAGCCGCCGGCGAAGACCGACAGCCGCTCCCACAGCAGGCGTTCCGGCTCGGTGCAGAGCCCGTAGCTCCAGTCGATCACGTCCTTCAGCGTCTGGTGGTAGCGCGGCGTGGTCGCGGTGGTCGCGGCCAGGAGGCTGAACCTGTCGCCGAAGCGTTCCAGGATCTCATCGACCGACAGGGTGCCCAGCCGGACGGCGGCCAGCTCGATCGCCAGCGGGATGCCGTCGAGCCGCCTGCACAGCTGGGCGACGCGTTCCTCGTTGTCCGGCGTCACGGCGAACCCCGGGGCGGCCGCGGCGGCCCGGGCGGCCAGGAGCTCGACCGCCTCGTAGTCGGTCACCGGCCGGGACGCCTCGCCGTCGGCCGAGGGCGGAAGCGCGAGGGTGGGCACCGGCAGGACGTGCTCGCAGGCCAGCCCCAGCCGATGACGACTGGTCGTCAGCACCCTCAGCTCCGGGCACGCCTTCAGCAGCACGTCGACCAGCGCCGCCACCGCCGCGACCACATGCTCGCAGTTGTCCAGGATCAGCAGCAGCCGCTTGGTGCGCAGGAACTCCGCCAGGACCTCGGCGGGACAGCGCATCGAATGGTCGCGGAGTTCGAGCGCCTGAGCCACCAGCCGGTCGAGGAGCCGCGGCTCCGACAGCGCGGCCAGATCGGCCAGCCACACCCCGTCGGGGAACCGATCGGACAGCTCGGCCCCCGCGCGCAGCGCCAGCCTGGTCTTGCCCACACCCCCCACACCGGTCAGGGTGACCAGCCGGGTGCCGACCAGCAGCCGGCCGACTTCGGCCAGATGCCGCTTACGGCCGACGAACGTGGTCACCTCGGCCGGCAGGTTGCCGCGGAGGCGGGGGCGGCTCGCGCAGGCCGGCGCGATGTCGCCGGCCAGGAGCCGCCGGTGCAGCTCGGTCAGCTCAGCGGCCGGATCCACGCCGAGTTCGGCCGACAGCATCCCCCTGATCGTGTGGTAGCAGTGCAGGGCCTCGCTCTGGCGCCCCGACCGGTACAGGGCCAGCATCCGCTGGGCCCAGAACCGCTCCCGCAGCGGGTGGGCCTCGATCAGCGCACGCAGCTCCGGCAGCAGGCTCTGGTGCAGGCCGAGCTCCAGATCCGCCTCGATGCGCAGCTCCAGCGCGTCGAGCCGGCGCTCGTTCAACGCGGGGACCACCTCCCGGCGCAGGAGGTCGGAGCTGATGTCCGCGAGCGCCTCCCCGCGCCACAACCGCAGCGCCTCCCTCAGCAGGGTGGCCGCCCGATCGCTCTCGTCGGCGGTGGCGGCGGCCCTGGCACGGCGTACGAGGACGTCGAACCTGTGCAGGTCGAACGCGTCGAGGTCGATCTCGATCGCGTACCCGTACGGCCGCGTCACCAGGGGACACCCCGGGCCGGAGCCGAGCAGGCGGCGCAGCCGCAGCACGTAGTTCTGCAGCGTGTTGCGGGCACCGTCGGGAGGGCTCTCGCCCCACACCCGGTCGATCAGCGTGTCGACCGTGACGACGTCGTTGACGTTGACGAGCAGGGCTGCGAGCACGGTTCTGAGCTTGGCGGCGGGGACGGCCAGGGGAAGGCCGCCACGCACGACTTCGACGGGCCCCAGAATCCGGAACTCAAACTCTCCGGTTCGCACAGCTTATGTAATCACACAATTACTCTGCGTGGCGCCCGCGTGACCGGCAGGTGACCGGCACGACAGCGGCCGCTGACAGCGTGTCTCGCGGACGGCGGGCATCCACGCCCGGCCGGCCTGTCACTCACGTCCCGAGAGGAAGGTAACCCTTGTCCAAGAGCGCACTCACGACGGCGGGCGTGCTGGTCGCGGCAGCGGTCATCGTCACCCCGGCCACGGCCGGAACGGCATCGGCGGCAGCCGGGGCGGCATCGGCCCACACCATGGCCTTCTCGCAGGAACTCTCCGCCGTGGCCCGAGCCGCGGGCGTCTCGGAGGCGACCGTACGCTCCATGGCGATGTCGATCGTCGACAACGCCCCCGAGGACGAATACCGGTTCCCCGACGAGGCGTTCACCGAGGCGCCGAGAAGCTGGGGCGCGATCCTGGCGTTCATCAAGCGGTTCTGGCGCCAGATCGTCGACGCGGCCAAGGCGTCGGCCAAATGGGCCTGGTACAAGGCGAAGGACTGTGCCGTCGGCGCCGTGTCCGAGGTCCAGAAGAGGTTCGGCAGCGACCTGACCAACCCCGAGCTCGTGCTGGCCGCGGCCACCTTCGGCTGCATCAAGGGCCTGGGCGGCTGACCCTCCCCCGCCGGTGGCGTCCCCCGACCCACACCCGGGGACGCCACCATCACCTCCCACCCGAAGGACATCCCCCGCCAGCGTCGTCCGCAAGGACTCATGGCCGGCGTCGCCGACAGCTACCGGGATCGAGGAACGCCGGCGGGCAGGTAGACGGCCGCCCCTGCGCACACCGCGGCGACGAACAGCACCGCCAGGAACGCGGGCCCGGTCTCGACATGCGCCAGATTGTGCACCAGCCCCGCGACGACGGTGAGCTGGACGGCCGCCAGAAGCTCCGGCCGGTCGTCGAGTGACTGGGCGGCCATGAGCAGCAGCACCAGGAGGGCGGGCGCGTACACGGGGATCTGCGGGAAGTCGGAGCCGCCGCCCAGATAGACGCCGCAGACGTCGGCGACGACCAGCAGCGTGGCCGCCGCGCCCAGCACCAGCGGCGGCCGTGCCGCGCCCGACCTCCCCTGCCGGACGACACGCACCAGGAAGAACGCGAGCAGGAGCACCGCGCCACCGAACACCACCAGCCAGGGAACCTCCTCGAAGGGGTCGTCGCGCAGGTCGCGGGCGAACCACTGGTCGACGACGATCAGGACGAGCGTGAGCAGTCCCCCGGCGGCTCCGGCGCCCTTCCACCGCCAGCCGTCAGGCCGGCCCGTGATCGTCTCCATGCACGCGACCAGCAGAACCAGCAGGCCGGCCGCCACGACGAGGAGCATGCCGTTCTGGTAGGGCTCCGGGGCGGCGGCGAGCACGCCCATGTGCACCGCGGCCAGGCCGGCCGACGCGCCGAGCGCCACCGTACGCGGGCGGCCGTCCGGCAGCAGGCCGACCCCGAACGTCGTGGCGATGAGGAACCACATCCAGATGACGTAGTCGTCGACCAGCCCTC
>DASUCK010000709.1:0-5855 GCA_036276095.1 Nonomuraea sp. | reverse complement strand
AGCGGTTCGAGCCGCTCCCACTCCGCGTTCGTTAAGTCACCACGACCCATGCACCAATCGTGACAACCACGCCACGAATAGTCAGCAGATCTAAGAAACAGCTCCTAGCCCGCCCAAGTCGGAGGCGGCGGTTCGTCACAGGCGCGGTACGGACCGCCGCCTTCCCCTATGGGTTGTTTGCACTGATCAGCGGGTAGTTCTCCGGAGGAACATGTGAACGTCTTCGGGGGGAGCTACACATGATCGGCGCGATTGTCTCCGCGGTCGTCATCGGCGCCATCGTCGGCGCGCTGGCCAGGTTGCTGGTGCCCGGCAGGCAGAACATGTCCATCGGCCTGACCCTCATCGTCGGCATCGTGGCGGCACTGATAGGCACTCTGATCGCGCAGGCGGTCGGATGGGCCGACACGCGGGGGATCGACTGGCTGGAGCACATACTCCAGCTCGTGCTCGCGATCATCGGTGTGCTCCTCGTCACCAGGATGGGTGCTGGACGCGGCGGACGGACCCGCGGAACACCCACCTGACCTGCCCAAACGTCAAATCGGCGCATAATTGCCGTAGATCGGGTAGCGAGCATCCCCGTGAGAGTGAACCGCACTCTCACGGGGAGGTTTCATGTCATGACAATCCAGTCCATCCTTGGCGCCATCGTGATTGGCGCCGTGATCGGCGCAGTCGGTCGCCTGCTGCTTCCCGGCAGGCAGGCCATCGGGTGGATCCTCACCATCGTCGTCGGCATCGTCGCCGCCCTCCTGGGCACGCTGCTCGCGCAGGTGCTGGGTGTCGAGACGACGGCCGGCATCGACTGGATCGAGCTGGTGATGCAGGTGGTGCTGGCGGTGGTCGGCGTCGGCCTGGTCGCCGGGCTCCGGCGCGGGACCAACGTGTAGGCGGCTTCACCTCGACATACATCACAAAGGCCCGCTCGGAGGGCGTCCTGTCCTCCGGGCGGGCCTTCGGCATCGCTGGGGATGCCCGGTCAGTCGTCCGGGGGGCGCGGAGTGCTGCGCAGGCGGCCGGACGGGGCCGGCGTGTCGTCGTGGATCACCGGGTGCGGGGCGGTGTCGGCCAGCTCGTCATCGGTGTGGTCGTGTACGGCGGCGTTGTCGGTGCCGTGGTCGTCTGTGGCGTGGTCGTCGGCCGCGTGGCGTTCGGCGAGGTCGGCGGCCTCCGGGCCGTGGAGCGGGTCGGGGACGTCGTCGTCGAAGACCGGGTGGGGCTGGGTGTCGGCGTCCCTGTCGTCAGCGTTGGCACTGCCATCTGTGTCGCCTGTGTCCCCTGTGCCCGGACGCGGGTGGACGAGGACGTCGGTCGGCTTGACGCGGTCGCCCCAGCGGAGGGGGCGGGTGGCCTGAGCCGGTGGCTCCCGGTGCGGTGTGTCCTGGATGGCCGGTGAGTCGTCGGCGGCTTGTGTGTCCTGGGGCCGTAAGCGGTCGTGGAAGTCTTCGTGGGCGGGTGGCTCCGGGGCTTCCTCGTGGGCCTTCCCCTCGGCCTTCTCGGCCATCTCCTCGGCCTCCTCAGCCCTGCCCTCAGCCCGTTGCTCGGCCCTTTCCCGGGTCGGCTCCCAGGTGGGTCGCCCGGACGGCTCCTCGGCGGGCGGGGCAGGCGTGGTCTCGGCCGGGCGGGCGCGGTGGAACGGGACGAGGTCCGGCTCGGGCGTGCTCGCGTCGGGCTCGCCGTAGGCGGCGCGGCGGGCCTGCGCGTGCTTGAGCAGCAGCAGCCACAGCCACAGGGCGACGGCCAGCATGATCCACGGAGCCAGCGCGACGCCCACGGACGCCTGCCGCACGTCGAACGCGAACCGCATCGCGGTGGCCACGTTCACCGCGGCGGCGGCCGCGATGAGCAGCACCAGCACGATCGCCGCCTGCACGCGTACGAGCGGCCGGGCCGGGCGCAGCAGGAGCACGCCGAGCAGCGCCACGACCAGGAGGGCGTCGAAGGCGGCCGGATAGAGGTAGGCGAGGTCCGGCCTGGCCTCGCCGGTGACCGCCAGCGCGCGCAGGTCGTCGAAGGAGAGCGCGCACGCGGCCCCGGCCAGGGCGGCGACGGCGAGGCCCGCGAGGGCGAGGCCCAGGCGGCGGAGCAGAGGGGGAGGAGTCACATCCATGGCGGATTCGAGACTACAGAAGAATGGGAATCCGAGACCGATCAAGGGAGAGACATGGCAACGTTGCCGGAAAAAGCTCGCAAACTCCTCGACGCCCCCAACTTCGCCACGGTGACGAGCATCAACCCCGACGGCGGGCCGCAGTCCACGGTCGTGTGGGTGCGCACGGATGGTGACGACGTGGTGTTCTCGACCGCGAAGGGGCGCCGGAAGCCGCGGAACTTCGAGCGCGACCCGCGGGCGAGCCTGCTGGTCATCGACCCCGAGGACCCGTACAGCTACGTGGAGGTGCGCGGGCGCGTCACCATGACGCCCGATCCCGAGGGCAGGCTGATCGAGGAGCTCTCGCAGAAGTATCAAGGTCGGTCATGGGAGGACAAGCCGGGCGTCCAACGGCTGATTGTCCGGATCCGGCCCGAACGTGTTACGGTGCGGGGCTGATTTATCGACCTGATGACGCCCGGCAGGCATTAGCCTTGCCTTCGTGAGCCTGCACATCTACGACACCAGCGCACGCGCCATCCGCGATTTCGTTCCGGTCGAAGCCGGCCGGGCGTCGATCTACCTGTGTGGGGCGACCGTGCAGGCTCCTCCGCACATCGGGCACATCCGCTCGGGCGTGAACTTCGACGTGCTGCGGCGCTGGCTGACGCGTTCCGGATACGACGTGGTGTTCTGCCGCAACGTCACCGACATCGACGACAAGATCATCAGGGTGGCGGCCGAGGAGGGCGTGCCCTGGTTCGTGGTGGCCGAGCGCAACCAGCGGGCCTTCACGTGGGCGTACGACACGCTGGGGTGCCTGCCGCCGACGGTCGAGCCGCGGGCCACCGGCCACGTGCCCGAGATGATCACGCTCATGCGGCGGCTGATCGACCGCGGCCACGCCTACGCCTCCGGCGGCGACGTCTACTTCGACGTGCGCTCCTACGCCGACCGCTACGGCTCGCTGTCCAACCAGAAGCTGGAGAACATGCGGGCCGCGGCCGACACCGACGACGAGTCGTGCAAGCACGACCCGCGCGACTTCGCGCTGTGGAAGGGCGAGAAGCCGGGCGAGCCGACGTGGCCGACGCCCTGGGGCCCCGGGCGGCCGGGCTGGCACCTGGAGTGCTCGGCCATGGCGACGAAATACCTCGGGCCCACGTTCGACATCCACGGCGGCGGCATCGACCTGATCTTCCCGCACCACGAGAACGAGATCGCCCAGTCGCAGGCGGCCGGAGACGGTTTCGCCCGGTACTGGATGCACAACGGCATGCTCAAGATCGGCGCCGAGAAGATGAGCAAGTCGCTCGGAAACTCGCTGCTGATCCCCGAAATGGTGCAGAAGGTACGTCCGGTCGAGCTGCGCTACTACCTGGCGGCGCCGCACTACCGCTCCTCGATCGAATACTCGCAGGAGGCGCTGCTGGAGGCGGCGGCGGCGTACCAGCGGATCGAGGGGTTCGTGACGCGGGCCGCCGAGGTCATCCACGACGTCGACGCCGACGCGCCGCTGCCGCAGGCGTTCGTCGACGCGATGGACGACGACCTCGGCACTCCGCAGGCGCTCGCCGTCGTCCACGAGGTGGTGCGCGAGGGCAACGTCGCGCTGTCGCGGGGCGACAAGGAAGCCGTGGCGCGGCTGCTGGCCGAGACCCAGAACATGCTCGACGTCCTCGGCCTCGACCCGCGTTCGCCGCAGTGGCGCGGGGCCGGGTCCGACCTGGCGCCCGTGGTCGACGCGCTGGTGGCGGTGGCGCTGGAGCAGCGTAAGGCGGCGCGGGCGCGGAAGGACTACGAGTCGGCCGACGCGATCAGGAACCAGCTGGCCGAGGCGGGCATCACCGTGGAGGACACCCCGCAGGGGCCGCGGTGGGAGCTGTCCCACTAGGGTTCGGGCCTCGGCCCGGGTACGGCTGCCGCGTGGTGGTTGGTACGGCCATCGCGTGGTCCTTCAAGGTGCCTTCCAAGCTGAAGGACGGCAGGCGATGGCCGTGGAACCAGTGTGATGGCTGGGGCGATGCGGGGGAACAGGATCGGCGGCCGGGGCTCCGACTTTGTTGCGTTCCCTGGCTGAGGTTCGGCTCGGGGTACTGGAAGTCGGCCGGCGTGGAGGCGAAGCGCGCGGCGAGATCGAGGGCACGTACGGGCGCCGGACGGGCGTTTCGAGATCGATGACGAGGTGCTGGTGACATGGGCGCCGGCCGTACGACCTCGCCGGCGCGATCGGCGGACACCGCGCCCAGGCCACCGGCCCCCGACCAGCTGCTGGTCGGGATGGTGGGGCTGTTCGGCGTCCCGCAAACCGCAGGCCCGCAACCGCAGACCCGCACGCGGTCTCCGGCGGGCCTGCGCCCGGCTGGCGTGGGCTGAGGTGCCCGGCGGCCCGAGTACCCTTGATGGCATGGCAGCAGGGGGTAGGGCATCGGGCAGACCCGCGAAGAAGAAGGGCCCGTCCAAGGGCACCGGGGGGCAGGTCCGCCGGGGGCTACAGGGCAAGGGCGCCACTCCGCCTGCCGAAATGCGCCATTGGTACAAGGACAAGGCGCGCACTCAGCGCATCGCCCGCGAGGAGCGTACGGGCGACACCGCCCGCCGTCCCGCACCGGCCAAGCGTCGCTCGGACGACGCGCCGGAGTACATCGGGGGGCGTAACCCCGTGCTGGAGGCCCTCCAGGCGGGGGTGCCCGCCAGCGCTCTTTACGTCGCCCACCGCATCGACAACGACGACCGCGTCCGCGACTCCATCAAGGTCGCCGCGGAGAACGGCATCGCGCTGCTCGAGGTCACCCGCGAAAAGCTCGACCGGCTGACGGAGGGCGCCGTCCACCAGGGCATCGCGCTCCAGATCCCGCCGTACGACTACGCCCACCCGTCCGACCTGGTCGCACTCGCCCAGGACGCGGCCGAGGTCCCGCTGATCGTCGCCCTCGACTCGGTCACCGACCCGCGCAACCTCGGCGCCATCGCCCGCTCGGCCGCCGCCTTCGGCGCCCACGGCCTCCTCATCCCGTCCCGCCGCTCCGCCGGGGTGACGGGAGGGGCCTGGAAGACCTCCGCCGGCACCCTGGCCAACGTCCGCGTCGCCCGCGCCGCCAACCTCACGGCGGCGCTGCGCGAATACCGTGAAGGGGGCCTGTTCGTGATCGGCCTCGACGGCTCCGGCGAAACCGACCTCGCCAACGTCGAACTCCTCACCGAACCAGCAGTGATCGTCGTCGGCTCGGAAGGCAAGGGCCTGTCGCGACTGGTCCGCGAACAGTGCGACGTGGTGGCCCGCATCCCGATGAGCGCCGCCGCCGAGTCGCTCAACGCCGGGGTGGCGGCTGGGGTGGCGCTGTACGAAGTCGCTCGTCACAGGCGTCTCTAGCGTCTACACTGATAGGCCGCGCCGACGTAGCTCAATCGGCAGAGCATCTGTCTTGTAAACAGAAGGTCAGGGGTTCGATTCCCCTCGTCGGCTCCCAGGTAGAAGGCCCCTTCCGAGGTGTGGAAGGGGCCTTTTCGATCTCTCTACAGTAGCTCGGTACAGCAACCGCGTTAGCATGCCTGCTCAGGACTCTGATCGCTGTTAGCAAGGCGTGCGTTGGGTCGGTCGCGAGATTTCATCGTGGAGTCCAAGCACGGCATCGGCACCTTCGCACGGCAGGACCACCGGCTCGAACGCCGCTCTCGATGCCGATCGCCCAGGCCTGCGGCGACGGCAGGTTCCTCCCCTCACACCTGCGCCACGACATCGTGTTCGCGGGCGGAGCGG
>DASUCK010000708.1:0-7361 GCA_036276095.1 Nonomuraea sp. | reverse complement strand
CTGCGGCGTGGCGTACCGCCGCGTGCCCGTCTTGGGCGTCGCGCGGCGGGCGGGCGCCCCCCGACCGGTCTCCTGCTCAGTCGTCAACACGGATCCTCTCTGCCGCCCGTAGCCGGGCCGAGGCCGCCCGCGGGTTGCGGGCGAGCTCTTCTTCGCTCGGGAGCTCCGCTCCCCTCGTCAGCAGGCGGAACCTGGGCTGGTGAGCCTCCAGCGGGACGGGCAGCCCGGGCGGGCTGGTGTCCCTGGTTCGCGCCGTGAGGGCCTGCTTGGTGAGCCGGTCCTCCAGTGAGTGGTACGAGAGCACGACGACTCGCCCACCCAGCGCCAGCGCGTCGAGGGCCGCGGGCAGCGCCGCCTCCAGGGCGGTCAGCTCCGCGTTGACCTCGATACGCAACGCCTGAAAAGTCCTCTTAGCGGGGTTTCCCCCGGTACGTCGGGTAGCGGCGGGAATCGCCGCGCGGACGATGTCCGCCAGCCGCTTGGTCGACGCGATGGGCTCCTTGGCCCGTTCCCTCACGATGAGCCCCGCCACGCGCGGCGCGAACCGCTCCTCGCCGTAGTCGCGCAGGATGCGCGTCAGCTCCGCGGCGGAGTAGGTGTTGACCACCGCCTCCGCCGTCAGCTCCTGCTGCGTGTCCATGCGCATGTCGAGGGGCGCGTCGTAGGAATAGGCGAACCCGCGTTCCGCCTCGTCCAGCTGCGGCGAGGACACCCCGAGGTCGAACAGCACCCCGTCGACCGTGGTGCGCCCCAGCCGGGACAGCACCTCGGCCAGGTCGGCGGAGGACGCGTGGACCAGGGTGATCCGCTCCGCGTACGGGCTCAGCCTCCTGGTCGAGTGCTCGATCGCGAACGGGTCGCGGTCGATCCCGATCAGGCGGAGCGCCGGGTAGGCGGCGAGCAGGGCCTCCGAGTGGCCGCCGAGGCCGAGGTTGGCGTCGACGGCGACCGGCTCAGGACCGGTCAGCGCGGGACCGAGCAGCTCCAGAACGCGTTCGAGCATCACCGGAACGTGACCGCCCGTACCGACGTCGTCGCCCATCTCCAACCCCCCTTCGCGTCCTTGCTCGCGGATGACGCGTGTTCCAAGAGAAAACGCCCCGCACTCCGTCACTCCGGCATCGCGCCTGGCCACAACCGTGGTGGCAGCTCGCGGTGCGTCCTTCTCCTGGTCGATCGACGGTCTTTCCTGGGTCCCCACCCGGCGCCGCCCGGCCAGGTCCCCATCCGCACCCTCTTCGTGGACGCCCACCCACTGACACCGGGGAAGGTGCATCAGTTGGCGGACAGTGGTTGCGGGTGGAGACCTCGCCGAACGACATCACCGACGGATCGACCGTGGCTCTCCTACAGGATCCCTGGCAGCACCTCCTCCGACAGATCGGCGAACGCCTGCTCCTGTTCGCTGAGGTAGGTGTCCCACGCCTGCGCGTCCCAGATCTCCAGGCGGGTGTTGGCCCCGATGACCACGCAATCACGCTCCAGGCCGGCGTACTGGCGCAGGCCCTGCGGGATCGTGATGCGCCCCTGCTTGTCCGGTTGTTCGTCGGATGCGCTGGCGAAGAAGACGCGGCTGTAGTCACGCACCGCCTTGGCGGTGACCGGGGCGGTCCGGAGAGCCTCGGTAATGCGCTGGAACTCCTCCACGGGAAAGACGTAGAGGCATCGCTCCTGGCCTTTGGTGATCACAAGACCCTCCGCCAGCTCCTCACGGTACTTAGCCGGCAGGAACAGCCGTCCCTTGTCGTCCAGACGCGGTTGATGGGTGCCGAGGAACATCGGCCCCACCTCCCGTGCCTCGTGAAGCGCTCAGCGCTGGCGCACCGTGCCCTCCACTGCGCACCACCATACTCCACTTCTCCCCACCGTCAACTGATTCGAACCGTCTTCATCATTGGTTTCCGTTGCGTTACCGCAGGTCAGAGCGCTGGAGTGCGGTGGGGGGCGGGGGCGCGCGGGCGACCCGCATGGGCGTGTCGGGGCGCCAAAAGACCGACGGAATAGGCGGTGTCCCGCTTCGGCAAGGTGCGGGTGGAGGAAAGTGGGGCAGGAGCCGTGCGCGATCTGTCACGAGATACGCACCACTATGAGACAGGAACAGGAACATCGCCCAGGTTCCCTGAAATATCCACAAATGTCGCTCACGAACCCACAGCGTCGTAGGGTCGTACACACAATGGAAAAGGAATGGCATGGCTCCCGCAATGCACCCCGCACGGGACAGCCGTCGCACTTCTCGTGGAGGCCTGGTGGCAGTAACCCATGACGTCCCTCCCCAGCTCGACGAGCTGGTCACCACAGCCCACCGGATTCGGGAGGCCATCGAATCGGTGATCGAGGGCAAGAGTGACGCCGTCCGCCTCACGCTGACCGTCCTGCTCGCCGAGGGCCACCTCCTCATCGAGGACGTTCCGGGCGTCGGCAAGACCATGCTCGCCAAGGCACTGGCTCGTTCCATCGACTGCCCGGTACGCCGTGTGCAGTTCACCCCCGACCTGCTTCCGAGCGACATCACCGGCGTCAGCGCCTACAACCAGCAGACCCGCGAATTCGAGTTCAAGCCTGGTCCCGTCTTCGCCAACATCGTGGTCGGCGACGAGATCAACCGCGCCTCGCCCAAGACGCAGTCGGCGCTGCTGGAGTGCATGGAGGAGCACCAGGTGACGGTGGACGGGGTGACGTACCGCCTGGACGCGCCGTTCATGGTGATCGCCACCCAGAACCCCATCGAGATGGAGGGCACCTACCCCCTCCCCGAGGCGCAGCGCGACCGCTTCACCGCCAGGGTCGCGATGGGCTACCCCGAGCCCAACGCCGAGCTGCAGATGCTCGACGTGCACGGCGGCACCTCGCCGCTGGACAAGCTGGAGCCGGTGGCCACGACCGCCGAGGTGCGCGCCCTCATCGAGGCCGTACGCGGCGTGTACGTCTCCCAGGCCGTCAAGAAGTACGCCATCGACCTCGTCGTCGCCACCCGCCACTCCCCCGACCTGCGGCTGGGCGCCTCCCCCCGCTCCACGCTGCAGCTCGTACGGGCCGCCAGGGCGCACGCGGCGCTGTCCGGCCGCGACTACGTCATCCCCGACGACCTGCAGGACCTGGCCATTCCCGTGCTGGCGCACCGGCTGCTGCCCAGCGTCGAGGCGCAGGGCCAGCGCCGCCTGCCCGAGCAGGTGGTGAGCGACCTGGTCAGGCGCGTGCCGGTGCCGGAGACGCGGGCGTCGTGAGGGCGGGGCTGCGGGCGCTGACCAGCAGGGGCAGGTCGTTCCTCGCGTCCGGGATCGCGGCGCTGCTGATGGCGGTCTTCCTCGGCGAGAACGACCTGTTCAGGATCGGCGTGCTCGTGACGGCGCTGCCGCTGCTGGCCGCCCTGGTGGTGGCCAGGACGCGCTACCGGCTCAGCTGCGCCAGGCGCCTCGACCCGCCCCGGACCGAAGCGGGCGGCGAGGCCACCGTGACCCTGCGGCTGGAGAACGTCACCCGGCTGCCGACCGGCCTGCTGCTCGTCGAGGACACCGTCCCGTACGCGCTGGGCGTGCGGCCCCGGTTCGTGCTGGACCGGGTCGAGCCGCGAGGCGTTCGGGAGATCGACTACCGGGTGCGCTCCGACCTGCGCGGCCGGTACACGATCGGGCCGCTGTCGATCCGCATCGCCGACCCGTTCGGGCTGGTGGAGCTGACCCGGTCGTTCACGATCAGCGACACGCTGGTGGTGACGCCGCACGTGGCGGCGCTGCCGCACGTACGGCTGTCGGGCGAGTGGACCGGCGGGGGCGACAGCCGTACCAGGAGTGTGGCGGCGGCCGGCGACGACGACGTGGCGCCGCGCGAGTACCGGCAGGGCGACGACCTGCGGCGGGTGCACTGGCGGTCGACGGCCCGCCACGGCGAGCTGATGGTGCGCAGGGAGGAGCAGCAGTGGCAGAGCCGCGGCGCGCTCCTGCTCGACACGCGCCGGCACGCCCACCGCGGAGAGGGGCCGCGCTCGTCGTTCGAGACGGCGGTCTCGGCGGCGGCCTCCATCGGCGTGCACCTCGCCCACGAGGGGCTCGGCCTGCGGCTGGTGACCGACCAGGGGGCGGCCCACCTTCCGGAGACGGGGCTGAGCTGGTCGCTGCTCGACACGCTCGCCGTCATCCGGCACAGCCCCGCCCGCTCGCTGGAGATGGGCGTGTCCGCCCTGCGCCAGGGCGGCGGCGACGGGCTCATCGTGGCCGTGCTCGGCGCGCTGGACGCGGACGAGGCGAGGGAGCTGGCCAGGTTGCGGCACAGCGGCATCACCGGGGTGGCGGTCCTGCTCGACGTGAGCAGCTGGGACGGCGGCGACGCGCGGGCCGAGGAGGACCACCAGGCCGCGCAGACCGTGCTGGCCGGGTACGGCTGGCGCATCGTCCGCCTGCCCGCCGGCACCTCGATCGCCTCGGTCTGGCAGGACGCCGCCGGCCGCGGCAGATTCGCGATGAACCCCGCGGGAGGTGCGGCATGAGGCCGTCGATCGATTCCGGCGACCTCGCGGGAGGTGCGGCATGAGGTTGACCGGTGCGTCCGGGGTGGCCACGTTCACCGCGGCCATCCTGCTTTCTCCGCTCTTCGACGGCGGGACGTGGTTCTGGGCGTCGCTGGGCGCCGTGCTCGCGGTGGTGGCGGCCGGGCTGGTGAGCAGCCGGCTGATGCTGCCGGCCTGGGCGGCGGCGCTGCTGGCCGTGGCCGCGACGTGGATCTACCTGACCGTGTCGTTCGCCGCCGAGGAGGCGTGGGCGGTGCTCGTGCCGACCAAGGCGTCGGTGCTGGAGCTGGGCCGGCTGCTGGGCGTCGGGTGGGCCGACATCCAGCGGTTCGCCGCCCCCGTGCCGGCGACCGACGGCATCGTGCTGCTGACCGCCGGCGGCGTGGCGCTCATCGCGATCGTCGTGGACCTGCTGGCCGCGCGGCTGCGCCGGGCGGCGCTGGCCGGGCTGCCGCTGCTGGCGCTGGCGACGGTGCCGGCGACGATCCTGCCCGACCCGATCAGCTGGCCGGCGTTCATCGTGGCCGCGCTCGGGTTCGTCAGCCTGCTGATCTCCGACGGCCGCGAGCGGGTGGGCCACTGGGGCCGCGCGGTCCTGGTGCGCCGGACGCGTGCCGCCGTGCCCCCGTCGCGCCCGTCCGGCGTGCCGCGCGCCGGCGCCGACACCAGCGGCCTGCGGCTGTCCGGCAAGCGCATCGGGTTCGCCGCGATCGCGCTGGCCGTGCTGGTGCCGGCGCTGCTGCCGGCGATGGAGCCGGTGTCGTTCTTCCAGTTCGGCGTGGGCGGCACCGGTACGGGCCGGGGCAACTCGATCAGCATCCCCAACCCGATCGCGAACCTGAAGGGCCAGCTGGACCTGCCCGAGCACCGGGTCGTCCTCACCTACACCAACAACGACGACCAGCCCCGCTACCTGCGGATCTACGCGCTGGACACGTTCGACGGCCAGCAGTTCGGCATGACCCAGCCGAAGGGCGCCCCCGAGAACCGGACGGAGAACGGCCCGCTCCCGCCTCCTCCCGGGCTCACCGGCGCAACGAAGGTCAACAACGTGGTGACCACCATCCAGATCAGCGACGAGATCGCCCGGCTGCAGTTCCTGCCGCTGCCGTACCCGCCGCGGGAGATCCGGGTGGACGGCGACTGGCGCGCGGACGTCGACACGCTCATGGTGTTCTCCACCCGCGAGGAGGCCGCCGGCCTGGAGTACGAGGTCGCCACCGCCGAGGCGGCCCCCACCTCCGACCAGCTGGAGTCGGCCTCGGGCGTGCAGCCGGGGACGTTCGAGCGCTACCTGCGGGTCCCTGACGACCTGGACCCGGCCATCCACGACCTGCTCAACACGATCACCGCGGACGCCACGTCGCCGTACGACGCCGCGGTGCGGCTGCAGCAGTTCTTCACCAGGGACGGCGGCTTCAGCTACACCCTGCGCACGCAGGGACACGGCAACTCGGCGCTGCGGGACTTCCTGCTGCGGGACCGGGCGGGCTACTGCGAGCAGTTCGCGGCCGCGTTCGCGGTGCTGGCCAGGCTGTCGGGCATCCCGTCGCGGGTGGCCATCGGCTACACCGGCGGCACCAAGATCGGCGACCGTTGGCAGGTGGGCACGAACGACTCCCATTCCTGGCCCGAGCTGTACTTCGAGGGCGTGGGCTGGCTGCCGTTCGAGCCGACCCCCGCCGGGTCGCTCGGCCAGGGCAGCGCGCGGGTGCCCGCGTACACGCAGCCGGCGCCCCGCCCGACGAGCACGAGCGCGACGCCGACGCCCGGCGCCCCCACCTCGTCGGCCGACCAGCCGCTCGACCCGGCCGACCAGCCGAACCTGCGCCAGCTCGACCGCGAGGCCCAGCTCACGCCCGGCGGGCTGCCGTCGGACGAGTCGATGCCGCTGATCGGCAAGATCGGCGTCGGGGCCGCCGCGCTGCTCCTCCTCCTGCTGATCCCCGCCGCCGCCCGGCTGGTCACCAGGAACCGCCGCGTGCGCACCCTGAACTGGAAGGTGTCCCAGCCGTCGGACGAGCTGACGGCCAGGATGGTGTCGGGCGAGGGGGGCGCGGGCCGCCACCCGTCCGTCGCCGCCGCCTGGGCGGAACTGGACGACATCCTGTACGACCACGGCATGGCCCGCGAGCCCAGCGAGACCCCGCGGGCGCTCGCCCGGCGGCTGGCCCAGCAGTACGAGTTCGACTCCGCCTCGGCGACGGCGGTGTCCACCATCGCCTCGGCCGTCGAGCGGGTCCTGTTCGCCCGGGATCCGGGCCGGATCGAGCCGCTCAAGAAGGACCTGCGCACGGTGCGGCAGGCCCTGGCGGCGACGGTGTCCCGCGGGCGGCGGCTGCGCGCGGTGCTGCTGCCCCCGTCCACGCTGCGGCGGCTGCGCCTGCTCGGCGAACGCCTCCTCGACGGCTTCGACCTCCTGGAGAACGTCCGCCTCCGGCGCACCGCCACCCAGAAGGGGTCCTGATGTCCTGCCGGAGCAGGCCCCGGCCGGCCTTGGGAGCCCGACCGGCCTGAAGGGTGCGGCCGTCCCCCGGTTGCCGGGGGACGGCCGCACGTCCTTCTGGTTCCGCCTGGTTCCGATCACCCGCACGTTCACCGGCGCGCCGCCTGGACCCCGCCGTGGGGTGGATGCCTACGATCGATGCGCGGGTGAGCCCGTAGAGATGCCGACGCGACACCCGTCCGTCGTAGTCGCGGCGGTCAGGTGTCGCGTTCGTTCGCCCGGTCCGGCGCTGTCCGGGCGGCCTGCGCTTCGGACGCGGCCCGGGGGTGGGTCAGCGTTCGTCGTGGCGGCGGCGCCAGCGCTCTTCCATGCGCTCCATGAAGGTGCCCCGGTTGCCCCGGCGGGCCT
>DASUCK010000707.1:0-3568 GCA_036276095.1 Nonomuraea sp. | reverse complement strand
GGGTCGGAGAACCCCACCGCGTTCTACCAGCATGTCGTCAGGGGTGGAGGCTGCGACAATCGGGTCATGGCGGATAAGGACGGCGACGGCTGGACACAGTGCGCGCAAGGTCACCGGCATTGGGGCCGGCACGGGGCCTCGGGGCTCCTGCTCGTCCACCACGACGAGCGCGGGGTGCCGTACGTGCTCATGCAGAAGCGCTCCATCTGGAGCCACCACGGCGGCACCTGGGGCCTGCCCGGCGGGGCGCGCGACAGCCACGAAGACTCCGTCGCGGGCGCGTTGCGGGAAGCCATGGAGGAGGCTGCGCTCGGCGGCGACGGGCTGCGGGTGCAGGGCGTCTACGTCGACGACCACGGCGGCTGGACGTTCGACACCGTGATCGCCGAGTCGGCCGAGCTGGTCGCCGCCGTCCCGGCCAACGGCGAGAGCACCGAGTTGCGCTGGCTGGGCCTGCCCGACATCTCCAAGCGGCGGCTGCACCCCGGCTTCGCGGCCACGTGGGACGAGGTGCGGCAGGCGCTGCGGCCGGAGACGATCGTGCTCGACGTGGCCAACATCGTCGGCGCGCGGGCCGAGCACGGCTGGTGGCGCGACCGGGCGGGGGCGGCGACCCGGCTGCTGGAGGACATCGCCGGGCTGCGGCTGGAGCATCCGATCCTGGCGCGCTGGTTCCCGAGAGTGATCGCGGTCGTGGAGGGCGCGGCGAAGGAGGTGCCGGACGTTCCGGGGATCGAGGTGGTCAAGGCCGCGGGCAGCGGCGACGACGCGATCGTCGAGGCGGTGGGGAGGGCCAGGCCGTGGGAGCGGGTGGTCGTCGTCACCGCCGACCGCGCGCTGCGGGAGCGGGTGGCCGAACTGGGCGCCGAGACCGTGGGGCCACGGTGGCTGCTGTCACAGCTCGGCTAGCGCCACGCTGTCGAAGGCGGCCGTGAGGCGCGTGACCTCCAGCACGCGCCGCAGCACGCCGTGCACGCCGACCAGGCGTAACGAGCCCGCGTGGGCGGCCACCCGGCGTTGGTGCTCGACCAGCTCCCACAGGCCGCTGGAGTCACAGAACTCCAGCCGGGACGCGTCGACCACGATCTCCACGCGCCCTTCGGCGAAGAGCTTCACCAGGGTTCCCCTGAGCGACGGCGCGGTGACCTTGTCGAGGTCGCCGACGAGACGCACGAGCGCGCCGGAGTCTCCGCACTCCACCTCGACGTCGAGATCGGCCACCTCCTGAACGTACACCCCTGTCACCACAGCCGCTATCGTGGTTTCCGCACAGGAGGGTTCGCATAGTGGACGAGTGCAGCCGCCTTGAAAGCGGCCAGGTCAGCGATGGCCTCGTGGGTTCGAATCCCACACCCTCCGCTCACCTGGCCGCCCCTGTCCGCCGGCCCACCGCGGTGACCGGTCGAGGGCCGTGGCGGCCGTCCGCTCAGCCGGTTTCTCGTTGCCCCGCGAAGCCGTCGCCCACGCAGGCGGCGAGCTGGAGGTAGGCGTCGCGTGTGACCGGCTGCAGCCGGTCGAGGTCGATCTCCGCGCCCTCCTCCAGGTGCGGGTCGTACGGCACCCGGATCACCGCCCGGCACCTGGCCGCGAAATGCGCCTCCAGCTTGGCGATGTCGACCGCCGACTTCGACCGCGGGCGTACGCTGCACAACACCACGGTCGCGTTCTTCACCAGGTCGCCGTAGTGGTGCGCCTCCAGCCAGTCGAGCGTGGCCGAGGCGGCCCTGGCGCCGTCGACCGACGGTGAGCTGACCAGCACGATCTGGTCGGCGAGCCCCAGCACGCCGCCCATCGCGGAGTGGAGCAGGCCGGTGCCGCAGTCGGTGATGCAGATGGAGTAGAAGTTCTCCAGCACCTGGGAGACGGCCTGGTAGTCGGCGCCGCTGAACGCCTCCGACACCGACGGGTCGCGGTCGGAGGCCAGCACCTCCAGCCGCGACGGGGCCTGCGAGGTGAACGCCCTGATGTCGACGTACCTCTTGACCTGGTCGCGCTCGTTGAGCAGGTCGCGCACGGTGGCCGAGGTCTCCAGCACGAGCTTGTCGGACAGCGTGCCGCGGTCGGGGTTGGCGTCGATGGCGATGACCCGGTCGCCGCGCATCTGGGCCAGGGTGGCGCCGAGGCCGACCGTGGTCGTGGTCTTGCCCACGCCGCCCTTCAGACTCAGCACGGCCACGCGGTGGTGGCCGGTGGTCACCGGGGTGCGGGCCCGGCTGACCAGCTCGCGGCGGCGGCGCACCTCCGGCGGCTCGCCCGGTTTGATCCACCCGCCCGACGCCTTGTAGACCAGGCGGCGCCAGCCCTTGGAGGGCGCGTTGCGCCGGCCGCGGAGGAGGCTTTCGGGGTCGAGGCTGTCGGCGGTCGGCCGGCCCGTGACCGGCGGCCGCGGCGACGCCGTGAACACCGGCACCGGCGCCGGGCGGTGCCGCGGCCTGGCGGGCTGCGGTGGGATGTCCCGCTCCGCGGGCCGCCATTCCTGCTGCTCGGTCCACTGCGGACGCTCCTGCCGCAACGGCGGCTCCGGCCGGCCCCGCCCGACCTCCGGCTCCGGCCGGCCCCGCCCGACCTCGGGCTCCGGCCGCTCCCGCGCCGGCTCCTGCGACTCCGCCTGGCCCTGGGCGTGCTCCGGCGACAGGGCCTGGCCCTGGGCGTGGGTGTGCTCCTGCCCGAGTTCCTGGGCCTGGGCCTGCTCAAGGGCGGCGTCCTGGCGGTGCGGCCACGGCTCCTGGGGCTGGGACAGACCGGGTGCGGGGTCGGGGCGCGGCTCGGCGGGCGGGGCGGGCTCGTCCGCGGGGAGCGACCGGCTCCACTGCGGGCGCTCGGTCCTCGGGAGGGTGTCCGCCCAGGCGTCGCGATCGTCGACGGCGGGCACAGAAGCGGGCCCGGAGGAGGGCCCGGACGCGGGGTCCTGGGCGGAGGGCTCGGCCGGCTGGCGGGCGGCCTCGTCGGCCGGGCGGGACCAGTCGGCGGGCGGCACCCGGGTGGTGTCGTCGTCCTTGGGCGGCTCGGCGGTCTCGGCCGGGGACGGGGTGGGCAGCGACGGAGTGGACGGAGACGGGGGCGGGGGCGGGGTGAACGTCAGCGCGTACGTGTCGGTGTCGTCGGGGCGCGGCAGCGGCTTGAGCGGGGCGTGGAAGGGGTCGTCCGCGGCAGCAGGCGGCGGGCTCGGCGCCTCCTCCCCGGTGTCCTCCCTGGTGGCGGCCGTGCCGAGCCACTCCCCCGCCTCGCTCTCCGCGGACGGGACCTCCTCGGCCGCCGCGGGGCCGTACACCGAGTCGACGGCCGCGCGGAACAGCGGCGGCGTCGGCGTGTCGTGGTGCGCCGGGACGAGCAGCCACGGGTCCTTGGGGTACGGCGAGGCGACCTGCTCGTCGGCAGAACCGGTCGAGGCGCTGACGGAGACCGGGACGTCCTCGGACTCCTTGATCGCGTCCAGCCACGCCAGCTGTTCCTCGAGCGATTCTTCTCGATCGTGTCTTGCCACCGTGTTCCCCCTCGGGTGGGTCTAAAGGGGCAGCAAATACCTTGCAGATTAACGCCACACATTGCCGTGGAGCCCGGCAACCCA
>DASUCK010000706.1:0-23118 GCA_036276095.1 Nonomuraea sp. | reverse complement strand
GCCCGGCGGCCGACCCGCCGGTGAACGGTCAGCTCGTGACCGCCTCCCTAGTGACCCATGCCAAGGGAAATCCCTGGGGCGTTCCCTGACGCGCCGGGGGCGGGGCGGCCGGATCATGTGGGGTGTCCGCCATGGGGGGTGCGGGCGGGGGATCCGGGGTCGTTCGCGGAGGGACGGCCAGGGTCCTCCCCGGCGGACCCGCCGCGGGCCTCGTGGAACAGCTGCCACGACCCGGCGCCGGTCGGCCATGCCGGCGCCGGGCCCGCGGACCCCGGGACGGTCGCGCACGTAGCCATGCGGCGGCCGTCCCGGGGACACGCGCCCGTGGGCCTTTACCTGCCAGGGGCTGACGCCACCATTGCGTAGTGTGATAGTAAAGTGACCCTACGTATCCGACCTGTTTCGGGAGATTCTCATGGTGGCGTACACGCTCTCGGTCGTCGCGGCGGTGGGCGTGGTGATGCTCACGGCCATGGTGTTCAGGATGGTGAAGCGGGCCGACGAAGACCGCGACCCGGCGGGGCCGTCGGCCAGCCACACCGGGGCGATGCTGTCGGCGTTGTTCCTGCTGGTGTTCGCCATCGCGATCATCGTGCCGTGGACCACCGCCGACGCCGCCCGGCAGAACACCCACGCCGAGAGCCAGGCCGCCGTCGACGCGTACTGGGCGGCCGAGGCCCTGCCCGGCGACGCGCCCCGGCAGGTGCGCTCGGCGCTGCGCGACTATGTCACCTTCGTGGTCAGGGACGAATGGCCGCTCATGGCCCAGGGCCGCATGGACCCGGTCGGCGCGGCCCGGGTCGACGCGCTCCGCGGCCGGGTCAGCGACCTGGAGGTGAGCGGGGCCGAGGCGGAGGAGGCCAAGGCCGACGTGCTGGAGCACATCGCCGAGATCTCCGGGGCCCGCGCCCAGCGCTCCGCCGACGCCGCCGCGACCCCGCCCAGGGGCCTGCTCTACCTGACGATCCTCACCGGTCTGGTCGTCATCGTCTTCCCGTTCCTGGCCGGCGCCAGGGCGCGCGGGCTGACGATCCTGCCGATGGTGGCGATGGCGGGCCTGCTCGGCTTCGGCATCTACCTCACGTGGGACATCTCCCGCGCCTTCGACGGCCCGCTGGCCGTGGGGCCGGAGGCGTTCCAGGGGGCGCTGCAGGAGTTCGCCCGCATCGGCGGGGGAATGTGACCATGCGTATCCGGCGGGGGCCGCTGTTGCTCGTCGTCGCGCTGGTCGCGATCGGTGCCGCCGGCCCCGCGATCGCCGACCGGCATCCACGCCCCGCGGCCACGCCGTCCGAGGGCGTGCCGTCCGGGAAACGCGGGCTCGGGGGCGTGCCGTCCGGGAAACGCGGGCTCGGGGGCGTGAGCTCGAAGGGCGGGCTCGCGGGCGGGGTTCCGGAGCGGGTGCTTCGTGGCGTGGTCTCGGGGCGCTGGCCCCGCGGGCTGCCGTCGCGCGTCGCCGTCCCCACGGTGTCCGTCCGGTCGCCGGCGCCTCCGCGGAACGTGTCCACGGACGGGTCCGTGCCGGGGGTGTCGGTGTGGCGGTCGCCGGTCCCCGGGGTGTCGATCAAGGGGCGGCCGGGGAAGCGGCGGCCCGTTCCCGAGGTCACGGTGCCCGGGATGACGATCTATCCGGGCGCGGTGTGCGGCGGCCGGGTGACGGTGGGGGAGTGCCCGCGCGAGCGCCCGCGCCCGAGGCCGACCCTAGAGCCCCGCCCGAAGCCCCGCCGCGCGCAGCCGGCACGCCTGCCCACCCTCACGCCGGCCCCCGTCCCGGTCCCGGCGCGCACGCCCCCTCCCACGCCGGCACCGACGCCGAAGGCGACTCCTCCGGCGCGGGCCGAGCAGGAGGCCCCGCCGACGCGGCGGAAGAACCCGCTCGGCACCGTCCTGATGATGGTCGTGCTCGTCACGACGATCGCCTTCACCACCGCCGTCGCGTTCCGGGCCCGCCGCTGATCGCCTCCCCAGGCTGGCCGGTCGGTCCACCACGCGGTGGCCCGCGGGCCGTGTGCGAGGCCGTCTGACGGGCTGACGGCCTCCTATCGGCGGTAGGAAAGATACCGATTGCACCAGGCCCGCGGTCACTCCTGTGGAAGGGGTCGACACGGGTTGTGACGCCGGGATAGCGTCCTGACATAAGGATCTTTATCCGGTCAGGAGGTCCGCATGGGTGTTCCCGGCTACACCGAGGTCCGGGAACTCGGCCACGGCGGCACCGGCACGGTCATGCTCGCCGTGCGCGACTCCGACGGCCTCCCGGTCGCGATCAAGCACTTGTCCGAGTCGCTGCGCCAGGACGCGGAGTTCGTCGGGCGGTTCAGGGCCGAGGCGGGGCTCATCCGGGAGATCGACAGCCCCCACACCGCCCGCCTCCTCGACTACGTCGAGATCGACGACGACGCCGTCATCGTGATGGAGCTGGTCGACGGCGTCACGCTCCGGCGGCTGCTGGAGGAGGAGGGCCCGACCGGCGCCGAGGCCGCGCTGGCGGTGCTCAAGGGCGCGCTGCTCGGGCTGGCCGAGGCCCATCGGCGCGGCGTGGTGCACCGCGACTTCAAGCCCGAGAACGTGCTCGTCACCCAGGACGGCGACAGCAAGCTCGTCGACTTCGGCGTGGCGGTCCACTCCGGGGAGCGGGGAGAGCTGGTCGGCACGCCGCCGTACATGGCTCCCGAGCAGTGGGACGACGCCCCGGCCAGCCCCGCCACCGACGTGTACGCCGCCACCCTGGTCTTCTTCGAGTGCCTGACCGGCCACCGCGCCTTCCCCGGCGAGAACGTCGCCGCCCTGGCCTACCAGCACCAGCACGCCGCGCCCCCGCTGCACGACGTGGAGGAGCCGCTGCGCCCGCTCCTGGAGCACGGCCTGGCCAAGGACCCGGCGGCCCGGCCGGGATCGGCGGAGGCGTTCCTGGCCGAGCTGGAGGACGTGGCGCTGGCCGCGTACGGGGCCGAATGGGAAGCGCGCGGCCGGGCCGGGCTCGGGATCCTCGCGATGCCGCTCGCCGGGCTCTTACCCAACGGGCGGCCGGTCGCGCCCAGCGAGGCCGGCACGAGCCTGTTCCAGACTTCGTTGACGCCGGCCGGCAAGCTCGCGGTCACCGGCGGGGTGGTGCTGGCGACCGCGGCTGCGGTGACGTCGGCGTTCGTGATCTGGAGCGAGCCGCCGACCCGCGGGAACGGCAGAGCCCTCCCGCCCGCCACCACCGCGCCGACGGCCGCGCCGGGCGCCCCCACGACCCCTGCCCCCACCCCGGGCACGCCATCGCTCACACCCCCGATCACGCCCCCGATCACGCTGTCCGGAAACCCGACAGAGCCCCCGACAGCGCTCCCGACATCGCCCCCGACCGTGCTCCCGACGGGCCCGACCGGTGGCCCGAGCGGGCCGCCGACCGCGCGGCTCACGGGCCGCCCGGCGCCGGCCACCAGCGCGGGCCGCCCCGACCCGCCCACGGCCTCGCGCGAGCCGACGCCCCGCCGTCCCGCGCCGGACGAGCCCACCCGCTCGGAGGAGCCGCGGCCGAGCCCGCGCCCGCCCACCAGCGCCCCGCCCGACGACGACCCGCCGCCCGCCCCGCCGCCGTCCGGCGACCCCGGCACCCGGGCGCCAGCCCCGGAACGCGAGCCGCTGCTCTCGGTGTCGGTGCGCGTCTCGCTCGGCCTGCCGGTGCTCGGCGGCGACGGCGACGGGCTGGTGGACGCCGACATCGACCTCGGGCTCGGCTCCAGCCTGCTCGGGCTGGGCGTGGCGGTGCCCGGGTCGGCGCTGCTCGGACGGCAGCTCGCGGCCCGCAGGGCGCGCCGCCCCCGGGACCGCGGAAATCGGTGAATTGCCCGTCGGCGCGCGGGATCCCCTACTATCGTGCGTCGGATAGAGGGCGACCTCCGGTACGAATACCTCCCGGCCGGAACCCGCCCTGCGGCTCTGGGTAAGGAGAGGTGTGGCGGCTGCGTCCCCCGCTGTGCGGCCACGCGCGTGGTGGCACGGGAGCGTCGCCGCCGTCCTGGCCGGGAGCATCCTGGTGGCGAGCTTCCCGGCGACGTCGGCGCACGCCGCCCCCAAGCCGACGGTGAAGCAGCTCAAGCGGGAGCTGGCCGATCTCCAGAAGGAGTCGGACCGGCTCATCACCGACTACTACAACAGCCGCATCGCCCGCCAGAAGGCGGAGGAGGCCGTGAAGGCCGCGCGGGAGCGGCTGGCCGCCGCCGAGGAGCTGTACGAGCAGCACTCCACCGAGCTGAGGGCGATGGCCATCGCCGAGTACACCGGCAGCGAGCCCAACCAGCTCGCCCTGCTCACCGGCCACAAGGACCCCTCCGTCCTCCTCGGCCGGCTGGCGCTCGTCGGTCACCTCGTCGCCGCCCACGACGCCAGGCTCAGCGGCTTCGCCAAGGTCAGGGACGACCGCCAGCGCGCCAGGGACGTGGCCGCCGCCCGCGCCGAGGAACTCGACCGCACGGTCGGGCAGCTGGAGGACCGCAGGAAGAAGGCCGAGAAGCAGATCGAGCGGATCCGGGACAAGATCGACCAGTTGTACCAGGCGCCGGGCCTGCGGCCCGACGGCACGTTCGTGCCCCAGCTGCCGCAGGGGCCCGAGCACATCACGCCGCGGATGGCGCTGGTCAGGCAGCTGATCCAGGAGCGCTTCGAGGTGCCGTTCGGGATCGGCTGCTACCGGGCGATCCAGGACGGCGGCGAGCATCCGCTGGGCCGGGCGTGCGACTTCATGCTGAGCCGGGGCGGCGCGATGCCGTCGGCGAAGGAACTGCGGCGCGGCGAGGAGATCTGCGAGTGGGCGATCAAGAACGCCAGGCGGTTCGGCATCATGTACGTCATCTACCGCCAGCGCATCTGGCACGTCGGCACGGGCGCCTGGCGCGTGATGTCCGACCGCGGCGGCACCACGGCCAACCACTACGACCACCCGCACATCTCGGTGTATTGAATCGCCACGCCGCCGTCTCCGTTGCCGGCGGTGTGAGAACCGGCTCATGATTCGGCTGCGTTCCCGGAAGTGACGGGGAAATGGCCCGGCGCCCTGGCCGGCGTTGGCCATGGGCAACTTCCGGCGGGCGGAAATCGTTCAGACTGCAAGGGAGAACGGCCACCGTAGGGGGTCACCGTGAGCAATTCTCCGATACGCGCTCTGGCGATCAGGATGGTCCGCCGACCGGCGGTCTGGAGAAAGAGCACGTTCGTGCCGGCGGTCATTTTCACCGGTCCCCATCGCGAGGCGCAGGTGCGGATCTTCACCGGCGCGGTCGCGGCCGAGGTGCCGTACGCGGACGTGAGCTCCGACCGTGACGGCCGGCAGGCGACGTTCTCCGGCCTGATCGATCGCGCGGCCGGCGAGAAGGGCGACCTCGGCGCGCGGGTTCAGGGTTCGCTGCTGCCGGCGCCGAGATTTCCGCTCACGCAGATCGTTTTGCTGGCGTTGAGAATCCGGGAAGAGCAGCCGCGACAACAGGAGAAGGACGCCGCGAACGATCGGGGAAACGGCTCCCGCCGGTCCCAGGACGGCGTCTACGAGAACGGCCTGCGGGAATGGCGGCGGCGGCGCACCGCGCTGCGTTCCCTGAGCGGGCGGTTCGAGTTCTTCGTACGGTTCCTCGGCGGGCCTTCGATCGCGGCGGCGATCGTGACCGTGTTGCTCACCGCATGGCTGGACACCGCGGGGGCGATCAACGGCGTCATTCTCGTGGGGTCCATTCTCTGCGCGCTCCTGGCCGCGCAACTCCTGTCGCGCATCTGGTCCAGCGGCACGTACCGGCACAGCTGGTTCTACGGCCAGCCGTACCTGAGGAGAAACGGTCGCGAGGCGCTCGCGAGCTATTTGCGCAGGGTCGCCGAGCAGGAGGACACCGCGGTCGTCGAGCGACTGCTGATGTTCGCCTTCCTGGAGGATCTGCGGCTCGCCTACAGCCGTCAACGACCGTGGCCAGGATGGGGGAGGGGCGGCCATGCCCTTCTGCGGCTCGGCGACGTCGGCCGCGACGCCGAGCGGAAGAAGTTCCTCACGGTCATGCACAAGGTGCTCGCCGACACCGGGCAGAAGGTTCCGCTGCTCGTCATCGCGGAGGCCGAGACCTGGGCCGGGGAGTTGTGCGGGGACGACCATCCGCGTACGGCGCGGGTGAATCCGGCGGAGACGGATCTGGTCCAGGCTTATGCCGAATGGCAGGACCGCGCGGTCCGGGTGTCGCCGTGCCCGTATCTGGTGGTGCGCACCGACGACGCGTACGAGAATCCCGCCGACATGCCGCCGGTGCAGCGGCGCGCCATCCGGCGGTTACGTCCGGTCGGATACTGGCTGGTGGTCGCGGCGACCATTCTCGCTCCTCTCGGCCTGGTCGGGTGGCTGGTGCTGCGCCCGTGCGAGGCCGGCCTTTCCGCGGTGCGCGGCCAATGCGTCGGCCTGAGCAGCGCCACCGCGAATTTCGATCCCACGCTCGCCCCGATCCTGAACCTCATCGTGCGGGAGAACGACGCCATCGCGGCGGACGCCAAGGTCTTCCGGGTCATCTACTGCGGGCCGCTCACCCGCCTTCCCGGTACGACGGATCCCGGCAGCAGCCTGGTCGGGACGGGCGCGGAACTGACCGGGCTGTACGCCAGGCAGCGCGAGTACAACCGGCAGAAGAGCGACTGGAAGATGTACGTCGAGTTCGCCAATCCCGGGCAGGATTTCCTGGACGCCGACGTGGCGGCCCGGGCGATCGTCGAACGCGCGGCCTGGGACCGCTCCATCGCCGCCGTGGTCGGGCTCGGCTGGAGCCGCAAGGAGGTGCAGGCGATGCTGGGCACGCTGCGCGGCGTACAGCTGCCCGTGCTCACGACGACCGCGACCGCCGATCGGCTGGCGATCGTCGACGGCGCGGCGTCGCCGTATTTCTACCGGATGGCGCCGCCGAATTCGCAGCAGGCCCAGGTGGCGGCGTACTGGCTGGGCAAAGGCCTGCCGCTGGCCGAGGGAAAGCTGCGTAAGAATCCGCGGGTGGGGATCCTGTGGCAGCGGGACCCCTTGGAGATCTACAGCCAGGATCTGGCCGACGAGTTCGCGAAAAGGTATCCCAGGAAGTCGTCGCTGACCTACGAGTTCGCGCACGGCAACGAACTGAAGAAGGCCGTCAGGACGGCGTGCGAGAACGGCGCGGAAGTGCTCTATTACACCGGCCGGGGTGACCTGTATCCGGCGTTGAAGGAAGGGTGGGGGAGTTACTGCGCGGACCGGGACGTTATCCTGCTGTCCGGCGACGACGTGACCAGCGCGGTCGCCACGGAGGTGACCCGCGACAAGGAGGGGCACAACGTCGATCTGCGGTTCATCTCGCTCAGCGATCCGCGTACGGGCGGAAGCGCCCAGGCCACCACCACCTACGGCAGGGTGGTTCAGCTCGCCATGAAGGAGATCGAGGCCGAACGCGGGAAGAGCGTGGACGACGGCGATCCGGCGCCCGTGCCGCTGCCTCCCGACCATGCCATGCTCGGCCACGACGCGGCACTGGCCGTCACCAGCGCCTTCGACGGCATCCAGAGCTACCGGGACGGCATGGACGTCCGCGCGGGAGTGCAGGACAACCTGCGCGGGCTCAGCGTCGAGGGCGCCACGGGAGCGATCACCTTCCTCGCCACGCGCGAACCGCATGACGCGCAGAACCGCGAGCTGTGGCTCATGTCGGTGGTTCCCGGGAGCGATCTCCAGCTCGAAGGGGTCTGCCGTCCCCGGGACGCGGAGGTCAACTGCTCGGACGCGCCGCCGGAACGGGCGAAGACCACGGCGTGAGCTTCTCGGCGGCGCAGGCCGGGAGGGCGGTCATCGCCCGGGGTCGTCCGGCAGGAGGAGACGTTCGCGATCGTAGTCGACCGTCACCCGGCCGAAGTCGTGCAGGACGTCCGCGCCGAGCAGGCCGACCACGCCGCGCCGGTCGTCGCCGAGGTCGAGGGCGGCCATCCGGACCGCGTCCAGGTTCACGTCGCCGACCCGCCACCGATCGACACGGATGAGCTCGACGTTCGTCCGGCCGCCGATCCCGCGGACGTCCGCGGAGTCGCCGGTGAACTCCAGGTTCAGCTCCCTGGCGAGCTGCTCGTCGATGGTCGAGATGGACGCGCCGGTGTCGAGGAGGAACTGGTAGGGGCCCTCGCCCTTGATGTGCACGGGCGCGAGCGCGAGCGCGGTTCCGCGCGTCTCGACCACCCGTAGCCGGATGGACTTCTCGTCACCGGACGGCGGTGGCTGGGCGCCCAGGAGCGTGCATCCGGCCGCCAGCAGGGCGACGACGATCAGGACGAGGAGCTTGCGCATCACGATGCCTCGCCTCTCCGAGGGGGTTGAAAAACCTGCGCCTACCCGCTCGGGACGGCGGTTAACGCCCGGACCGCCGGTCGAACCCACGCCGTGCGCGGTCTGTCGTACCTCGTTCACATCGCCGCCGTCCTCGCCGTGCCGGCGGTGGTGCCGCCCGGTCAGCGAGCGCGCAGGTGCTCGGGCAACCGGTGATCGCCTTGGCGATCGCGTCCCGCACGGCTTGGGCACCTCGTCATGAGGACGACGGAGACGGTGCGGCGGTGGGTGACCGGCGCGAGAGCAGGTATCCCGTCAGTGCGGTGAGCAGGCCGACCAGGCCGGCCGCCGCGAAGCCACCCGCCGGCGTGGACGCGTCGATCACCACTCCCACGACAGGGGCGCCGAGGGCGAACCCCGCGCTTGCCGCCGAGGCTTGCAGACCGGTCGCCTCACCTCGCACCCCGGCGGGCGTCAGCCGGCTCACCGCGTCGGAGACCGTGGAGAGGGTCGGTGCGGTGAGCAGCCCGGCACCGATGACGGCGACACACAGCCAAGGCCAGTCAGAGGCGAGCCCCGCCGGGATCGTCACCAGCCCGAGCAGGCCGAGCAGCAGCCAGGTGGGCATCGGCCGGGGCGCTGCTCCGTACGCCAGACCGCCGATGACGGACGTCACCCCGAAGACGACGACGACCACGGCCGCCCACGAGACCTGTCCGGCTTCCTGAAGAGTGGCGACGATGGCCAGGTCGACGCCACTGAGCAGCATCGCGACGCCGAACCCCATCGTCAGAACAGCGACCAGGTGCGCTCCCAGCCACTCCCGGCGGCGAGGCTGGTCCGCTGCCGCGTCGTCCGCGTCGTCCGCGTCGTCCGCGGCCCGCAGCACCGGATTGAGCAGCGCGATCCCTGCCCCTCCGGCGACGATCACGGCGCCCACGCCCCATGCCACCGCTCCGGGGGACATCTCTGCCGCACAAAGGATCACCACCGCCGGGCCCACCATGTACGACAACTCGCCCACCACCGACTCCAGCGCGAAAGCCGCCCGCCGCTGCGCTGCCGTCGCCATCGCGGCGATCGCCTGCCTGGTGACCGATTGGATCGGCACCATCAGCAGCCCGGCGACGAAGGAGGCGCCCAGCAAGATCACGTACGGCAGAACGGGCAGGGTCAGCCAGAACACGATCTGCGCTACAAGTGTGGCCAGCAGTACGGGCCGCAGGCCCCGCCGGTCGATCATCCGGCCCAGCAGTGGCCCGCCCAGCGCGACACCGGCGGTGAGCGCCGCCACCACGGCTCCCGCCGCCGCGTAACTCTCGTCGAGGGCGAGCACGACGTACATCGTCAGAGCCATCGCGTCCGCCGTGATCGCGGTACGAGCGATGAGCGAGATGCCCAGCAGCGGCGTCATCCCCGGCACCGCGAGCACCTGTCGAAATTTGGTCACCGGCTTGACGGTAGATCACCCGGAATGCCATAGGAAGCCGCTGATCTGCTGGACCAGGCATAATGCAGGCTTATGGGGCCTGACCTCGAGACCGCACTGCTGCGGTCGTTCGTCACCACCGTGCGAGCGGGCAGCATCAGCCGTGCGGCGGCGACGCTCGGCCGCAGCCAGCCCGCGCTCAGCCAGCAGCTGCGCAAGCTCGAGAGGGCCGTCGGCAGTCCGTTGCTGTATCGGGCCCCGTCCGGTGTCACGCTGACCCGGGTGGGCGAGGAACTGCTGCCTTACGCCGAGCGCATCCTTGGGCTGTTGGCACAGGCACTCGCCGAAACAGGGGGCGCACTCGCCGGGCATTGCGGGGTGGGACTGCTCGAAGATCTCGCCGCTTCCCGCCTTCCTCAGGCGCTCGCCGACCTCACGCGGCTGCACCCTGACGCGACGCTGGAGGTGCTTAGTCTCTCGAGAGCGGCGATGCGGGAGGTCTACGACACGGGCCGGGTTCAGCTCGTGCTCGACGAGGTCGCGAATCTTCCCTGGCCGCCGCGCTGGGCGGTGCGTCTGCCGCTGGTCTGGGCGGTCGGGCAGGGCGTCGCCGTCGGCGCCGATCCGCTTCCGGTGGTGCTGTTCTCGAACACGTGCTCCTGGCGAACGTCGGTACTGCAAACGATGGAAGAGTCCGGGCGGCGCTGGCGGGTGGCGTTCGAGAGCAACAGTCTCGCTGGCGTGCTCGCCGCGCTACGGGCCGGGCTCGGGGTTGCGGCGCTCCTGCCCGCCAACATCGAGCAGGGCATGGCCTGCCACGACGAGGCCGCGTTGCCGGCTCTGCCGGACGTCGAACTCGGCCTTACCCGCCGTCCCGGTACCGAAGGTGATGCGCTCATCGACGCTGTGGAGACCGCTCTGCGGCGGATGCTCTGAGCCGCAGACCCGAGCCTTCTGTCTTGGCCGGCTACCCAGGCGGGAGTTCCAGTCGTCATGGTGTGCTCTCCTCTTTCCTCGTCCCGGCGCACGACGCCGCGCATCGAGAGGCGCTGGACGATCGCGGCGGTGGCGAGGATCAAGCCGAGCAGCGGCAGGTACCGCGGCGGGGACAGCGCGCCCATGTCGAAGGGCATCGTGGCGTATCCGCCCGACGGGTCAGGAAAATGGTCCGCGCGGGACAGATCTGGGAGGGCTCGTGCGCCGTCACGTGGTTCGCGGCACGGTGGTAGTCAGCGTGCGCGGACGGTGCTGGCGGCGAAGGAATGGATCAGGTCGGAGTCTGCGGTGGCCGGCCAGACGGTGACCAGCAGAAACGGCGGTAGGCCGGTCAGCGGGACGCTGGTCAGCCCCGCGTAGCCGACCACTCGCCAATAGGTGTCGGCCGCGGTGATGTGCACCAGCCTGTCGTCGAGGACGGAGCCGAGCTGTTCCGGAAAGACGTAGTCGACCCGGTGGCGGGGTATCGTGCGACCACGCGGGGTGGTCGGCGGGCACCAGGCATCGAGGAACGGGGTGTTGTGCACCGCCGCCGGGTACACCACTCCATGGTCAGCCAGTTCCTCGATGTCGACGGTGGTCCGCCCGGCGAGCGGATGAGCCCTGCTCATCAGGAGCACGCGACCGGACTTGGCGATCACCGGTCCGACCATTATCCGCTCTCGCGGCAGGACCTCGGGCGAGTCCGATGGCACCCAGCAGAACAGGATGTCGGCGCCGTTGGGCAGCTGGCTGTCGCCGAACCAGGCGTAGTACTGATCGAAGGACATCGTGCTCCAGACCAGCTCGACAGCCGGCCAGACCCGTTGAAAGGCGTCGGTGATCCCCTCGAACAGATGCGGCGGGACGGTTTGAGTCGCCGCGATGTTCAGTCTCGTCCTGTCGGTCGACTGCCGGGCGGCGTGTTGCGCGGCCCGTAGCGCGGCCTGTATCCGGAGGTAGGCCGGTTCCAGATCGTCCCTAAACCGGGTGCCGAGGGGTGTGAGCGCCACTCGACGGCTCGATCGTTCGAACAGCGGGCTGCCGACCCGGCGTTCCAGCAGTTTGACGGTCTGGCTGAGGGAGGACACGGTCCGATGCAAGCGCGCGGCGGCTCTGCCGAAATGCAGTTCCTCGGCCAAGGCCAGGAACGCCTCGATCTCCCGCATCTCCAACGCCATCACCCCGATCCCGCCCAAGCCGGACCGACGTCCCGGGCAGAGCGACACATGCCCGGGGACGATCGTTCAACGACAGTGAACGGTCGTGGTCGATCTCGGTATTGATCACCGTAACCAGACTACGGCAGCGTTGCGCACATGAGACATGCTCCATCGGACGGACCGCTCGCCGTACGCGGGCGATTCACGATCTCCGGCCTGCGGTCGGAGCCCGGGTCTGTCACGGATCTCCGGTGGCCCGTCAACCGGCATGGATGAGAGAGGACCGCCAATGATCATGGTAGCGGGTGCGTCGGGAAACATCGGGAGCGAACTGGTTCCCCTCCTCCTCGATCGTGGCCGGACAGTGCGGGCAGTGGTCCGCAACGCCGACCGATACCAGGAGCCGCCGGGCGTCGAGGTGATCGCCGCCGATCTCCATCGGCCCGACAGCCTGGCCGAGGCGTTCCGCGGCGTGACCGCGATGTTCCTGCTCGGCGGCTTCGCCGATATGCCGGGGCTGGTGGCGCGGGCACGCGACGCCGGTGTCGAACACCTGGTCTTGCTGTCGTCCAGGTCGGTCATCGGCGGCAAGGACGACAACGCGGTCGTACGGATGCATCGGGTCTCCGAGGCCGCCGTATACGAGTCCGGAATCACCTGGACCGTGCTGCGGCCCAGCGGGTTCATGTCCAACACCCTGCAGTGGCGTGACCAGTTGCGGTCCGCCGATCTGGTGCGGGCACCGTTCGCCGACGTGCCGATCGCCGCGATAGATCCGTACGACATCGCGGCAGTCGCGGCGACCGTGCTGACCACCACCGGCCACGCCCACCGAGACTACGCACTCAGCGGACCGGCAGCACTGCTACCGGCCGATCAGGTCGCGATCCTCGCCGGAGTGCTGGACCGGCCGCTGCGTTTCGCGGCGCAGCCCGACGACGAGGCCCGCGCCGAGATGAGTCGCACGGTCCCGGCCGACTTCGTCGACGCGTTCTTCCGCTTCTTCGCGGACGGCGAGTTTGACGACTCCCCAGTACTTTCCTCCGTGGAGGACCTCACTGGATCACCCGCACGTACGTACCGAGATTGGGCCCTCGCCCATGCCGACGCGTTCGGCACCTGACCACCTTCGCACCCCCGCACGTTCGGCCAGTGGGCCGCCGCCCACTCCTAGGACTTCGAAAGGACTTTTCATGATCAAGAAGATCGCCGGCGCAGCTGTCGCCGCCGTCATCGCCATGACCGGTGCGACCGCCGCCTCGGCCTCCACCCTCAACAGCGTGCCCGCCGACAACCTGGCGCCCGGCGCCCACCACCACGCCCTGAACCCACTGGTCGGCACGTGGAAGGCGACCAAGACCAACTACGTTCTGGCCAAGAAGCCGATCGTGTCCCACGACATCACGGTCAAGGTCTCGTGGATCGGCCAGACCGGCGGCCGCTTTCTGCGGGAGAAGACCGAAGGAACGTTGGCGGGCAAACCGTACTTCCGGCTCGGTGTGCTCGGCTTCTCCAACATCGACCGCCGCTATGAGTGGACGACGTTCGACAGCGTCACCCCGACCACCATGACCTACCGCGGCAAGCCGGTCAAAGGCACATCCCGGAAACTGTCCATCCCTGGCACCTTCACCGACCCCGGCATCCTGGGCCCGCGGTACCAGGGCAAGACCATCCCGATGCGCACCGTCATCACCCTCGGCGAGAAGCCGACCTTCGACCTCTACTTCACCCCACCCGGCCAGAAGGAACGCCTGATCGACCGCGTGGTCTACACCCGCAAGCTCTAGCGGGCCCGGCCGCGCGGCTTGAGACGGGTGCCGGGCAGCGCGGGGGCCGCGAGCGGCGCGCCGTCGAACCCCTCGACGGTCCCGAACGCCGAGCCTTCCGCCCACTCCTTGCGGAACGCGGCGATCTCGTCGTGGGAGCGGCCGACGAAGTTCCACCACATGACGATCTCCTCGCCGAACGGCTCCCCGCCGATCAGCAGCACCCGCCCGCGCCCCGACAGCCGCAGCCTCGACCGCCCCGGCGGCAGGTACGCCAGCGGCCCCCGCCCCAGCCCCGCCACCTCGCCGTCGAGCAGCAGCAGCCCGTGCTCGTAGGCCGGGTCCAGCGGCACCTCGCCGCCGCCGGCGACGCTGATCTCCGCGCCGGTCAGCGGGCTGTAGGCGGTGGCCGGCGAGAGGACGCCGCCGAGCGACCCGATCAGGACAGTGGCCGCGTACCCCGGCCCCTCCAGGACCGGCAGCGCGGGGTGGTGCTCGAAGGCGGGCGCGACGTGCCGATGCGGCTCGGGCAGCGCCACCCACAGCTGCACGCCGTGCAGGACCGTCTCCGGAGACTCCTCGGAGTGGGAGATGCCGCGGCCTGCGGTCATCAGGTTGAGCTGGCCGGGGCGTACGAGCCGGCGGCTGCCCACGCTGTCGAGGTGCAGCACCTCGCCCGCGACCAGCCACGTCACCGTCTGCAGGCCGGTGTGGGGGTGTGGCGGCACCCGCATGGCCGTGTGCTCGGGGCCGTAGGCGTCCAGGAAGCACCAGGCGCCGATCATGCGGCGGCGCGCGCCGGGGAGGGTCCGGCTCACCGCCATCGCCCGCGGCCCGCCGAGCGGCACCTCGCGCCCCTCCAGCAGCTCGGCGGCCAACTCACGCTCCAGGTAGCTCACGCCATGACTGTACGGCGTCCCGGTCAATCGCGTGCGAAGGCCCCGCCCAGGGCGGTACGGACGGTCGTGGCAGAGCCATCGCAGGGGTGCGAAGCGGGCCTGATGGCGGCGCCCAGGCGAACCGGATACCGGCGCTGCGGCCGGTGGGCGATCCGGAGTCAGCGGCGGCCGGAGGTGATCCGGGGTCGGCCGGTGGGAGACCCCGGGGTTCAGCCCAGGGTCTTCCACCAGCCGTCCACCGCCGGGGCGGACCCGGTGTCGACGGCCTCACCCGGCCGCGGTACGACGATCTTGACGTCGCGGGCCTTGGCCTCGCGCCACAGCCGGTCCACCGGCTCCGCCCACGGGTGGAGCGCCAGCGTGAACGTCGCCCAGTGCACCGGCAGCAGCAGCGTGCCCCCGAGGTCGAGGTGGGCGTTGACGGCCTCCTCCGGATTCATGTGGATGTCCGGCCAGGCGGGGCTGTAGGCGCCGATCGGTATCAGCGTCAGGTCGAACGGCCCGTGTTGCGCCCCGATGCCCCGGTAACCCTGGAAATAGCCGGAGTCGCCCGCGTAGAAGACCCGCTTGCCGGTGCCGGCGACCACCCACGACCCCCACAGCGTGTCGTTACGGGTGAGGGACCGTCCGGAGAAGTGCCGGGCCGCGGTCGCGACGAAGCGCAGCCCCGCCACCTCGGCCTCCTCCTCCCAGTCGAGCTCGACGATCCGGTACGCGGGCACGCCCCAGCGCTCCAGGTGCGCCCCGATGCCCAGCGGAACCAGGAACGGCGCCTTCTGCGTCCCGGTGAGCGCGCGCACGGTCGCCATGTCGAGGTGGTCGTAGTGGTCGTGGGAGATCGCGATCGCGTCGACCTGCGGCAGTTCGCCCAGCTCCACAGGCACCGGATGGTGCCGCTTGGGCCCGACGAGCCGCGAAGGGGAGACGCGCCGGCTCCACACCGGGTCGAACAGCACCCGCCGGCCCTCGATCTCCACCAGCGTGGAGGCGTGGCCGTACCAGACGGCGCGCAGGCCGTCAGCGGGCGGCGGGCCGGACGGCGGCACCCGCATCGGGACGAGACCGGACGGGCGCCGCTGATCCTTGTTCCTGGCCAGCTCGCCGAGGAGGCTCGGGGGCGGCGTGCTCATCACATGGGTCGGCTCGGCCATCGGGTTGTCGAAGACGCCGTTCCTGAACTGCGGTGAGCGCCGTATCCGCGCCGCTCGTTCCGGGCTCGACGTCAGCGGCCGCACGCCCAGCTCGGCCCGGACCCCGCGCAGCGCCCAGCCGGCCGCGGCGAGCGCCGCACCGCTAGCGAGAATCCGCCGTGCCGTCCGCATTCCTGCCATTCCCCCACCTTCCTCTGACGTTCTGTCCACTCCGCTCAACCGGGTGAAGAGCCCCGGTGTTCCTAGGTTTGTACGATATATCGCGATAGGTCAGGACGCTTCGCTCGTCCCGCCGTCGATCACGTCATCGGCCCCCCGTCACGCTCGCGGCGATGCCAGCACGCCACGATGCCAGCACGTCACCGGGCCGACCTCCGGCTCGACGAACTTACCGGTCGTGATCCCCGGGACGACGCCCGGGGAACGGCCACGGATTGGGCCGGCAGCGGCCCAGCGACTTCGACTGCTGCGTCATGACCGGCGCGAGCCGCCCCGGCCCGGGGCAGGGCCGGTGGTGGTGTCCGAGCGCGTGGCCGACCTCGTGCCCGATCAGATAGCTCCGGTACGCGGCCAGGTCGCCGCCGTACTGCGGCACGCCCGTCGCCCACCGCCGGGCGTTGATGATCGAACGGGTGCCGTTCCAGCACGACAGCTGCCCGCCGGTACGCAGCGGGCGGCACTGGCGGATGGTCGTCCGCGGGCTCGACAGCGCCACCCGCACCCGCGCCGGGCCCCTGTCCACTCGCCGGAACCTGCCCCACCCGCGGACGTCGTTGAGTATCCGGTGCACCTCGTCCGCGAAGACGCCCGCGTCGATCGGCAGCCCGCGCTCCACCTCGACGAGATACCGCACCACCGGTCCCCGGCCTGGCCTGGGCGGCGCATGACCCGGTGCGATCGCGTACGCGCCCGAGGCCGCGTACGGCGCCCGCACCGGTGCCGGCGGCCGCTCGGGGGTGGGGCGGCGCGGCCCGGCCGATGACACGGCCGACGGGACGGGCGGTGGCGGCGGCGTGGGTGGTGTGGGGGGCGTGGGTGGTGTGGGGGGCGTGGGTGGCGCGGCGGCGCAGCCCGCCACGGCCGTGGCCAGGATCAGCAGCAGCGCGAGCAGCGGCAACGCGGCCTCCCCACACGATCTCGGTGGGGAGGAATCTGACTATACGTGCCTGCTCGTCACGCTTTACGGTCGGGGTGTCCTGTGGTGGGCCGGTGAGACCCTGTGTGGGGCGTTTCGCGGTCACGGGAGCGGCGGCGCGTAGGGCGCGAGGTCGATGGGCGGCTCCTCGCCGAGGGCGAGCGCGGCGACGATCCGGCCGGTGAACGGGCCCGCCGTCAGCCCGTACGCGCTCAGACCCGTCGCCACCACCACGCGGTCGGTCAGCCTGCCGATGAGCGCCTGGCCGGGGGCGTACACGGGGCGCAGGCCCACCCGCGCCTCCGTCACCGACGCCCCGTACAGGCCCGGCGCCACCCGCAGACCGGCCGCGATCACCTCCTCCAGCCCGCCCATCGTCACGCGCGGCGCGAACCCCACGTCCTCCACGGTCGCGCCGATCACCACCCGCGAGTCGGGGAACCCCAGCAGGTACGGCCCCTCGTTCGGCAGCACCATCGGCCACCACGCCGTGTCCACCCCCTCCAGCGTGGCGTGCACGATCTGCCCCCGCCTGGGGAACACCGGCAGTTCCACCCCCAGCGGCCGGCACACCTCACCCGCCCACGCCCCCGCCGCGACGATCACCACGTCGGCCTCCACCCGTACGCCCTCGTCGGCGAACCGCCGCGCCGACCCGCTGGCGACCGGCGGCCCGTGGACGGATGCCGCCGGCGCCCCGAGCGGCGCAGCCTGCCGCCACGACGCCCCGCCACCCATCTGCCCCCCACCTGGCGCGCCGCTCACCCCGCCCCCGCCCTGGCCGGGCTCGTCACCCGGCCCCAGCCCGACCCGCATGGTGGCCTCGCCGGCCGGGACACCGCCCCGCCCGCCTGGCGCAGGTGGCCCGGATGACAGGCCGGGCTCCATCGGCGGTGCGGCTGGTTCGCCGAGCTGGACCTGCGCGGGAGGCTCGCCGACCAGGGAATGGACGTACACCTCGCCGTCGGGGGTGAGGACGGCGGCGCCGGTGCGGATCTCGGCGCCGCGGGCCACGGCGGCGTGCAGGAGGGCGTCGCGGACGGAACAGCCGTCCACGCGGGCGGCCCCCGGCACCAGCAGCGCGGCCAGGGTGTCGGACAGCGGCGGGAACAGCTCGGCCGGGGCCGGGACGTCCGCGACGTCACCCATCTCCGGGGCGTCGGCGTGGCGGCGGCGCAGCAGGGCGCGTACCGGCTCCAGGTCGGCGGGGTCCTCGGCGACGAGCAGGGCGCCGACCTTCGCGTACCCGATGTCCTCGCCCAGCTCCTCGATCAGGGCGGGATAGTGCCGGGCGCCCTCGCGGGTGAGCTGGTACCAGTCGGGGTCCTCGGGGTGATCCACCCACGGGCACACGATGCCCGCGCCCGCCTGCGTCGCCTCGCCCTGGTAGCCGCCGTCCACCACGGTCACGGTCGCGCCGCGGCCGCACAGGTAGTAGGCCGCGCTCGCTCCGATGATGCCGCTTCCGATCACCACAACACGCATGCGCCCAATGATCGCAGCCCTGGTGACCTGGGCTGATGACCGGCCCGCCCAAAGGCCGACATGTCCGCGATGCCCTACGTGGGTGAAGGGTGGGCGAGGCGCGTTGGGGGCGGGCGGGGAGGGCTACCGGCTCGCGGACCACCCGTGGGTTTTCATGAGCTGGGCCGCGACGCGGGCGAACCGGTCGGCGTCGAGGACCGCGCCCTCGCGCCGGATGTCGCCCTCGTCCAGCACGAAGACCCGGTCCAGCCGCACGTGGGAGACCCGCTCGTCGCGCCCCCATGCGCCGAGCCGCAGCCAGTCGGGCCCGCCGTCGCCCCTGCTGGACAGCATCATGCCCAGCAGCCGGCGTCCGGAGCGGCCGACGATCAGCAGGGGACGATCCTTGCCCCGGGACGGGTCCTCGTCGTACGGCACCCACGCCCAGACGATCTCGCCGGGGTCGGCCAGGCCGTCGAGGTCGGGGGAGTAGGCCAGGGTGGCGGCCCCGTCGAGGGCGTGGATCTCGCGTACCGCGCCCCGGACCGGGCGAGGGTCGTCACCTAGATCGCGCATTGGTGGAGCTTATGGTGCGCGGCGGGCGGAAATCCACCCGTTCGCGGGGCGCGAGGAGGCGGCGCAGGGCGGTGGGCGTGTGGCCGGCGTGGCGGCGGATCGTACGGGTGAGGTGGGCCTGGTCGGCGAACCCGAGGTCGGCGGCCAGCACCGCCAGGCTGGGCTCGCCTTCCTCCAGCCGGTCGAGCGCCCGGCCCACGCGCACGCGGTTGCGATAGTGGGTCAGGGAGACGCGCGGGCCGCCTCGACGTGCTCACCGACCCCGAGGGGCACCCGTTCTGCATCATGGCCGGTAGCCGGGGCGGCGTCGTACTCTAGAATCTCCTTCTGTGTCGTCAGCCTTCTTCACGCGGAAACGGGACGAGCTGGTGCCCGCGCCCCACGCCCGCGGCCCCTGGTCCCCTGACATGCTCCACGGCCGCCTCCTCGGCGGCCTGGCCGCCCGCGCCATCGAGGACGCGTACGCCGAACCCGGCCTGCACTTCGCGAGGCTGACGGTCGACCTGTTCCGCAACAGCCCGCTGCTGCCCGTCACGGTGGAGACCGCCCTGGTCAGGGACGGACGCCGGATCCGCGTCGCCGACGCCACGGTCTCCACCGAGGCGGGCGTCATCGGGCGGGCCAGCGCCGTGCTGCTGCGGCAGGCCGAGCAGCCCGGCGGCGAGCCGACCATCGCCACGCCCGCCTGGGACGCGTCGCCGCCCGACGGCCCGCCGCCGGACGCGCAGGGCTGGCAGCCGCCGTTCGACCTGTGGCAGCTCACCGGCTGGGGCGCGCCGGGGCCGGGGCGGGTGTGGCTGCGGGAGACGCACCCGCTGGTGGACGACGAGCCGGTGACCCCGTTCGTGCGGGCCGCGCTGGCGGCCGACTTCGCCAGCCCGCTCAGCAACTCCAGCACCGATGGCCTGCGCTTCATCAACGCCGACTACACGCTGACCCTCGCCCGGCTCCCCGAGGGGGAACTCGTCGGCATCGAGTCGGCCGGCCACCTGAGCGCGGCCGGGGTCGCGACCGGCCACGTCGTCCTCCACGACGTGACCGGCCCGATCGGCTTCTGTACGGTGACGGCCGTAGCCAACCCGGCAGGCATCGGCGGCCGCTGACCGGCCCCCAGACCGGCGGCCCCATGACGTGCGGCCCCCACTGGCGGCCCCCCGACCGGCGGCCCCCCGAGAGGAGGGCCCCCGACAGGAGGGGTCAGGCTGGAGGGGTCAGGCCGGGCGTTCGGCGCGATCGCCGGACCAGTCGGTGTGGAAGGAGCCGTCCCGGTCCACCCGCCGGTACGTGTGGGCCCCGAAGAAGTCGCGCAGCCCCTGCACCAGCGCCGCCGGCAGCCGGTCGCGGCGCAGCCCGTCGTAGTAGGCCAGCGCCGAGGAGAACCCGGGCGTCGGCACGCCGATCCGCACGGCCGTGGTGACCACCCGCCGCCATGCCTCCTGCGCCACGTCGAGCGCCTGCGCGAACGTCGGGTCGACGAGCAGCGTCGGGAGGCCGGGATCGGCGTCGTACGCGGTCCGGATGCGGTCCAGGAACTTGGCCCGGATGATGCACCCGCCCCGCCAGATGGTCGCCATCGCGCCCAGGTCGAGGTCCCAGCCGTACTCCTTGGAGGCCGCCGCCATCTGGTCGAAGCCCTGCGCGTAGGCGACGATCTTGGACGCGTACAGGGCCTGGCGGACGTCCTCGACCAGCTCGCGCCCGCCGACCCCGGACAGCTTCGGCCCGCGCAGGGACGCCGCGGCGGCCCGCTGCTCGGGATGCCCGGACAGCGCCCGCGCGAACGTCGCCTCGGCGATGCCCGTCACCGGCACGCCCAGGTCGAGCGCGCTCTGCACGGTCCAGCGGCCGGTGCCCTTCTGCTCGGCCTGGTCGACCACGACGTCCACGAACGGCCGGCCGGTCTCGGCGTCGACCTGCTCCAGCACCTCGGCGGTGATCTCGATCAGGTAGGAGTCGAGCTCGCCCTCGTTCCACTCCCTGAACACCCCGGCCAGCTCGGCGGGCGTCGCGCCGAGCGCCTGGCGCAGCAGGTCGTAGGACTCGGCGATGAGCTGCATGTCGGAGTACTCGATGCCGTTGTGCACCATCTTCACGAAATGCCCGGCGCCGTCGGGGCCGACGTGGACCGCGCACGGCACCCCGTCGACCTTGGCCGCGATGTCCTGCAGGATCGGCCCCAGGGCCTCCCACGACTCCTTCGACCCGCCCGGCATGATGCTCGGGCCGTGCAGCGCGCCCTCCTCGCCGCCGGAGATGCCGGTGCCGACGAAGTGGAGGCCGCGCTCGCGCAGCGCCGCCTCGCGCCGGCGGGTGTCCGCGAAGTGCGCGTTCCCGCCGTCGACGATCATGTCGCCCGGCTCCATCAGACCGGCGAGCTGGTCGATCACCGCGTCGGTGCCGGCCCCCGCCTTGACCATGATGATCGCTCGCCGGGGCCGCTTCAGCGAGGCCACGAAGCCGGACAGCTCCTCGGACGGCACGAACGTGCCCTCCCCGCCGAACTCCTTGACCAGCTGCTGCGTACGCCCGTACGAGCGGTTGTGCACGGCGACGGCGTGGCCGTGCCTGGCGAGGTTGCGGGCCAGATTGCGCCCCATGGTGGCCAGGCCGGTGACGCCGATGTCTGCCAAGTCCATTGTCAAGCTCCTCTATGGGGAATACGCATGATCCAGCCCGGGAGTTCGGCGGGATATTCCGTCAGCCGCCGAGCCCCCGAGCCGTCAGCCGCTGAGCCGTACGCCGAGGTCGTGCCGTACCCCGACGTCGTCGCACCGTACGCCGAGGTCGTCGAGCGTGCCCGGCACGTCCGCCGGGTCGGCACGCACCCGGAAGGCCCCCGCGCTCCGGCCCTTCCCTGCATACCCTCCCGGCCAGGACCCGATGCCCAGCGCGGCGATGGGGGGGGGCGTGCGGCCGCCGCAGCTCGCCGACGCCCGCCTGCGTCGCCGCCCGTGACCCTCAGCCGATGATCGCGCGGGCCCGCGCCCGGCAGTCCCTCCAGGGTGAGCCGGGCCAGGGCCTCGCGTACGGCCGGGACGCGCACCGGCGCCATGGACAGGCTCGTCACCCCCAGCCCCACCAGCACCGGCGCGAGCAGCGGGTCGCCGGCCGGCTGGAGCCCAGCCAGCCGCCCCTCGGGGTGACGGCGAGGTAGGCGAAGATGCTGCCGGGCGACGGCGTGGCGACCAGCCCCGCCCCGGTGACCATGAACGCGAACACCCCGGCCGCGCCGCCCGCGATGACGGCCACGATGAGGTGCGGCTTCATGAGCACGTACGGGACGTAGATCTCGTGGATGCCGCCGAAGAAGTGGATGATCATCGCGGCGGGCGTGCTGGGCCGCAGCTGGCGCGGGCCGAACAGCAGGTACGCCAGCAGCAGCCCGAGGCCCGGACCCGGGTTCGACTCCAGCATGAACAGGATCGACGTGCCCGTCTCGGCCGCCTGCGCCACGCCCAGCGGGCTGAGCACGCCGTGGTTGACGGCGTTGTTCAGGAACAGCACTTTGGCGGGCTCGATCAGCAGCGACGCGATCGGCAGCAGCCCGGCGTTGATCAGCCACTCGACGGCGTTGCCCGCGGCGGTGGTGACGGCCTGGACGACGGGGCCGATGGCGTACATGCCAGCCCCGGCCATCGCGCCGCCGACGACGCCGGCGGAGAAGTTGTCCACCAGCATCTCGAACCCGGCTTTGGTCCGCGCCTCGGTGAACGTGTCCACATATTTCAGGATCAGGGCGGTGAGCGGGCCGATGATCATGGCGCCGAGGAACATCGGCGACTCCGTGCCCACCACGACGCCCATCACCGCCACCGCGCCGACGACCGCCCCGCGCTGCCCGTGGACCATCCGCCCGCCGGTGTAGGCGATGAGCACCGGCAGCAGCGTCGAGATGATCGGGCCGACCATCTTGGCGAGGGTCTCGTTCGGCAGCCAGCCGGTCGGGATGAACAGTGCCGTGATCAGGCCTCAGGCGATGAACGCGCCGATGTTCGGCATGATCATGCCGGCCAGGTGGCCGCCGATGCGCTGGACGGTGGCCTTGACGCCGGTGCCGGTGACCGGGGGTGTGTGACTGTCGGCCATGGGAGGTGCTCCTTCTGGGGGTGAGCGGTGGATCGGCCGGGAGCTAGGAGCCGTTTCTTGGATCAGGTTCGGAGCCAAATGATTAGAGCGGCCAGGGTGACGGTGCCCAGGAAGATGTAGGCGCGCTTGTCGTAGCGTGTGGCCACGGCCCGGTAGTTCTTCAGCCGGTTGATCGCGCGTTCGA
>DASUCK010000705.1:0-3544 GCA_036276095.1 Nonomuraea sp. | reverse complement strand
ACGCCCGCTCGGCGTGGCCGCCTTCGTCGACGACGTGTCGGAGATGCACCGGGTCGAGAGCGTGCGGCGCGACTTCGTGGCCAACGTCAGCCACGAGCTGAAGACCCCGGTCGGCGCGCTGAGCCTGCTGGCCGAGACCATCCAGGACGCCGCCGACGACCCCGAGGCGGTGACCCGCTTCGCGGGCCGCATGCAGCACGAGGCGGCCCGGCTCAACTACCTCGTCCAGGACCTGATCACGCTCAGCCGGATCCAGGGCGCCGAGCCCATCCCCACTCCCGGCCAGGTCTCGATCGACGAGGCGATCAACGACGCCATCGACCACTGCAACACCAGGGCCGTCGCCAAGGACATCTCCCTCGTCACCGGCGGCACGCAGCGCCTGCGCGTCTGGGGCGACGACGAACTGCTCGTCACCGCCCTGCGCAACCTCATCGACAACGCGATCGCCTACAGCCCCGAGCACACCAGGGTCGTGGTCAGCGTCCGCCCGGCCAACGACTCCGTCGAGATCAGCGTCAGCGACCAGGGCATCGGCATCCCCGAGGAGGCCCTGGAACGCATCTTCGAGCGCTTCTTCCGCGTCGACGCGGCCAGATCCCGGGCCACCGGCGGCACGGGGCTCGGGCTCGCTATCGTCAAGCACGTCGCGGCGGCGCACGCCGGTGAGGTGTCCGTCTGGAGCAAGGAAGGGTCCGGCTCCACCTTCACGCTCCGCCTGCCCGCCTTCGGCGGCACGGCGGTGGCCGTACCACTCTCGATTCCCCTGGAGACAGCCACATGACTCGAGTACTCGTCGTGGAGGACGAGGAATCCTTCTCCGACGCCCTGTCGTACATGCTGCGTAAAGAGGGCTTCGAGGTGTCGGTCGCGGCGACCGGGCCCGAGGCGCTCGACACGTTCGACCGTAACGGTGCCGATCTGGTGCTACTTGACCTGATGTTGCCAGGTTTGCCCGGTACGGAGGTGTGCCGCTCCCTCCGGCAGCGCTCCAAAGTGCCGGTGATCATGCTGACCGCCAAGGACAGCGAGATCGACAAGGTCGTGGGCCTGGAGCTGGGCGCCGACGACTACGTCACCAAGCCGTTCTCCTCGCGTGAGCTGGTCGCCCGCATCCGCGCGGTGCTGCGCCGCCAGGGTGACGTGGCCGAGGAACTGGAGACGGCCGTGCTGGCCGTCGGCCCGGTGCGGATGGACGTCGACCGGCATGTCGTGGCCGTGCGCGGGGAGCAGGTGCAGCTGCCGCTGAAGGAGTTCGAGCTGCTGGAGGTCCTGCTGCGCAACGCCGGCCGGGTGCTCACCCGCGGCCAGCTCATCGACCGCGTCTGGGGCGCCGACTACGTGGGCGACACCAAGACCCTCGACGTGCACGTCAAGCGGCTGCGCGCCAAGATCGAGTCGGATCCGTCGAACCCGCGGTGCATCCTGACCGTGCGCGGCCTGGGCTACAAGTTCGACGCGGTGGAGGACTGACCTGCGCGAGGCCCTTGCCCCGGCGCTTGGCCGGACCGGGGCAGGGGCCTTGTCATGTCTCGTCAGGCCCTGACGCGCCTCAGTGCGCCTCCTCCGCCGGGGCGGACGGCGTCGCGGTGGGGCTGGGGGTCGGCGTGGGCGCGCCGGGCGGCGGGGGGTACTCCTCGAATTCGCGGCTGCGCGTGACCACAGGCACGTTCAGGGACACGGTCCCGGCGTTGGCGAACTGGAGGTCCAGTCTGATCGTCTCGCCGCCTCTGAGGCTCCTGGGGATCGCCTCCAGCATCAGCTGCGGGCTGGGCTTGCCGGTGTTGACGAGCTGGTTGCTCGGGAGCTGGATCGGCGCCGTCACCTTCACCGCGCCCATGTTGCCGGCCGAGACGGCCTGCAGGGTGTCAGGGGCCGCGGCGGTGTTGAGGATGTTGAGGTAGATCGGGGCCGAGCCGCGCCACGGGAGCAGGGTCCCGCGGTTCGGGCCGAGAATGAACGCCTGCGGGATGTGAATGCCGCTGCGGTGGCCGTAGGCCCCGTTCTCGATCAAGACTTGCGCCTCGTTGGGGGCGTACGGCTTGTTGGTGGTGGCGTCGAATCCAGCCCCGCAGCCCGCGAGCAGGGGGGCTGCCAAGAACGCGGCGGCTGCGGCAATCCAGCGACGGCTGGTCACGGGCGGGTTCTCCTTGGTCTTGCGCGTGCGTGTGTAGGGCAGCGCCCACCATATCCACCAGAATCCATGGTCATATCCGCGCCCCTGCAGGTCATTCGCCATGTCTGCATTGGGGATTCATAGAGTTGACGGATTGTCAAGCCCTAATATGCCGCTTTGACCTGCAGTTATGATGATTTCACTGTTCCGGGAGCCTGTGGATGCGTGGTACCCTGGAGTACAGCGGAAGGGGTACTTGTCACATGACTTTCCAGGTCGGCGACACTGTCGTCTACCCCCACCATGGGGCTGCTCGGATCGAAGCAATCACGACGCGATCCATCAAGGGTGAGGAAAAGACCTACCTGGTGCTCAAGGTCGACAAGGGCGACCTTACCGTCCAGGTGCCAGCAGAAAACGCAGAACTCGTCGGTGTGCGCGATGTTGTCGGCCAGGAAGGCCTTGAGCGGGTTTTCGACGTCCTACGGATGCCGCACACGGAAGAGCCCACCAACTGGTCTCGTCGTTACAAGGCCAATCTGGAGAAGCTCGCGTCCGGCGATGTGAACAAGGTCGCCGAGGTGGTTCGGGACCTGTGGCGGAGAGACCGCGAGCGCGGGCTGTCCGCCGGCGAGAAGCGCATGCTCGCCAAGGCGCGCCAGATCCTGGTCAGCGAGTTGGCTCTGGCCGAGAAGACCAATGAGGACAAGGCAGAGGCCCTTCTCGACGAGGTTCTCAACTCCTGAGCACGAATCTTCCACGGGTGGGCGTCGGAGTCGACGTCCACCCGTTCGCTTCGGACGCCTCGGGCCGCGAGCTCAACCTCGCCGGGCTGCACTGGCCGGGCGAGCGCGGGCTGGAGGGCCACTCCGACGGCGACGCCGCCGCCCACGCCGCCTGCGACGCGCTGCTGTCCGCGGCCGGCCTGGGCGACCTGGGTCGGCTGTTCGGCACGTCCGACCCCCGGTGGGCGGGCGCGCCGGGCGCCGCGTTGCTGGAGGAGACCGCCCGCCAGGTGCGCGCGGCGGGCTACGACATCGGCAACATCGCCATCCAAGTGATCGGCAACCGTCCCAAGCTGGCGCCACGCCGCGCCGAGGCCGAGAAGGCGCTCGGCGCCGCCGTGGGGGCGCCGGTGAGCGTCTCCGCCACCACGACCGACGGGCTCGGGCTGACCGGGCGCGGTGAGGGCATCGCCGCCATCGCGACCGCGTTGGTGGTCAACCTTTCCCCGTGACCGGGCGTCTTCTCTGCGGGATACGTGAGGGTGTCCCGGCGGGTCGTCGCCTAGGAGCCGTTTCTTGGATCAGGTTCGGAGCCAAATGATTAGAGCGGCCAGGGTGACGGTGCCCAGGAAGATGTAGGCGCGCTTGTCGTAGCGTGTGGCCACGGCCCGGTAGTTCTTCAGCCGGTTGATCGCGCGTTCGA
>DASUCK010000704.1:0-22215 GCA_036276095.1 Nonomuraea sp. | reverse complement strand
TGGACACGTCCATCGTGGACAGCAGCCACATGCCGACGGCCATGCCGACGCCGCCGAGCACGGGGTAGATCTTGTACTTGCCGGTGGTGGTGATCGCCTTGCCCACGACCAGGGACACCGCCATGGACGCGGCCATCATCGGCAGGAGCAGCAGGCCGGAGTTCGTGGCGCTGGCGCCCTGCACGGTCTGCTGGAACAGCGGCAGGAAGTTGATCGCGCCGAACATGGCGAACCCGAGCAGGAAGCCGATGGCCGAGATCAGGGTGAAGTTCCGGTTGCTGAACAGCTGCAGCGGCATGATCGGCTCGACCGCCTTCCGCTCGACCAGGACGAACACCGCCAGCGTCAGCACGGCGAGCGCGCCCAGGCCGAGGATCTGCCAGGAGCCCCACGCGTACTCGTTGCCGCCCCAGGTGGTGATGAGCACCATGGCGGTGATGGCGATCGACAGCAGGACCGCGCCCGCCCAGTCGATCCGCACCCGGTTACGCACCTTCGGCAGGTGCAGCCGGACCACGATGAGCGCCAGCGCGACCGCGCCGACCGGCAGGTTCACGTAGAAGGCCCAGCGCCAGTCGAGGTGGTCGGTGATGAAGCCGCCGACCAGCGGGCCGGCGATCATCGCCAGCGACATGACGCCGGCCGTGATGCCCTGGTACTGGCCGCGCTCGCGGGGCGGCACCAGGTCGCCGATGATCGCCATGACGTTCACCATCAGGCCGCCCGCGCCGAGCCCCTGCACCGCGCGGAACGCGATCAGCTCGGCCATGCCGCCCTCCGGCCCGCCGAGCAGGGCCGACCCGGCCATGCCGCAGAGCGCAGACCCGATCATGAAGATCACGATGGAGATGATGAAGATGGTCTTACGGCCGTAGAGGTCGCCGATCTTGCCCCAGATGGGCGTCGACACCGTCGTGCCCAGCACGTACGCCGTGACGACCCAGGACAGATGCGACAGCCCGCCGAGCTCGCCCACGATCCGGGGCATCGCCGTGCCCACGATCATGTTGTCCAGCATCGCCAGCACCATCGCCAGCATCAGCCCCGGCAGGACGACCATGACCTCACGCCGCCGACCCGTTAACTCCGCCATTTCGACACCCCCATACGATCTTGCTTACTTGCCGCCCGGCAAGCATAGAATAAGGTAGATACTTACTTGTCGGCCGTCAAGCTGAAAAGGTGCGAAGTGCGGGAAGACACACGAACGCGGATCCAGGAGATCGCGCTGCGGCTCTTCACCGAGCAGGGCTACGAGGCCACGTCGCTGCGGGAGATCGCCGAGGAGCTGGGCGTGACGAAGGCCGCACTCTACTACCACTTCAAGACCAAGGACGACATCGTGGCGAGCCTGGTCGACCTGCGCATCGCCGAGTTGGAGGAGCTGCTGGCCTGGACGCGGTCGCGGCCGAAGACCGCCGAGACCCGCCGCGAGCTGCTTGAGCGTTACGCCGAGAACCTCCGCCTGCCCCGCACGCTGGAGGTCGCCAGGTTCCTGGAGCGCAACCAGACGGCGATGCGCGACCACCCCAAGCTCAAGCGCATGCGCGAGACGATGATGGCGCTGACGCGGGAGCTGGGCAGCCCCGGCGACACGCCGGTGGAGCGGATCAGCCACGCGATGGCGTTCTTCGCGCTGCACGCCGGCAAGTGGCTGACGCAGGAGAGCGGCCTCAGCGAGGACGAGGTCGACAAGGCGTCGATGGAGGTGGCCCGGCGGCTACTGGAGCTATAAGCTTTCCGGACTTTTAACTTGGAAAGGGACGATTGGGGCAAAGGAAAGGGGGCAGGGGTCATCCACGCATCCACACGGGAGGAGGCACGGTGGAGACCACGATAGCTCTCCGACTGCCCCGGGATGCGGCGAGCGTCCCGCTGATCAGGCAACTGCTGGACGGCACGCTGCGGTCGCTCGGCGTCGAGCCGCAGGTCCGCGACGACATCGAGCTCATGCTCACGGAAGCCTGCTCGAACGTCATCAAGCACGCCGCGCCCAGCGACGAGTACACCGTGAGCGCCGCCGTCCGCGACCACCTGTGCGTCATCAGGGTCGTGGACACGGGGAACGGCTTCGACGTCGACCCGCGGAAGATCATCGACGCCGAGCCCGGAGCCGAGCACGGGCGCGGCCTGCAGATCATGCGCGCGCTGGCCGACGACGTCCGCTTCACCAACCGGCGTGAGAACGGCGCGGTGGTCTGCCTGGAGAAGCGGCTGCGGTACGCGCCGGGCTCGGCCGGCCCCCACCTCATGACCACGTAGCGCGTACCGCCCGGAGCCGCCACCGCACGCGCCGCCGCAGCCGCCGCCACACCCCCCGCCGGTCACCCACCATCGACCAGGCCAGCGCCGCGAGCACGGCCAGGAAGACCACCGCGACGAGCAGCGTGGCCAGGACGATCAGCAGGAGTACGACCATCAGGGTGCCGACGGCGCCGAGTACTTCCACCATTTGGCGGACCGTGCCCAGCGATCGGCCCGCTATGCCGATATATGGGGCTATGTTGGAGATATTTCGGGGATAGAGCGCCCTTACTCGGCGCCGCCGGGGGCCTGGTCGTGACGTCCCGGCAGGAGGTCGAGGCGGCGCAGTATCACTCCCTCGCGCAGCGCCCACGGGCACACGTCGAGCCGGTCGACCTCGAACAGGTCCATCGCCGCGTCGGCCACCAGCGCGCCGGCCGCGAGCTGGGGCGCCCTGCCCTCCGACACGCCGGGCAGCTCGGCCCGCTCGGCGGCCGTCATGGTGGTGAGCTTGACCGCCCAGTCGGCGGTGTCCTGGCGTGACAGCGAGCGGGCGACGTAGGGGCCGTCGCTGGAGGGCGCCGCCCCGGCGATCCTGGCCAGCTGCCGGAACGTCTTGGACGTCGCCACCGCGCGGTCGGGCTCGCCGTACCTGACGACGTCGCCGACGGTGCGGGCGATCTCGGCGCGTACGTGCTTGCGCAGCTTGCGCACCTCCTCGGCGGGCGGCGGGTCGGCGGTGAACCAGTCGCGGGTCAGCCGCCCGGCGCCCAGCGGCAGCGACACGGCCACGTCGGGCTCCTCGTCCACCCCGGCGGCGATCTCCAGGGAGCCGCCGCCGATGTCGAAGGCCAGCAGCCGCCCCGACGACCAGCCGAACCACCGCCGCACCGCCAGGAACGTCAGCCGCGCCTCGTCGCGGCCCGACAGCACGTCGATGTGCACGCCGCAGCTCTCCTCGACGCGGGCCAGCACCTCCTCGCCGTTGGCCGCCTCGCGCACCGCCGAGGTGGCGAAGGCGACGAGGTCTTCGACTCCTTTGTCCTCGGCCAGGTGGACGGCCTCGCCCACGAAGGCGCACAGGCGCTCGACCCCCTCGCCCTGCAACCGGTTGTCCTCGCCGAGGTATTCGGTCAGCCGGAGCGCTTCCTTGTGGGAGTACGCGGGCATGGGGCGCGCGCCGCGATGGGCGTCGACGACGAGAAGATGGACGGTGTTCGAGCCGATGTCCAGCACGCCGAGTCGCATGGGAGCACGCTACCGTTCTGCCGGTTTCACGGCGAAGCGGAGCCGGAAGTGGTCGAAGGTCGCGGGCAGGGGGTCGGCCAAGCTCACCGACGGTCTGACCGAACGCTCGCGCAGGATCTCCCCCAGCAGGGCGGCCGTGGTGAACACCACCAGGTCCTCGCCGGGGCAGCGGGCGAACCCGGAGCTGAACGGCACCCCGGCCCACTCGCCGCGGCGGCCCAGCCACAGCTCGGGCCGGTAGGAGTCGCCTGGCTCGGCGCGGTTCACGTACGGGCTGTAGATGATCACCAGCGTGCCTTCCGGCAGGTTCCACTTCGTGGGCCCGGCCACGTCCCGCAGGATCGCGATCGTGGTGGGCCACAGGCGCACCGACTCCAGCACGGCCGCCCGCAGGTGCTCGGGGTCGCGCGGGCCGGGACGCGCGGCGAGCAGGGCGAGCGCCCGGTAGCCGGCCATGCCGGCGGCGTCGAAGGCGAACAGCCAGTGCGGCGCCTGACCATCGGCGTGCACGTCGGGCTCGGTGGCGGTGCGGGCCAGCACGGCGGCCAGGCTGCCCGGCTCGGCCCGCGCCAGGTGCGCCGCCAGGCGGCGCCGGAAGGCGTGGTACACGTCGGTGCGGCGGCCGCGCACGCCCGCCCAGTTGGCGTCGCGGCGCAGCCGGTCGAGCAGCGCGGTCATGGCCACGTCGTCGCGGGCGGCGTCGCCGAGCACGATCCGGCGGGTGATGCGCCACTGCACGGCGTGCCACTGCGCCCAGGTCAGCACGCCGTCCCTGGGCAGCGTCGCGGCCTCCTCCGCGACCACCCGGACGTAGGGGTCGACGCCGGCGCGCAGCACCTCCTCGTTGAGCGCCCGCCGCCGCTCGCGCAGCCCCGGATCCATGGTGACCAGCACCGCGTCCGGCTCGAAGTGCCCGAGCGCGCCGCGTTTCTCCCGGGCGGCCGGGGTGAACGCGCGATCCTCCAGCACCGTGCGCACGTCGCGGGAGGCCAGCGGCAGCATCGCCCAGCCGCGGCCCGGAACGCGGGCCAGCAGCGGCCCGTCGCCGTACTCGGCCCGCAGCCGCGCCAGCAGCCGGATCGCGCGGCCCTCGGCGTCGGCCAGCGTGGCCACGCGCACCGCGAGAGGGCGGCGGACGACGGCGCCCTGGGCGACGGCCGGCAGCACGAGTGTGCGCGTGAGGGCGAGCGCCTGCGCAGGAGTGACCTGGGGCAGCCGGGTCATGGTGGGCACGCTCCAGGCACTACCCTTCCATGGTGTCGTGACACGTTTGGGGGATCTTTGAGCGCTTGCTGTGGTCCGAGCAGGGACGCCGCCGGCGGGGCTCGCCCGGAGCCCGTGACCACCGTACGGCGGACGCCGCCGCGCGGCATGGCGCGCATCCCCGGCGGGACCTTCCTCATGGGCGGCACCGACCCGGACGCCCGGCCCGAGGACGGCGAGGGACCGGTCCGCGAGGTGCGGGTCGACCCGTACCTGATCGACCCGGCGTGCGTGACGAACGCGCAGTTCGCCACGTTCGTCAAGGAGACGGGGTACGTCACCGAGGCCGAGCGGATCGGCTGGTCGTTCGTGTTCCACCAGTTCGCCACCGGCGGCGTGATCGACGCGACCGTGCCGGGCGCGTCCTGGTGGGTGGGCGTGGAGGGCGCCACGTGGCGCACGCCGGAGGGCCCCGGGTCGTCCATCGGCGACCGCCAGAACCACCCGGTCGTGCACGTCTCGTGGAACGACGCCGACACCTACGCCGCCTGGGCCGGCAAGCGGCTGCCGACCGAGGCGGAGTGGGAGATGGCCGCCCGCGGCGGCCTGGAGCAGAAGCGCTTCCCATGGGGCGACGAGCTGGCCCCCCGCGGGCGGCAGCGGTGCAACATCTGGCAGGGCCGCTTCCCGACCGCGCCGAGCAAGGGCACGATGCCGGTCAAGTCGTTCCAGCCGAACGGGTACGGGCTGTACAACGTGTCGGGGAACGTGTGGGAATGGACCGCCGACTGGTGGGGCACCACGTGGCAGCCGTCCGCGGTCAACCCGACCGGGCCGGCCGACGGCACGGCGAAGGTGATCCGCGGCGGGTCGTACATGTGCCACGACTCCTACTGCAACCGCTACCGGGTCGCGGCGCGCACCTCCAACACTCCCGACTCCTCGACCGGGCACACGGGTTTCCGCTGTGCGGCCATACTCTGATCGCATGTCACGAACCCTGCGACTGTTGATCACCGGCGGCGGCACCGGCGGTCACACCTACCCGGCCCTGACGACCCTGACGGCACTCCGGCGACGGCAGGTGCCACACGACGTGCTCTGGGTGGGCACGGCCAAGGGGCTGGAGGCCAGGATCACGGCCGAGCACGGCATCCCGTTCAAGGCGATCACCACGGGCAAGCTGCGCCGCCGCCCCAACCTCAAGGAGCTGGGCACCAACCTCGCCGACGTGCTCCGCATCCCGGTCGGGGTGTTCCAGGCGATCGGGCACGCCGCCCGCTACCTGCCCGATGTGGTGCTGTCCACCGGGGGTTACGTGGCCGTGCCCATCGGGGTGGCGGCCAAGCTGATCCGGCGGCCGCTGGTCATGCACGAGCAGACGACCGTGGTCGGGCTCGCCAACCGGATCCTCGCCCGGCTGGCCACCCGGATCGCGCTGTCGCACGAGTCGTCGCTGTCCTACCTGCCCGAGTCGGCCAGGAAGAAGGCCGTGGTGACGGGCAACCCGGTCCGAGCCGAGCTGCTGCAGGGCAACCGGGCGGCGGCGTACGACACGTTCGGGCTGACGTTCGAGGTGCCGCTGATCTACGTGACGGGCGGGGCGACGGGCAGCAAGCAGATCAACACCCTGATCGCGGAGGTGCTGCCGCGGCTGCTGCCGCACGCGCAGATCGTGCACCAGTGCGGGCCCGCCTGGATCGACCACATGCGGGCGACCCCGATGCCGGCGGAGCTGGCCGAGCGCTACCACCCGGTTCCGTACGTCGGGTCGGAGCTGGCGGACCTGTTCGCGGCCGCGGACGTGGTGATCTCCCGCAGCGGGGCCGGCACGGTGTCGGAGCTGACCGCGATCGGCAAGCCCGCGGTGCTGGTCCCGCTCATCCCGAGCAGCGGCGACGAGCAGCGGAAGAACGCCGCGTACCTGGCGGGAGCCGGCGCCGCCCGCGCCCTCCTGGAGCCTCGTCCGACGGCCGACCAGCTGCTGGCCGAGCTGATGCCCCTGCTGGCCGACCCCGGCCTGCGCGCCGCGATGGGCCAGTCCGCCGCCAAGCTGGGCCGCGTCGACGCCGCCGACGCCCTCTGCGACCTCCTCCTCCAGACCGCGACCCCCCGGACCGGCTAGGCCGGTTCTTCCGCACGTGCCGGATCGTCGCAGGTCAACGGCTGTAGCACTGCCGCGGATGATCGACGCGGCGGCGACGGTGACGTGCGGCGAGCGGGCTGACCTTCGCACGGCACCCATGCCCAACGGCGCGCCCCCTGGCGTCCCCCGCCAAGGCCGCGCGCCTTCTCCCCCTGGAGAACCCGGAGTACGGCGGGGCGCTTGAGTGTCAAGGTCTTCGAAACGGTTCAGCCGGGGAGGGGCGGAGGGTCGGTGTCCTTGGCGGGGTCGAGGTGGTCGAAGGCTTCGCGGGCCGAGCTGACGCTGCGGCGCAGGGCCTGTTCGAGGCGGTCGGCGTCCTCGGCGAGGCCGGTCAGCTCCGGCACGGCGAAGCCGTCCGCGCCGGTCTCGGCGACCAGTTCCTCGTACTGGTGCAGCCGCCCGCGCAGTTCCTCGATCTGCTGGTGGGCGCGGTAGGCGCGCTCGGCCTCGGTGACGTTGGCCGCGTAACGCTCCAGCGCCTCGACGCGGGCGACCACGGCGGCCTCGCTGTTGTCGAGCGCCTTGGCCAGCGGCGCGGCCACGGCCTCCACCTCGGGCGTGATCCCGCGCGAGACGGTCTCGCGGTGCTTGGCGCGCAGCGCGGACAGCTTGGCCAGCAGGCGGGCGATCTCCCACTCCTGGGCGGGCAGCATGACGGCGTTGCGGACGTCGTCCAGCAGGCCCTCGGCGTTGACGCGGGAGCCGGTCACGGTGGCGATGGCCCGGCGGGCGCGGGTGAGCAGGCGTTTGGAGGACTCGTCGAGGTCGTCGGTGAGCACGTAGCGGCCTTCGTACCAGCGGAGCTGCTCGTACATCTCGCGCTCGACGTCGTCGTCCTCCTCGTCGCCCGGCAGGTCGTTGCGGACGAACAGCACGATCATGAGGGGGATGCCGAAGAGCACCAGCATGAGCAGGCCGAGTCCCCTGCCCGCGGCGCCTAACCCGAGCATCAGCCCGAAGAAGGCCACGGTGGCGAAGGCCGCCACCATTCGCCAGTGCGCGCTGGACAGGACCCTGCGCTGTGGGGGGACCCATCCTTGGCGCATCTTGATGAGCACTCGCCGGCTCTCTCTGAGCACCTGCGCGTCGTCCGGCGGCACTCCGGGGTCTACCACGACATCCGCCACAAAACCGGATCCTAAGCGAAATCACCCTAAAAGGTGGCGAAAGCCTCCTGTGCTGAGCTGACACTGTCTCGTAACGCCCGCTCCAGGCGCTCGGCCGCGACGGTCAGCTCTCCAGGTGGCGGAACGCCTCGTGCGCCGACGCGACGCTGCGCCGCAAGGTGCGCTCCAGCAGGTCGGCGTCGCGGGTCAGGCGCTCGATCTCGGGCCCGGCGAGCGCGTCGGCGCCCGACTCGGCCAGCAGCTCCTCGTAGCGCGGCAGCCGGGCGCGCAACTCCTCGATCTGGCCGCGGGCGTGGTACGCGCGTTCGGCCTCGGCGACGTGGGCGGCGTACCGTTCCAGGGCCTCGACCCGGGCGACGACCGCTGCCTCGCTGCTGACCAGCGCCTTCTCCAGGTGTTCGAGCACGGCGCCGACCTCGGGGGCGAGCCCTCCCGACCGCAGGTCGCGGTGCTCGGCGCGCAGTTCCGACAGCTTGGCCAGCAGGCGGGCGATCTCCCACTCCTGGGCGGGCAGCATGATCGCGTTGCGGGCGTCGTCGATCAGGCCCTCGGCGTTGACATGGGAGCGCAGCACCGACCCGATCGCGCGCTGCGCCCTGGCCAGGACGGGCCCGGCCGCCCGGTCGAAGTCCTCGGCGAGCAGGTAGCGGCCGTCGTACCAGCGGGCCTGCTCGTACACGTGGCGCTCGTGCGGCCGGTCGTCCTCGGGCACCTCACTCATGGAGGCGATCTTGACCAGGACGATGAAGACGTACGTGCCGAGCAGCACGAACCCGGCCGGCGCGAACGGCGAGGCGAGCAGGACGGCCATGAGCGCGATCACCACGGGCGTGGCGGCCAGCAGCACGGCGCTGGACGGGCTGCGGCGGCGCGCTCGCCGGGACGCCGCGGGCGGCGCCCTTCCGGCCCGCACCCTCGACAGCAGCGGGGCGTTGGCACGCAACACTGTGGCGATCTCCGGAGGCACTCCCGGATCGATCACCACACTCACGCTCTGTCCTGGCACCCTGGCGCCCCCAACGCTCGTGATGTTCGGATATTACGTACAGTTTCGGCCGATTGTCAGCCTCCAAAAGGCCACCGCAGGGAAACCCGGCATCGCGCTCGCCCTGACGATCAGCGCGGGGCTGCCGGTGGATCCGTCGGCAGCCTGGCGTCCTGCTGGAGGTCCCACAGCTCGGTCTCCGGGACGCCGGCCTTGACCAGCTGCTCCCAGGTGGCCATCCGGCCGGCCGGGTCGGCGAGCATGGCCCGCAGCAGCGGCCGCAGGTCGTCGTGGTCGGCGCCGCTCTCGGCCCACAGGGCGCCGACGGCGCGGTGCAGGGCGGGCGAGCGCACCGCCGCGGTCCGCAGCAGCTCCTCCAGGATCGCCACCCGGTCCCGGTACGGCAGCGCGCGCCCCTCCCCCAGCGCCCGCAGCAGCAGGTCGAGCAGCCGCCGCTGGCCCGGCGTGTGCCCGGTGGCCACGGCCACGGCCACGTCGCCCATGCCGGAACCGTCCTCCGGGTCGTGGGTGCCGCCGAGCACGACGTCCTCCTTGCCGTCCACGACGACGCGGCGCGCGGCCAGGGCGGTGAGCAGGCCCGTCCAGCCCTCCTCCCCCAGCTGCCCCTTCCACAGGTGGGTGAAGGAGGACCAGCGTTCGAGGGAGTCGGGGCCGGGCAGGAGCCGCGACACGGCGACCGGCTCGTCGGAGGCGGCCACGACGAGCAGGGCGAGGTTCGCCGAGTACGCCGCCAGCCGCCGGGTCAGCGGGTGCCGCACCGGCCGGAACCCGGTGAAGTGGCGGCGGCCGCGCTCGTGCAGGGAGCGGCGCAGCAGACCGGTCAGCTGTTCGGCGCAGCGGGCCCGCACCGCGGCCGGCACCTCCTCCAGCAGCTCCAGGATGAACCCGACCGTCGGCCCCCGCTCAGCCAGGCAGGAGTGGGACGTGACCGCGTACAGCAGGTCGTCGTCCACGCTCTGCACCAGGGCGAGCGGCTCGTCGCCGGCCAGGCGGCGCCGTCTGTCCAGGTCGCGCAGGGCGTAGACGGTGAGCCAGGCGACCAGGAACTCGCCGAAGGTGGAGTGGAGGAAGGCGTGGCCGTTCCTGCGGACGAAGAAGAACCGCTCGGTGGCGCGGCGGGCCCAGTCGGCGCGGGCGTCCTCGTGGTCGTCCTCGCCGCCGTGGCACAGGGCGGGCAGGTCGCGGTCGAGCGCCTCGTCGGTGATGACCTGCCGGCCGCGGGCCAGCATGGACAGCGCGACCGTGCCGAGCAGGACGAGCTCCTGGTCGATCTGGACGCGGCGGGCGCCGCCGGTCTCCCGCTCGGTGAAGTCCCTGAGCAGGACCTCGTAGAGGCGGGAACGCTTGAGCGGGGCGGGGGTGCCGCGTTGCAGGGCGTTGCCGCCGGCGTCGTACAGGGCGAGCAGCAGCAGGAGGAGGGGCTGGCGGGCCATCTCGCCGTGGGCGAGCGCGGCGTCGGCGGGCAGCGGCTTCAGGTCGCGCCGGGCCAGCAGGGCGCGGTTGGCCTGGTCCCAGATGTCGAGCCACTGCCGCACCTGGTCGTCCTCGAACGGCTGCAGCTCCAGCGCCAGCAGCCCGTCGGGGAACCTGATCCGGTCGGCCACCACCGTGCGGCTGGTCACGATCGCCGCCACCGGCCGCCCCTGCTCGGCCTCCGCGCGCTGGAACTCCTGGACGTGCGCCAGGTAGTCGTACCGGTTGACGCCGCCCTGCACCAGCTCGTCGAACCCGTCGAGGAGGATCACCGGCTGCGCCCCGTCGGCGGCGGCGACCAGGTCGGCGTAGGGGACGCGCTCGTCGAGGACGGCGGCGACGGCCTGCTCGACCTGCTCGGTGACGCTCGCCCGCGCCGCCACGCCCTGCAGATCGACCCGGATCGGCAGGAACTCCGAGCGGGCCAGCCGGGCGGCCAGCACCTCGGTGAGCTTGGTCTTGCCCGAGCCGGGCTCGCCGAGCACGAGCAGCGGCGCCTGGGTGGCGCGCAGCGAGGTCAGGTGGCCGACCAGGAACGCCTCGGTGTCGGGCAGCAGCCGCTGCTCCTGCCACCACGTCCTGGACGCCGGCGCGGCCTCGCGGGTCAGCTCGGCGACCCGGCAGCGCGGGGTGAGGTAGCCCTCGCCGAGCAGCGGCAGGTAGACGTCCTCGGGCAGCTTGCCGGCCTGCAGGAGCGGCTGGTCGAGGGCGTTGGCGGCCATCCTGGCCAGATGGATCATGGGCTGGTCGCCCACCCTGGGCGGGGCCAGCTCGGCCAGCAGCCACGCCACCCGCGACAGCGCCGTGGCCGGCTGGGGCCGATCGGTGACCAGGCTGCGCACGCCGAACTCGTGGCTGCCCAGCGCCAGCGACCGGTAGTCCTCGTCGTAGCTGCGCAGCGCGTGCCCGACCGGGCCCTCGGCCAGCATCCGGGGCAGCAGGAGCCGGTCGTCCACGCTCAGTTCGTCCCAGACGGGCAGGCCGCCGACGTAGCCGGCCATGGCCTCCGACATGCGCAGGTAGGCACGTTCCACGGCCTGCCGGGTCGCGGCGTACGGCACGTGCGGCTCGGGCGTCGGCAGCCGCCGCAGCAGCAGCTCGGCGACGAGCCCGGCGAACCGCTCGCGGGTGGGCACGCCGTGGGAGATCTGGTCGGCCCGGTCGAGCTGCTCCAGCGTGAACGGCAGCTTGACCTCGCCCAGCGCCTCGAAGTACGCCGACACGACCACGACGGCGTGCGCGGCGGCCAGCCGGCGGGTGCGCGTGTGCCGGTCGGCCCCGCCGCGGGGCCCGGCCATGCGGCCCGTGACGTCCTCGCCGTAGCGGACGACGGACGTGCGGAGGTCGGCCAGGCCCAGCACGAGCTGCCCGGCGCCGGCCAGCGGCCAGCCGCTGCGCTCGGCGGCCGCGGCGAACCCGATCACCTTGGCCAGCCGGCCGTCCTTGCATCCGAGGATCCTCAGGGCGTCGGCGTAGCTCGGTGTCTCGATCATGCCTTCTCCCGGGGGCCTGGGATGTCCCATCATGCGCCGCGCGCCGCGGCGGGCGCAGGCGTCCTGAAGGATGGTTACCCGCCCGTCACTTCTCCTTCACGGCCCGGGCGATCTCCGGCAGCGCCGCCGGGTCCTCGATCGTGGACGGCGCCGTGTACGGCCGGCCGTCGGCGATGTCGCGCATCGTGGCGCGCAGGATCTTGCCCGAGCGGGTCTTGGGCAGCCGGGCGACGACCACGGCCCGGCGGAAGGCGGCCACCGGGCCGATGCGCTCGCGCACCAGCGCGACCAGCTCGCGCTCCAGGTCCTCGGGGTCGCGTCCGGCGCCGGCCTTGAGTACCACGAACCCGACCGGGAGCTGCCCTTTCAGCTCGTCGGCGACGCCGATCACGGCGCACTCGGCCACGTCCGGGTGGGAGGCGACGACCTCCTCCATCGCGCCGGTGGACAGCCGGTGCCCGGCCACGTTGATCACGTCGTCGATGCGGCCCATGACGTACAGGTAGCCGTCGGCGTCGAGATGGCCGCCGTCGCCGGTGAGGTAGTGGCCGGGGTAGCGCTCCAGGTAGGAGCGGGTGAAGCGGGCCTCGTCGCGGTAGAGGGTGGGCAGCGCCCCGGGCGGTAGCGGCAGCTTGACGGTGACCGCGCCCTCGACGCCGGGCGGGCAGTCGCGGCCTTCGGAGTCGAGGACGTGCACGTCCCAGCCGGGCACGGGCCTGGTCGGGGAGCCGGGCTTGATGGGGAGGGGTTCGATGCCGACGCAGTTGGCGGCGACGGGCCAGCCGGTCTCGGTCTGCCACCAGTGGTCGATGACGGGGATGCCGAGCAGGTCGGAGGCCCACTGGTAGGTGTCGGGATCGAGGCGCTCGCCGGCGAGGAAGAGGTATCGCAGGCCGGACAAATCGTACTTTTTCGCGAAATTGCCGGATGGATCCTCTTTCTTGATGGCGCGGATCGCGGTCGGCGCCGTGAACAGCGTCCGCACGCCGTGCGTGGACACCACCCGCCAGAACGCGCCCGGGTCCGGCGTGCCGACCGGCTTGCCCTCGTACAGCACGGTCGTGCAGCCGGCCAGCAGCGGGCCGTACACGATGTAGGAGTGGCCGACCACCCAGCCGACGTCGGAGGCCGCCCAGTAGACCTCGCCGGGGGCGGCGCCGTACACGTTCGCCATGCTCCAGTGCAGGGCGACGGCGTGGCCGCCGTTGTCGCGGACGACGCCCTTGGGCGTGCCGGTGGTGCCGGAGGTGTAGAGGATGTAGAGCGGGTCGGTGGCGGCCACGCTGACGCACCCGGCCGGCGCGGCGGCGGCCACCAGCTCGGCCCAGTCGGCGTCGCGGCCGTCCACCAGGTCGGCGGCGCACTGCGGCCGCTGCAGGATCACGCACCGGTCGGGCCGGTGCGACGCCTGCTCCAGCGCGGCGTCCAGCAGCGGCTTGTACGCCACCACCCGCGTCGGCTCGATCCCGCACGACGCCGACAGCACGACCTTGGGCCGGGCGTGGTCGATCCGCACCGCCAGCTCCGCGGCCGCGAACCCGCCGAACACCACCGAGTGCACCGCCCCGAGCCGCGCGCACGCCAGCATCGCGACCACCGCCTCGGGCACCATCGGCATGTAGATCACCACGGTGTCCCCGGCGCGTACGCCGAGGTCGCGCAGCATGCCCGCGGTTCGCGCCACCAGGTCGAGCAGCTCGTCGTAGGTGTGGACGCGCACGACCCCCGTCACCGGGCTGTCGTAGATCAGCGCCGCCTGCCCGCCGCGCCCGGCCGCGACGTGCCGGTCCACCGCGTTGTGGCAGGTGTTGAGCCGCCCGTCGGGGAACCAGCGGCCGCGGCCGTCAGCGGCGCCGTTCGCCGCGGCGCCGTACACCGTGGCGGGTGTCACGTCCCAGTCGATGCCGCGGGCCGCCTCGGCCCAGAACTCGTCGGGTCGCTGGATGCTGCGCCGGTAAGCCTCGTCATAACCGCCCATTGGTCGATCAGACCAGCCGCCCGCGCGGGACGCAAGACATCCGCGCGGGCGATCCGCTGATCGTCGCGCCGCCCCGGTCGCCGGCCGAGGCCCCGGTCAGGGGTTCACGCGCTCCTCGCCGGGCTTGGCGGACAGGACGAGGCGGAGGGCGAAGGCGCGGTAGCCGGCGCGTTCGAACGCCCTGGCCATCGGCACGTTGCCGCGGTCGGTGTCGGCCGTGATCCGCTGGACTCCGCGCTCGGCGTGGAAGCGGGTGATCTCGGCGAGGAGGTCGTCGGCGTACCCGCGGCCGCGGTGTTCTGGCACCACGCCGAGGTAGCCGACCACCGGCCCGGAGTTGTTGGCCGACGGCAGCGCGACCCCGGCGAGGGAGCCGTCCGGCGTGTACGCCAGCCGCCACCACGACCGGTCCCCCGGCATCGCCCGGTAGTCGGCGACGTCCTCGCGCGCCTGCTCCTCCGGGTCCATGGTGGCCAGGGCCTGCCGGGTGTGGTGGTCGAGGGTGCCCTCGGCCACCCGCCGGAACGCCGCGACGAACGCCTCGTCGTCGTCATCCGCGCGGAAGGCCAGCCGCCCGGACGGCTCGGGAACGGGATCGCCCGCCGTCCACGCGTACCGCAGGCGTTCGAGTTCCTCGGTCAGCCCGGCGCGGCCGGCGGCCTCCCACCGCCAGGCGACGGCCGCCGCGGCCCGCGGGTCCTCGCGCCAGCCGTCGGCGACGAACACGTGGTACGCCGGCCGCAGCCCGAACGCGGCATGCGCCCGGCGCAGCAGCTCGGCGGCCACGCCCACGCGGTCGCCGGCGGACGGGTGCGCGTACAGGCAGTCCATGGCGAGCGGCCGGTCGCCGGGGAAGCCCCACCAGACGGCCCTGGCGAGGATGTCGCCGGAGTCGTCGTCGAGGGCGAGCCAGATGCGGTCGTACCGGTAGTGGCCGCTCTCCAGGAACGACAGGAGGCGGTCGGGATGAGCCCAGCTGATGGACTCGTCGACGACGCAGCCGAGCAGGCGGTCTAGATCGGCCTCGGCCGCGGGACGGAAACGCATGATTCCTCCGAGAAGCAGAAGCGGGCGCCGCGGGCGCCCGTGGCAATGCGGAACACTTCAGCGCCTCCTTTCTTCCGACTTTTCGGCGTCAGCGGACACTTTACTGGAGATATCACGACAGGATGGGCTCGTGAGGTCCTACGACGACGACACGCTGCCCCTGCAGCCCCCGATCCGGCTGCCCGACGAGGCCACGCTCGCCGCGGCCGTACGCGCCGCCCCGCTGGCCGAGGAGCTGGCCCCGGAGGGAGACGACGGGGAGGTCCTGGCCTCCTGGGCGGACCGCTGCCGGGAGCGGCTGGCCGCCGACGAAGCGTTGCTGCTGGAGGTCATCCGGCTGTTCCTGTCCCGCGAGCCGCTCAAGGGCGACATCCCCGAGACGCTGTCCGGGCTGGGGCTGGTGCGGCGGGCGGAGCCGTACACGCTGAGCTGGCTCGGCCTGTGGGCGGCGCGACTGATCATCGCGGACACCACCGGGCAGGACATCCCGGTCATGGGGTCGTACGCGGCGGCGGACGCGGCGGAGCTGCTGCACGGCCTGCGCTCTTACCCCGAGGCCGAGCGCGGCGAGGAGCTGGCCGGGTGGCTGAAGGGCAGGGACGCCGACGCGGCGGTGGCGGAGCTCGCCTCGGTGCTGGGCACGGTGAGCCCGCTGAGCCGGGCGGTCGGCGTGGAGCTGCTGTGGTCGGACTTCGGCGAGGAGGGCCGGGCGGCGCTGTCTCGGCTGCTGGAGGAGCCGAAGCTGGGCGCGGTGATCGCGGCCAGAACCGGAAACGCCGACCGGCAACCGGTGCCCGAGGAGATCGCGTGGGTGCTGGTGGACATGGCGGCGGCGCTGCTGGAGTTCGGGGACGAGCCGGGCGAGGTGATCAAGTCGATCGCCATGGGGATGAACTCCGAGGAGCAGGCCGGCACGATCGCGATCCTGGCGTTCGGCGACCATCCGTGGACGGGACGGGTGCTCCAGGTGTTCATCGACCACCATCCCGACGAACGCGTCTCGGCGGCGGCCAAGAAGGCGTTGCGGCGGCTGCGCGGACTCGCGGACCACGGGCCGTGACGTCACGGTGGCGCCGGCCGGTAAAGTCGGCTCGATGACGAAGCATACGATCTCCCCACAGAACAGCATTCTGGGTGAGGCGTTCGCCTGCGACTGCGGGGTCGTTCTCGGCGGCCGCATGGCGGCCGAGCTGCACGCCGCCGAGAACAACCGCTGCTCGGCCTGCCTCGGGTCGGCTGAGGAGGAGGTCGCGCCGGGCCTGACGCAGCCGTGTCACTCCTGCGTCGGCACCGGGCGGCGCAAGGAGCAGATCACCTGGCAACTGGCGCACGCCGAGGCCGAGAACCTGATCACGATGAGCGTGGTGCGCGGGATCGTGGCGCGTTTCGAGGGGCCGTTCCACCTGTCGGAGATCGCCGACACGGTGCGGGCGGGCCTCGGGCTGACGGCCGGACGGCTGCCGGTCGGGCCGCGGGTGCGCGACCTGCTCCTGCAGCTGCAGGCCGCGGGCGAGATCACCATGCTGTCGGCGCCCGACGAGATGGTGGGCGCCGACATGGTCCTCTACCGCGACCCCCAGTGGCAACGCGCCCGCACCCTCGGCCTCTGAACCATCGCTGACGGCGGCCCGTCGAGGTCAGGCGCGGCAGAGGATCTCGCCGTGCAGGATGGACAGCCAGCCGTCCTCGGCCGCGGCCCACTCCAGCCAGCCCTCCGAGATCCGGCGCAGGTCGGCCTCCGTGGCGGCGCCGCTCGCCAGGGCCTGCCCGGCCATCGCCGAGCGCAGCACGCGTTCGGCCCACATGCCACCCCACCAGGCGCGGTCGCCGGGCGTGGCGAAGCACCAGGTCGACGAGGTCGCCGTGACGTCCTCGAACCCGGCGGCCCTGGCCCACGACAGCAGCCGCCGCCCGGCGTCCGGCTCGCCGCCGTTGCCCCGCGCCACCTTCCGGTAGAGCGCCAGCCACTCCTCCAGCGCCGGGACGCGCGGATACCAGGTGAAGGCGGCGTAGTCGCCGTCGCGGGCGGCGACGTACCCGGCGGGCCTGGTCACCCGCCGCATCTCCCGCAGCGCCCGCACCGGGTCGCCGACGTGCTGGAGCACCTGGTGGGCGTGCACCACGCAGAAGGTGTCGTCCTCCCACGGCAGCGCGTGCACGTCGGCGACCGCGAAGTCCACGTTCCGCAGCCCGCGCCGGGCCACCTCGGCGCGGGCCAGGTCGAGCGCCTCGGCGGTGACCTCGGACGCCGTCACGTGCCCGGCCAGCCCGGCCAGGTCGGCGGTGATCGTGCCCGGCCCGCTGCCGACGTCGAGCAGCTTCATGTGCGGTTCCAGGTGGGGCAGCAGGTAGGCGGCCGAGTTCGCCGCGGTGCGCCAGCGGTGCGAGCGCAGCACGGAGTCGTGGTGGCCATGGGTGTAGACGGCGTTCATCGTCGGACTCCTCCTGTTGCTCCGGCACCTACCTCCACCATAGCCGTGGTCTCATCATTCAAGAGAGAATGTCTCATTTTACGAGACGGACACCCTCCGCCATGGCCACGTCCATCACCGCCTTCCGGCACGCGCCCCGCGCCGAGGGGCTCACCGGGTGAATCGACGGCCCGCCCGGGTAGGGGGTCGGCCGGACCGATCCGAGGAGGATTCCCATGGCGAAGACCGTGGCAGACGTGATGACGTCGCACCCGGCGACGATCGAGGGCGACCAGCCGGTGGCCGCCGCGGCCGCGCTCATGCGCGAGAACGACGCCGGCGCCGTGATCGTCAACGACAACGGCCGCCTGCAGGGCATCATCACCGACCGCGACATCACGATCCGGGTGGTGGCCGACGAGAAGGGGCCGCAGACGCCGGTGCGCGAGGCGTGCAGCCCGTCGGTGGAGGCCATCGGGCCCGACACGAGCATCGACCAGGCGGTCCGGCTCATGCGCTCGCACGCGGTTCGGCGCCTGCCGGTCGTCGAGGACGGCCGCGCCGTCGGCATCGTCAGCCTGGGCGACCTGGCGATGGAACGCGACCCCGACTCGGCCCTCGCCGACATCTCGGCCGCCGAGGGTAACCGGTAGGAGAGGTACGGTGGCCGGATGGTCACCGTTGACGATGTACGACAGCTCACCCGCACGCTCCCGCGCTCGTCCGAGCACCTCATCAGAGACCGGATCAAGTTCCGGGTGGGGCAGCTCGTCTATGTGGCGTTCTCGCGCGACGAGACGCTGATGGGGTTCGCGTTCCCCAAGGAGGAGCGTGCGGCGCTCGTGGCGGCCGAGCCGGACACGTTCCTCCTGCCGGAGGAGTCCGACATGCGCTTCAACTGGGTGCTGGCGCGCATGGACGCGCTCGACCCCGACGAGATGCGCGAGCTGGTGCTGGACGCGTGGCGCATGTGCGTGCCGAAGAAGGTCCGCCTGGAGCAGGAAGCCGCCGCCCGCCGGCTCTGACTCGTCCGGGGTGGTCAGGCGAGGCGGTCGAGGCCGAGGGCGCTGATCAGCAGCCGTTCCTTGCGGTTGCCGAGGAGGCGCGCCGTCCAGTCGACGAAGCCGCCGTCGCCCACCTCCGCGCCGCCCGCGTAGATCTTGTGGCAGAGGCCGGTGTAGTAGCCGCGGCCGCTCTCGCGGCCGGGGTCGGGGGCGGCGTCGAGGTCGGCGGCCACGCGGTCGAAGCGCTCGTCCAGCACCGTGACGCGGGCCTCGGGGGCGGGGCGCCCGCAGGCGCGCACGGCGTCGGTCAGGATGCGCAGGTGCTCGGCCGCGTGGTGGCGTTCGAAGGCCAGGTCGCCGGTGTCGCGGCCGGCGGTCACCAGGGCGAACAGGGTGAAGTGGGCGTAGAAGCCGGCGCCTTCGAACCGCTGGGCGCGCACGACGCGCTGGAGGGCGGCCAGGCGTACCGGCTCGGGCGCGGTCATGGCGCGGCGGCGCAGCGCCGCCTCCAGGGCCAGCGCGTTCGTGGGATCGGCGGCGACCTCGCTCTGCCTGACGGTGGACACGACGTTGTTCTGGTCGACCGTGGACACCGCAGAGTGGGTGCCGAGCGGCGCCACCGGCGACGGGGTGACGACCTCCCACCCGACCGGGAGGGCCGACAGCGCGGCGTCCTCGACCCGCCGCAGCCGCCGGAACGGAATCGGGGCGGGGGTGACGAACCGGTCGTCGGCGTAGCGCCGGAGCACGTCGGCCGGTGACAGTGCCCGCGCCCGCCGGCGCATCACCTCCAGCAGCAGCGTGGTGAGGTCGGCCCCGGACAGCCGCTCGGCGAGGACGTCGAGGATCTCCGGCCCGCCCGCTTCCCGCAGCACCCGGTCCAACGCACCCGCTCGCTCTGCCATCCCCCTTCCCTACCACGGTCATCCGGGTGTACGCCTGCCGTTTCCGCCCCGGCTCCGGCTGGAGGGCGGCGTGGCCGGCCGTCCGGCCGGGGACGCGCGCGGGCGTCAGGTGAGGGTGCGGTAGAGGTCCTTGGTCATGGTGGTGATGCGCTTGACCGAGGCCTTCCACGTCCCGCCGGCCGGGTGCGCCGTCAGGACCGCCATCACGTACCGGTCGCCCTTGCCCACCAGGCCGGTCGTGTGCAGGACGGGGCGTCCGTAGTCCGGGACGCCGGAGCCCAGGGCGCGCCGGGCGATCAGGGAGATCGGGGCGCCGGCCGACGTGGCGTCGCATCCCACCGGCGGGGTGAGGCCGAAGCCGGACCAGCCCTGCTTGACCGCCCACGGCCGGGGTACCGCGCTGGGAATGCCGAAGGTCTGGTCGAAGCCGTCGGACCCGCACGGGGCGGCCCGCCGCAGGTGGCCGAGGATCGTGTCCCTGACCCGGGTGTCGGCGGTGTCCAGGAGGTAGCGGTACGTCCGGACGATGTCGTACGCGCTGAGCGAGACGTACCCCCAGAAGCCGGGTTTGGAGGCGGGCGGCGGCGTGGTGTCGGCGAGGCCGAGCCTGCGGGCCGTCCGCTCGATGATGCGCGCCTGGCCGTGCCGGTCCCAGAACGCGGAGGCGGCGTCGTCGTCGCTGGCCCGCAGCATGACCTGGAGCAGCTTGGCGTCGGCCGCGGGCACCTTCTTCACCCGTTCCAGGTAGTCGATCGCGATCAGGATCTTGACCACGGACGCCGAGCGGTACTTGCGGTGCGCGTTCCGCGCCGCGACGAGCTTGCCGGCCTGCCGGTCGTACACGACCCACGCCGCCGTCGTCCCGGCCGGCACGCGCGGGGGCCCGGCCTCGGCGCGGGCGGGCGTGGCGAGTGCGGCGAGGAGGGGCACGGCGGCCGCTGCGGCGGCGAGGGACGTGATTCGCATCCGCCTATAACTACCATCCAGCCGTCCATCTCTTGACCATCCAACCAAAGCAGGTATAAACACAGAAGAAACCATACTGAAACGGCGGTGAATCAACATCATGTACGCCGAGGAGCGGCAGCAGGAGATCCTGCGCAGGGCGCGCGCCGCGGGCCGCGTCGACGTGGTGACGCTGGCCGCCGAGCTCGACGTCACGACCGAGACCATCCGCCGCGACCTGACGTCCCTGGAGCGGGCGGGCGTGCTGCGCCGGGTGCACGGGGGCGCGATCCCGGTGGAGCGGCTGGGGTTCGAGCCCGCGCTGGCCGCCCGCGACGAGGTGATGACGGCCGAGAAGGAGCGCATCGCCAAGGCGGCGCTGGCCGAGTTGCCCGAGGACGGTTCGGTGATCATCGACGCGGGCACCACGACCGGCCGCCTGGTGCAGGTGCTGCCCGCCGACCGCGAGCTCACCGTGGTGGTCAACTCGCCGCCGCTGGCCACGGTCCTGGCCGCGCGGGCCAACCTGCACGTGATCATGCTGGGCGGCCGGGTGCGCGGCAAGACCCTGGCCACGGTCGACGACTGGGCGCTGCGCCCGCTCGCCCACCTCAACGTCGACGTGGCGTTCATGGGCACCAACGGCTGCTCGCTCGACCGCGGCCTGACCACGCCCGACCCGGCCGAGGCGGCGATCAAGCGGGCCATGGTCGGGGCCGCGCAGCGCAGCGTGCTGCTGGCCGACCACACCAAGTTCTCCAACACCTACCTGGCCACGTTCGCCGAGCTGGCCGAGATCGACGTGGTGATCAGCGACACCGGGCTCGACGCGGCGCTGGCCGCGGACGTCGCGGCGGCGGGCCCGGAGGTGATCAGGGCGTGATCCTCACCCTGACGCTCAACCCGAGCCTCGACCGCACGATCGAGATCGCCGCGCTGGAGCGCGGCGCGGTGATCCGCGCCGCGGCCGCCCGTCTCGATCCGGGCGGCAAGGGCGTCAACGTCTCGCGGGCGCTGCTGGCCAACGCGGTGGCGAGCCGGGCGGTGGTGCCGTACGGCGGCGACGAGGGCCGGCAGCTCGTCCGCCTGCTGGCCGCCGAGGGGCTCGACATGGTCACCGTGCCCGTGGCCGGCACGACGCGCTCGAACGTCACGCTGGCCGAGCCCGACGGCACCATCACCAAGATCAACGAGCCGGGCGGCGCGCTGTCCCCCGCCGAGGCCGACACGATCGCCGAGGCGGTGCTGGCCGCCGCGCGCTCCGGCGGGCGGGAGGCCGACTGGGTGGTCGCCTCCGGCAGCCTGCCCCCCGAGGTGCCCGCCGACGTCTACGCCCGGCTGTGCCGCAGGTTCGCGGGGGCGGGCATGCACGTCGCGGTCGACACCAGCGGCCCCGCGCTGTCCTGCGCGCTGGCCGCGGCGCCCGCCCTGGTCAAGCCCAACCTGGAGGAGCTCGCCGAGGCCACCGGGGTCCCGATCCGGCGGCTGGGCGACGCGGTGGCGGCCGCGGGCGCGCTGCGGTCGGCGGGGGCGCGTACGGTGCTGGCCAGCCTGGGGGCCGACGGGGCCGTCCTCGTCGAGGCGGGCGGGGTGTGGCACGGCGAGGCGCCGGTGGGCGAGCCGCGCAGCTCCGTCGGCGCGGGCGACGCCATGCTCGCCGGTTTCCTGGCCGGCGGCGGGCACGGCCCCGACGCGCTGGCCACGGCCCTGGCCTGGGGCGCCGCCGCCGTACGCCTGCCCGGCAGCCGCATGCCGGGGCCCGCCGACATCGACGCCGGCGCCGTGACGGTCGGCCCGCCCGACCCCGAACGCCCGCTCACCCTGCCGGCCCCGCTCCTGCCCGCCTAGGAGCTGTTTCTTAGATCTGCTGACTATTCGTGGCGTGGTTGTCACGATTGGTGCATGGGTCGTGGTGACTTAACGAACGCGGAGTGGGAGCGGCTCGAACCGCTGCTCCCCGAGGGCGGGCAGCGGGGCGGGCGGTG
>DASUCK010000703.1:0-28983 GCA_036276095.1 Nonomuraea sp. | reverse complement strand
GTGTGTCGAAGCGCTTCGACGACCGGCCTGGGGAAGTTACGCGGATATTTCGGTGGATTGACTGAAGGGTGCACGTCCCGGTGACCAAGGTCAAGGGATTCGCGGCAATCCTCCCGGCAAGCTTCCCGAATCAATGGAATCGAGCACCCTCGCCGCACCGCCGAGCGCGGCCGCGTCGTGACCGAGTGTCGAGGCCACGACCGCGCACCCGCCCGCCTCGGCCGCGATGACGCGGTCGCTCAGCTCGTCCTGGACGGGGGGCAGCAGCCACGGCGCGAGCGGGACGTAGTAGCCCCCGAGGACGACCACCTCGGGGTTGAGCAGGTTGGCCAGGATGGACACGCCCCGGCCGAGGTGGCGGCCGACCGTGTGGAGGGTGCTCAGGGTGCCGGGATCACCGGCTTCGGCCAGGCGCACGACCTCCTCGACCTCGATCTGGACCTCGGCGGGCGAGGGAATCCGGCGCAGCACGGCGCCGATGCCGGCCATCGCCTCCAGGCAGCCACGCCGGCCGCAGTGGCACCCGGGCCCGTCGGGGTCGAGCTGCACGTGGCCGATCTCGCCGCTGTGGCCGAGGCCGCCGCGGCGCAGCCGTCCGTCGAGGATGATGCCGGCGCCGACGCCGATCTCGCCGGTGAGACAGACCAGGTCGGACGCACCCGCGTGGGCCCCGAACCGCTGCTCGGCCAGCGCCGCGAGGTTGGCGTCGTTGTCGACCTGGACGGGGAAGCCGGGGTCGCGCAGCGCCTTCGCGAGGTCGCCGCCGATGTCGGCGTCGCGCCAGCCCAGACTGGGCGCCAGGCGTACGGTGCCCTGCACGTCGACCAGCCCCGGCACGGCCACCGCGAGCCCCAGGATCTGGCGCTCCTCCTTGGCCATGCGGTTGACCACGCGCCGGACGATCGCCCCGACGCCGGCCACCCCCTGGTTGACCGAGTCACCGGCCGAGAACGAGCGCCGCCAGGTCAGCAGCCGCTCCCCCGCCAGGTCGGTGGCCACGGCCGACACGTGGTCGACGTTGATCTCGACCCCGATGGCGGCGTACGGCGAGCCGTCGAGGACCAGCATCGTGGCCGGCCGGCCCACCCGGTTCTCCGTCAGGCCGGTCTCGCGCACGAGGCGCCGGTCGATGAGGTCTGCGACCAGGCTCGACACGGTCGCCTTGTTGAGCCCGGTGGAGGCCGCGATGTCGGCCCGCGAGCAGGGCGCGTGCTCACGGACGAACCGCAGCACGACCGCCAGGTTGGTGGCCCGTACGTCGGCGAAGTCGGCCGGCTGCGGGCCGGTCGTAGAAGTGATCAATATCAGCCCCGTTCCCGCCAAGAGATGACCCAAGCATGCCGCATCAGCCCTCTCCCTTCACCCACGAGCACCGCCCGCCGGACGGCCGCCGGGCCAGGCACCCCGGTCGCCGCCGCCGCGGCGGCCCCGCTGCGCTGCTCCGGCATCGGCACCAACCTGTGACGACGGGATCCCTTGTGGTACGGACCACAGTCTACTAATTTGTTTGGTCGCTGTACCAACTAATTGGGCGAGGTCAATCGTACGCGGAGAAGGAGCGACCCATGGCATCCCCCACGACTCGCCGCGGGTTCCTAGGGCTGGTCGGCACCGGCATCCTGGTCGCGGGCTGCGCCGACAAGAAGTCGGTCTCCAAGGGCACCGCCGTGGCGGCGGACAAGCTCAGGAGCCTGGTGCCGACGCGGATCCCCTTCGAGATCCCGGGGCTCACACCAGACCTTCCCGGCAGCGAGTTCGTCGCGCCCGGCTTCCTGCGCCGCCCGGCCACCATGGTGCGGGCGGTCACCGCCAAGCCGCTGACCAGCGGCAAGGAGGTGACCGCCATGACGCCGCTGTGGGGAACCGTGCCGCCGGGGCTGGGCGACAACTCCTACTACGACGTGGTCAACGAACGCCTGGGCGGCTCCGTCCGCTTCAACATCTCCGACGGCAACACCTACGGCCAGAAGGTCTCCACGCTGCTGGCCGGCAACGACGTGCCGGAGATGATCCAGATCCCCGGCTGGGAGATCATCAAGATCGCCCGCTTCACCGAGGCGGCCAACAAGCTCTTCGAGGACCTGTCCCCCTACCTGGCCGGCGACCAGGCCAAGGAGTTCCCGCTGCTGGCCAACTACGACACCGCGGCCTGGCAGTACGCGGTCTTCGGCGGCGTCCTGCACGGCATCCCGTGGCAGAACGAGCCGTACCCGTTCGCCACGTTCGTCCGCCAGGACATCCTCGACGAGCTGGGCCTGGAGCCGCCCAAGAGCGCGCAGGACCTGGTGGAGCTGGGCGAGGCCGTCACCGACCCGAAGCGGAAGCGCTGGGCGTTCGGCGGCATCGACCAGGAGATCCAGCGGGCCTTCGGCGCGCCCCGCGAGTGGCGCAAGAAGAGCGACGGCACGCTGGAGTACAAGTACGAGACCGAGGAGTGGGCCGCCCACATCGAGTTCGTCGCCAAGCTCTTCGAAGCCGGCTACGTGCATCCCGACATCGTCGCCAACAAGGACGCCGACAACAAGGCCATCTTCGGCAGCGGCCAGATGGTCATCTACAAGGACGGGCTCGGCGCCTGGCACGAGAGCCTCGGCCGCTTCCTGCCCGACAACCCCGCGTTCGACATGCGGGCCGTCGCCCCCTACCCCGCGCGGCCCGGCGGCACCCCGATCATGTGGCGGAACGAGCCGGCCGGCATGTTCTGCTTCATCAGGAAGGGCCTCGGCGAGGCGCGCACCCGCGAACTGCTCGCCCTGGCCAACTGGTGCTCCGCGCCGTTCGGCACCCAGGAGTACGAACTGGTCAACAACGGCGTCGAGGGCAGGCACTACACGGCCGAGAACGGCAAGGTCAACCAGACCGACCTCGGGCGTAAGGAGGTCGCGCCCACGTACCTGTTCCTGTCCGGCCGCCCGCCGGCCAACGCCATGAGCCAGTACGACGGCCTGGTCCAGTCCCTGTACGACTGGCAGACGGGCGCCTCCAGGATCCTGGAGAACGACCCGTTCGTCGGCATCAGGGTCGAGACGCCGTCCAAGATGGCCGGCCTGGTGACGCCCACCGAGGACAAGATGCAGGAGATCTACCGCGGCAAGCGGCCGGTCTCCGCATGGCCGAAGGTGCTCAAGGAGTGGCAGGAGCAGGGCGGGAACGAGGCGCGCGAGTTCTACATGCAGGTCGCCCGCGAGAACGGCAGGCTGTGAGGGACGCTTTCGCGAGCGCGCCGCAGCAGCAGAAGCTCACCTCGCGGGCCAAGCTGCGCAGGGACTGGCCGCTGCTGGTGATGAACCTGCCGATGCTGCTGCTGGTGCTCGCCTTCTGGTGGATCCCGGCGCTCGGCAACGTCATCGCCTTCCAGGACTACAACCCCTACACCGGCGGCATTCTCGAAAGCCCGGTGATCGGGTTCACGAACTTCGCGCTGCTCTTCGGCGACCCGCAGTTCCTGCGCGCGACGCTCAACACGCTGTCGATCACCACCTTCCAGCTGATCTTCTACTTCCCCGTACCGATCATGCTGGCGTTGCTGCTCAACAGCCTGGTCTCGGCCCGGCTGCGGGCGTTCGTGCAGGGCGTGGTCTCCATGCCGTTCTTCTTCTCGTGGGTGCTGGTGGTGGCCGTCTTCCAGCAGATGTTCGGCGGGGCCGGCCTGCTGGCGCAGCTGCTGCGCGAACACGGCCACCAGGGCGTCGACTGGATGACGAACTCCGACACGTTCATCCTGCTGATCACCGCCCAGACCATCTGGAAGGACGCCGGCTGGGGCGCGATCGTCTTCCTCGCCGCGCTCAGCACCATCGACCCCAACCTGTACGAGGCCGCCGCCGTGGACGGGGCCCGCAGGTGGCGGCGCATGTGGCACATCACGCTGCCCGGCCTGCGCCCGGTGATCGTGCTGCTGCTGATCCTGCGCCTCGGCGACGCCCTGAACGTCGGCTTCGAGCAGTTCATGCTGCAACGCAGCGCGGTCGGCAGCGAGGCGTCCGAGGTGTTCGACACGTTCGTGTACTGGTCGGGGCTGCGAACCGGGGACCTCGGGTACGGCGCGGCGGCCGGGCTCTTCAAGGGCGTGGTCGGGCTGCTGCTGATCCTGTCGGCGAACCGGGTCGCGCACGCGTTCGGCGAACGAGGGGTGTATTCGCGATCATGACCGCGCTTTCACGACGTGCCCGGCGCTCCGGGCCTCCCGATTCTCCTGGACCTTCCGCTCCCGGACCCTCCCCATTCGGGTCGCTCCGGGGGCCTCAGGGGCCTCGGAGGCGGAAACCGGCGGGGCTGGCGCCATGGGAGGAGCCCCGCTCACCGGCGGGGCAGGCCGGCAAGGGCGCGCTGGTGACGTTGATCATGCTGGCCGTGGTCGGACCGCTCTACACGATCATGCTGACCAGCCTGAGCTCGACGGCCACCGTCAACCGGGCGGGCGGGCTCGTGCTGGTGCCCGACGGGATCACGTTCGAGGCGTACCGGCAGATCTTCTCCGACACCGTCGTGAGCCGGGCCGTGCTGGTGAGCACCGGAGTGACCGTGGTCGGGACGCTGATCAGCACCGGGGTGAGCGTCCTCGGCGCGTACTCGCTGGCGCGCCCCGGCTCGTTCCTGCACCGCCCCCTGCTCTTCAGCGTCCTGCTGATGTTCGTCTTCTTCCCGGGCATCATCCCCGTGTACCTGATGGTGAGCGGCCTGGGCCTGAAGGACGGCTACTGGTCGCTGATCCTGCCGACCGCCGTGTCCGCGTTCAACGTGGTCGTCCTCCGCTCGTTCTTCATGAACATCCCCGGAGAGGTCCTCGACAGCGCCCGCATCGACGGGGCCGGAGAGTTCCGCGTCCTGTGGCGCATCGTCCTGCCCATGTCGAAGGCGGTGACGGCGGTCGTGGCCATGTTCTACGCCGTCGGCTACTGGAACGCCTGGTTCAACGCCATGCTGTACATCGACGACACCCGCCGATGGCCGCTGGCGCTGATCCTCCGCCAGTACGTGGTGGACTCCAACCCCCTGCCGGCGGCAACGGCCGGCGTGACCGGCGACGCCCCTCCGACCCTGGCCATCAAAATGGCCATCGTGGTCATCGCCGTGATCCCCGCCTTGGTCATCTATCCCTTCGTCCAACGCCACTTCACCAAGGGCGTCATCGTCGGCGCCATCAAGGGCTAGAACGCCAGGCCCCGCACACGGCGGGCGGGCCGGCGGAAGCCCCGCGGTCGTTCAAGGAAGGGTCAGTTCTCGGCAATGCCGAGCCTGGGCCGGTACGGGACGGGTAGCCACGCCACGTACCCGCGAGGGCCCAGGGAGAACATCATGACCGAGGGTGGTCCCGGCAGGAGCGAACAGCCGCACGAGCCGGACGTCACATCCGTCGCCGAGGCGCCGGTCGCGCCGGCGAGACTCGCCGAGTCCGACGTCTACCTCCACGTGCCCGAGGTGAAGGTCGAAGAGATCAACCTGGAGGTGCAGGATCTGCGGGCCCGGGTGTCGCTGCGGGCGGAGGTGCTCGACCTGCTCAAGCTCAACGTGGGGGCTGACGTGGAGTTGGGGCGCGTCAACCTCACGATCAAAGGGGTGGAGGCGCGGGCGGTCCTGAAGGTACGCCTGCACAACGTGGCGCACATCCTCGACCGCGTCCTGCGGACGATCGACGACAACCCGCAGATCCTGGAGCACCTGACGCGCGGCATCGGCACGGTGGTGGAGGAAGTGGGCACCGGCGCCGGCCACGCGGTCCGCGACGTCGGCGCAGGCGCGGGCACCGCCGTACGCGACGTCGGCGCGGGCGCGGGCACCGCCGTACGCGACGTCGGGGCGGTCACCGATCAGGTGGCCGGGATGCCCGGAGCCGCCGCCACCGGCGGCCTGGGGACCGCTCCGGGCCACGAGGGCGGCGAGCCTCGTGATCAGAGACGCGGCGCGGAAGAAGGCCGAGGCGAGCGCGAGAGGCGCGGGGGCGAGCGCGAGGACCCGGACGACCTCCGCGAGGACCACCCGGACGACGATCACGAGGACCACCCGTACGACGACCGCGACGACCCCGGCGATCCCGAACCCGGACAGGACCTCGACCATCCGGACGTCGAGATCGGCGCCTCCGCCCGGGCGCGGGAGCTGCGCCACCACGAGCGACCCGACGTGGAGGTCCACACGGCGGCGGAACCCTCCGGCCGGTCCGCTTCGATCAGCGACCGCACCAACCTGCCGGAGCGGGTGGAGGCCAACGTCACCTATCGCGACGTCCGCATCGACTTCCGCGTCGTCGGCACGCTCACCGGCGAAGAGTGAGCCCATTTCCCGCTGAGGAGCGTCCCGCCCCGATCGCCCGTGCAGGGCATTGCCTATTCGGATGCCGGGTGGGTAGCTGCGCCGGCATGCGTGTGCTCATGAAGGGGTTGGTCGCGGGGGCGGCCGGGACCAGTGCGCTCAACGTCGCTGCGTACCTGGACATGGTGGTTCGGGCGCGGGCGGCCAGCAGCACGCCGCAGCGGGCGGTGGACAAGCTGGCCGATCTGGCCGATGTCGAGCTCGGGGATGGGGACAGGGGCGAGCATCGGAAAGAGGCTCTGGGGTCGTTGCTCGGGTACGGCACCGGGGCGGGGGCGGCGATCGCGTACGGGCTGGTGGCGGAGCGGTGGCGGCCGGTGTGGCCGGTCGGCGTGCTGGCGCTGGCGGCGCTCGCCATGGTCGGGTCGAACGCGCCCCTGACGATGCTCGGCGCCACCGACCCGCGGACGTGGTCGGCCGGGGCGTGGGTGTCGGACGCCGTGCCGCACCTCGCGTACGGGGCCACCGCGTACGCGGCGTACCGCTTGCTCGGGCCTTGAGGCGAAGGCGGCGGGCAGGCCCGGGCCTTGGGTACGCGGCGCCGCGCCGCTTCTACGCCACCACCGGGATGCCGGTGAGCAGGGACGGCGAGGCTGCGTGGGTGCGCCCCCGCGCGGGGCGGGGGCGCCGTCGCCGCGGGCTACGCGGGGGTGCAGGTGAGGGTGCCGGGGGCGGTGGCGGAGCCGGTGGCGGTGAAGCCGAACGACGTGGTGGCGTTCGGGCCGAGGTTGCCGTTGTAGGAGGCGTTGGCGACGGTCACGGCGGCGCCGTTCTGGGTGTGGGTGCCGCTCCAGAGCTGGTTGATCTGTTGGTCGCCGGCCCACGTCCAGGTGACCTTCCAGCCGCTGATCGCCGCGCTGCCGGTGTTCTGGACGGACACCTCGGCCTGGAAGCCGCCCGACCACTGGTTGCCCGGCTTGTACGTGGCCGCGCAGCCGGTCCCCGCCGTCGGGGTGACGGTCGGCGAAACGGTGGGCGAAACGGTGGGGGTGACGGTGGGGGTGACGGTGGGGGTGACGGTGGGCGAAACGGTGACGGTGGGCGTGACCGTCACCGGGGGGCCGGTGCGGTCGCCGTAGATGATGCCGCGGCCGTTCGTGCCCAGGTAGACGCGGCCGTACACGCGCGGGTCGCCCGTCAGCGCCTCGCCCATGTTGCCCCACTGGTGCTTGTCGTCGTTGATGCGGACCCAGCCGGCGCCGGCGTCGTCCGAGCGGTACAGGCCGGTGACGCCGTCGATCGTGGCGACCGTGAAGATCGCCATGTACGTCCCGCCGGGCGCGGCCCTGCCGAACCCGACGTTCACCGACCTGGTGATGCCGGAGACCTTGGTGAACGAGGCGCCACTGTTCGTCGAGTGCCACAGACCGCCCTCGCCGGCCACCCACATGTCGCCTCCGCGCCCGGGCACGGCCTTGAGCTTGCCGCCGGCCGGCAGGCCGGTCGCCGCGGTGGCGGTGAACGTGGCGCCGCCATTGGTGCTGACGTAGAGGCGGCCGTTGGCGAGGCCGTAGAACGTCATGGCGTTCGCCCGGTCGGATTCGACGACGGCGTCGGTGGGCAGCCCGGACGCCTGCTGCCAGGAGTTGCCGTACCCGACGGAGTAGACCGGGGTCACGCCGCGCGGCGCCCACACGAAGCGGGAGCCGTCGGCGGCGGCGGCGACCGTGCCGCCCTCGTTGACGCCGCCCGGCTCGCCGCCCTGGAACCAGTTGGCCCCGCCGTCGGTGGAGAAGGCCACGTGGCTGTCGTTGGGGCGGTCGGCGTCGGCGAAGTTGCCGGCCCGCACCATGATCGACGGGTTCCTCTCGGCGTAGTCGAGGCTGGTGGTGGAGGTGAAGTTCGGCTGGGTGAACATCATCGGCGGCACGGCGTCGAGGTTGGTGTGCCGGAAGCCGGCGATGTCGCCGAGCCCGCTGATCAGCGGCGCGCCGGTGGGCGGGCTGATCAGGTCGAGGACCGCGGTCTCCTCCAGGCCCCTCGCCATGGGCTTGACGGTGAACTGGCCGCCGGCGTCCCACTGGGTGAGGTTCTCGGTGCCGTAGACGGTGGCACCGGTGCCGTACATCATCCGGTCGGAGTCGAACGGGTCGATCTCCAGCGACTCGGTCATCCAGCCGAGCTTGGGCGTGACCTCGGGCGGCTGCGGGTTGGTGCCGAAGGTCAGCCACGGGTTCTCGGTGATGTCCATCCGGTAGCGGAAGCTGCGGTTCGGGTACGACGTCCAGTCCCACACCCGGGTCCACGTGGCGCCGGAGTCCGTCGAGCGGAAGAAGATCACATCCGGCCACCAGGAGATCTGGGTGGCCACCATGATCGTGCCCGGGCGCTGCCGGTCGATGGTCAGGCCGCTGTAGCCGAAGTAGTCGTCGCCGCTGGAGGACGGGATGGGGCTGATCTGCGTCCAGGTGCCGGTGGCCGTGGCGTAGCGCCACACGTCGCCCTTGCCGCCGTCGTACGGGCCGCCGGTGTCGCTCGTGGCGAGGTAGAGGTAGCCGTTGGCGGTGTCGAGCACGCCTTTGTGGGCCAGGTAGCCGGTGGGCTGGCCGGCCAGGCGCGACCAGGTGGCGCCGGCGTCGGTGCTGCGGTAGACGGTGTTCTCCTTGTCGGCGACGCCGACGTAGATGGTCCTGGCAGGGGTGCCTCTGGTGGACGAGCGGGGGTCGTAGGTCACCCAGACGACGCCGGGGCGGTGGCTCAGGTAGCCGTTGGCGTCGTTCGGGTCCTGGGCGTAGGTGCCCGGGTTGGGGAAGCTCGCCACCTTGGCCCAGGTCGCGCCGTGGTCGGTGCTCTTCCACAGGCCGTTGCCGTTGGGGGTGCCGAGGTAGAGCACCCGGTTGTCGTTGGGGTCGACGGCAAGCGCCTCACCCATGCCGCGGCCGGGCATGTTGCCGCCCAGCTTGAACGGCAGCGGCGTGACCTGCCAGCTGTCGCCCTTGTCGGTGGAGCGCAGGATCGCGCCGTTGTTGGGGTCCCAGCTGTTGGTGTACATGCCGACGGCGGCGTACACGCGGTTGGTCTGCACGGGATCGGTGGCGAGGCTGATCACGCCGTTGTAGCCCCACTTGTCCCAGCCGGCCCAGTCGAGCAAGGGGGTCCAGGACCTGGTGGACTGGTTCCAGCGGTACGCGCCGCCGATGTCGGTGCGGGCGTAGATGAGGTTACGCTCCGTCGGGTTGAAGACGATCCCGGGGACGAATCCGCCTCCGTCGATCCGGACGTTCTTGTACGCGTACGGGTCGGAGGCGACGGCCGAGACCGGCGACATCCTCACGACGGCCGCCACCATCAGGAGGGCGGCGGTCGCCAGCATGGCGAACAACCTTCTTCGCATGCGCGGCTCTCCATTTCCAGGCGCGCCGACAGGCGCCCCGAAGGCATCAGATGACCGCCATGCACGAGCAGAGTGCAGGACCCTGACCGTCACCGCGCCTTCGCGCATGAGCTCTCAGAGAAGGCTCACACAGGCGCGCGCCACCGGTCAATAGTTTGGATGGACGACGAATTAAATGCCTCGAACGAGCCGCCGTCCGCCGAGGCCACCGCCGCCGCATCTCGGGAGTTCTCCATCACTTGATGGCGCCGACCGTCACTCCTCTGGTCAGCGTGCGCTGGAAGATCAGGAAGAAGGCGACCGCCGGCACGATGCCGAGCAGCGCCGAGGCGCTGGACATGGTGGCGTCCATGAACTTCTCGCCTTGCAGGACCGCGAGCGCGACGGGCACGGTCTGCGTGTCGTTCGAGATCAGGAAGATGAGCGGGAGGAAGAACTCGTTCCACGTCCAGACGAAGAAGAAGATCAGCAGGACGTTGAGCGTGGGCCGGCTGATCGGCACCACGATCCGCCAGAGCGCGCGGAACCGCCCTGCCCCGTCGATGGCCGCCGCCTCCAGGATCTCCTTCGGGAACCGGCCCAGGACCGCGCTCAGCAGGTACGTGCCGAACGCCGCCTGGATCACGGTCATCACGATGATCACGGCCAGCCGGGTGTCGTACAGCCCGGCGGCCTTGGCCAGGTAGTACAGCGGGTACGCCAGCGCCTCCTGCGGCAGCGTGTTGGCCACCAGGAAGAACACCAGGATCGACAGCCGGCCCCGCACCCGCCCGATGCCCAGCGCGTACGCGTTGAGCACCGACAGCACGACGGCCAGCACCGCCACCGACGCGCTGATCACGAAGCTGTTCCACAGCTTCGCGCCGAAGTCGGCCCGGTTCCAGAAGTCCACGATCCCCTGAAGGTAGAGCCCGTCGGGGAAGCTGAGCGGGCCCCGCGTTCCGTACTCGGCCGGCGACTTGACCGCGTTCATCGCCACGACCGCGAACGGGAACAGCATCACGACCGCCAGCACGACCAGCGCGAACAGCACCGCCCAGCGCCCCGGCCCCCTCATCGCCCACGCTCCTGGACGCGCAGGAACAGGACCGTCACCACGACGATGACCAGGGCCAGCACGGTGGCGACCGCCGACCCGTACCCGACGTTGCTCTTCTGGAAGAAGTTCAGGTACGAGAAGTACGACGGCACCATGGTGGCGTTCCCCGGCCCGCCGCGGGTCAGCACGAAGATCGGCCCGAACACCTTCAGCGCCGCGATCGTGCAGGTCAGCAGCACCACGAAGACCTCCGGCCGGATCTGCGGGATCGTGATGTGCCAGAACTTCCGCCACCACGAGGCCCCGTCGATCTCGGCCGCCTCGTAGTAGGCCGGGTCGACGCGCTGCAACCCGGCCATGAAGATCACGACCGGGTAGCCGAGCTGGAACCACACCATGACCGCCATCACGGTGGCCAGCGCCAGGTCGGGGTCGCCGAGCCAGTCGAGGTCCAGCCCGAGCACCTGGTTGACGGCGCCGTACGAGGGGTGGAGCAGCCAGCCCCACACCACGCCCGCCACCGCCACCGGCAGCACCTGCGGCAGGTAGTACGTCGCGCGCAGCGCCGCCGCCGTCCGCGTCCCGAACCGCCGCCCGATGTAGTCGAACAACGCGGCCGCCAGCACGAGGCCGATCGCGGTCGGCACGATCGCCATGGCCACGATCAGCCCCACGTTGTGCTGGAACGACTGCCAGAACCGTTCGTCCGCCAGCAGTCTGGCGTAGTTGTCGAACCCGACCCACCTGGGCGTGCCCACTCCGGACCAGCGGGTGAAGCTCGCGCCCACGTTCATGAGGAACGGCACGACGATCACGCCCAGGAAGAGCAGCAGGCTGGGGGCCAGGTAGAGCCAGTACCCCCTCGCGGCGACCCTCATCCGATCAGTTGCCGATGTCGGCGAGGTTGTCCTCGTACGGCGCCGCGATCTCGTCCAGCACCTGCGCGCCGGTCTTGCTGCCGTTGATGAGGTTCTGGACGCCGGCCACGAGCACGTCGTAGTAGCCGGGCGCGGGCCAGTCGGGGTAGAAGGCCAGCCCGTCGTTTCCGGTCAGTTGGTTGAACGTCTCGATGAGCTCCTTGCTCCTGGCGTCGGTGATCGCGGCCGGGTCGGCGGCCACGGGGATGCCGCCCTGGTTGCCGAGGAGGTTCTGGATCTCCCTGCTCATCGTGATGTCGATGAAGTCGTAGGCCAGGTCCTTGTTCGCGGAGTTCTCCGGGACGACCCACAGATTGCCGCTGGAGCCGGGCGACATGGTGGCGCCGGGGAACAGGAAGTGGCCCCACGCGAAGTCCTTGACCGTCGAGGCGACCCGCCCGTACCACCAGCTGCCGCTGATCATGATGGGGAACGTGCCGTTCATGAACTCCACGCCCATGTCCTCGGCCTTGAGTCCGGCCGAGTTCTTGGCGATGTAGCCCCTCTTCACCCAGTCGGCGAAGGTGTCGGCGCCGTAGGTGAACTCGGGGCCGTGGAAGTCGACCCTGCCCTCGTAGGACTGGAACGCCGACAGCCACGGCTTCTGCGCCTTGGTCAGCGCGAGCTGGTAGAAGATCTGCTGGGCCGGGTATTCGGCGCCGGCGTTCGCGATCGGCGTCACCCCGGCCTTGACGAACGTGTCCAGCCCGGCGGTGAACTCCTCGAACGTGGCCGGCACCGGCACCTTGTGCTTCTCGAACAGGTCCTTGTTGTAGTAGACCATCACGAACTCGCCGTAGTTGGGCACGCCGTACCAGCTGCCGGAGCCCATGACGCCGCGGTCGTCGTACTTGGCGGTGGTCTGCAGGCCGCCGGGCAGCAGTTTGTCCCAGCCGCGCCTCGCGGCCTCCTCGGTCAGATCGGTCAGCAGGCCCTGCTTGGACAGCAGCCCGGCGGTGGCGTTGCCCTTGTTGTATTCCATGATGTCGGGCGCCTGGTCGGAGTTGAGCACCATGCTGGCGGTCTTCTGGATCTGCTCGAAGCCCTTCTCCTCGAACCGCACCTTCACGTTCGGGTGCGACGCCTCGAACTTCTTGATCGCCTCGGCCCACGCCTTGCCCATGGCGCTGTCGGCCGTCTCGTAGTGCCACAGCCTCAGCTCGCGCGGCTCGCCGCCGCCCTGGCTGGGCGGGGCCGGCGAGCCGCCGGAGCCGCAGGCCGACAGGGCGAGCGCGGCGGCGGCCAGCACCGCCGCGCCTCTCATTCTGAGCATGATCCCTCCAGGGGTGTTACGCGACTTCGGCCCGGGCGGGAGCACCGGCCACCGGGACGAGCTCGACCCCGGCGACGCGCTTCGGGCCGGTGACGGCGACACGCAGCACGTCGCCGTCCCTGGTGGCGACGGCGACCGTCACGCCGTCCTCGTCGTGGACTTCGGTGGTGCCGTCGCCGCCCCCGAAGGCGACGAATGAGATCTCGGCGGGCACGTCGACGGTCGGGCCCGGCTCGGTGACGGGGATGAGGGCGCCGTGCCGGACGAAGAGGGGGATCTGGTCGAGCGGCTTGGCCACCCGGACGTAGCGGGCGCCCTCCAGCACCTCGCCCGTCCAGTAGTCGACCCACCTGCCGCGCGGCAGGTACACCTGGCGGCGGCCGGCCGGTGAGATCATGGGCGCGACCAGCAGGTCCCGGCCGAGCAGATATTCGAGGTCGGCCTGCCAGGCCACCGGGTCGTCCGGGTGGTCGACGCACAGCGCCCGCATCATCGGCGCGCCCGTCCGCGCGGCCTCGACGGCCGCCGAGTAGAGGTAGGGCATCAGCCGGTAGCGCAGCCTCAGCGCCTCCACCGCCAGAGCCTCGACGGCCGGGAACTCCCAGGGCTCGCGGGTGGTGGTGCCGTGGAGGCGGACGAGCGGGGAGAGCGCGCCGAACTGGGCCCAGCGCACGTACAGGTCGTCGCTCGGCCGGCCGGTGAAGCCGCCCGCGTCGTGGCTCCAGAACGGCACCCCGGACAGGCCGTGCGCGAGGCCGCCCCTGATCGTGCTGCCCATGGCGGCGTAGCTGGTGTAGGTGTCGCCGTTCCACTGGGCGCTGTGCCGCTGCCCGCCCAGGTACGACGACCGCGCCCACACCAGCGCGTGCCCGTTGACCTCGCGGGTGACCTCGGCGACGGCGTCGTTGAACAGCAGCGTGTAGACGTTGTGCAGGTCGGTGCCGGTCATCCCGTTGAACGCCACGGCGTCGGCCGGCACGCCCTCGGCGAAGTCGGTCTTGAAGGCGTCGGCACCCTGCCGCAGCGGCCGTTCCAGCAGCCCCTTGAACCAGGTGACGGCCGCCGGGTTGGTGAAGTCGACGATCCCGCAGGCGGGGAACGACCCGTGCCAGCAGTCGGCGACGTAGACCTCGCCATCCTCCCTTTTCAGGAAATATCCGGCGCTAGCCGCTTCCAGGAAAACCGGGCTGAGATGTGAAATATACGGATTCATCCAGAGGCAGACCTTGAACCCCATCTCGTGCAGCTCGCCGAGCATCCGCTCCGGCTCCGGGAAGTTCACCGGGTCCCACCGCAGGTCTGACCAGTGCCCGCCGGCCTGCCAGTACGTGTCCAGGTGCAGCACGTCGCACGGGATGCCGCGCTCCCTGATCGTCCGCGCCCTGGCCAGCACCCGGTCCTGGCTGTCCACGCAGAACCCCGACGAGATCCACGTCCCGAACGCCCACTTGGGCGGCAGCGACGGGCGGCAGGTCAGCCTGTCGTAACGGTCCAGGACCTCGGCCGGCGTCGGCCCGGCGATGACGTAGTAGTCGAGGACGTCGTCGGGCACCACGATCTGCACGACGCTGTGCGTGGACTGGCACACATCGAACTCCGTCGGCGCGCCGCTGTCGACGAGGATCCCGTAGCCCCTGCTGGAGACGTACAGGGGGACGTTCTTGTAGGCGCGCTGCGACTCGGCGCCGAAGGCGTCGAAGTTCCACATGAGCGGCCGCTGCCCGCGCTTGTCCAGCCGCGTGAACGACTCCCCGAACCCGGCGAACGCCTCGTCCGGCGCGGCGGCGAAGCTCTCGTGGTACGCCACGGGCGCGCCGTTCGCGCTGGACCGGCCGAACGGGAGCGTGCGCAGCCGGCCGCTGATGTCGGTGTGCCCGCGATCCTGCTCGACCAGCGTGTCACCGGACGCGTCGGTGAACCGCAGGTGCCACGGCGCCAGCCGGACCTCGGCCCGGACCGCCCCGGCGTCGATCACGATCGGCTCCCCCGGGGTGATCCCGGCACGCGCCCCTGAGTACGTGCCGGGGGTCACCATGGAGATGGCCCCCTCCGAGCGCGGCCGCGCGGCCGCGTCCTCCGACAGCCGTACCCGGATCACGCCCTCCCCCGCCACGCCCACCTGGACGACCAGCGTCTCCTCCGCCGTGGTCACCGCCTTGAGCATCACCTCGGCGCCGTCGGCCGCGACCAGCTCGGCTGCGACGAGCGCCGACAGTCCGCCCTCGTCTCGTGAGCGAACCGGCAGCTCAGGCGGGTCCGCGACGAAGTACTCGTGCGCGACCAGCGGGGGGCGGTAGGGCATGGAAGCTCCTTACGAACGGCTGCGCCAACTCGTGAATTAGTTTGCTTTCCATACCAACAAACGTCAACGGCAACCGTCCGCCGCGACGTGTGCCCTCGCGAAGGCCGTCAGATGCCCGTGGCGGTCTGGGGTTGCATGAGGCGGCGGGCGGCCTCGGTGATCGAGCCGGACAGCGACGGGTAGACCGCGAACGTGTGGGCCAGCTGGTCGACCGTCAGGCGCTGTTGGACGGCCACCGACACCGCCAGGATCAGCTCGGACGCCCGCGGCGCCACGACCACCCCGCCCAGCACGATCCCGGTGTGGGGGCGGCAGAACAGCTTCACGAAGCCGTCGTTGAAGCCCTGCATCTTGGCCCGCGCGTTGGTGGCCAGCGGCAGCTTGACCACGTTCGCCTCGATCTCGCCGGCCTCGATGGCCTGCTGGGCGACGCCGACGGCCGCGATCTCGGGGTCGGTGAAGATGTTGGACGCGACCGTGGCCAGGCGGAGCGGCTGCACGGCCTCGCCCAGCGCGTGCCAGACCGCGATACGGCCCTGCATGGCGGCGACCGAGGCCAGCATGAGCACGCCCGTGCAGTCGCCGGCCGCGTAGACGCCCGGCGCCGACGTGCGCGAGACCTTGTCGACCTTGACGAAGCCGCCCCGGTCGAGCTGGACCCCCGCCTCCTCCAGCCCGATGCCCGAGGTGTTGGGGATCATGCCGACCGTCATGAGCGCGTGGGAGCCCTCGGCCGTGCGGCCGTCCTCCAGCGTCACGACCACGCCGTCGGCGGTGCGCTTGACGGACGCGGCCCGGGAGCGGCCCATCACGTTCATGCCGCGCCGCCGGTAGACCTCTTCGAGGACCTCGGCGCCGTCGGCGTCCTCGTTGGGCATCATGCGGTCGCGGCTGGAGACCAGCGTGACCTCCGAGCCGAGCGAGCGGTAGGCCCCGGCGAACTCCGCCCCCGTCACCCCCGACCCGATCACGATCAGATGCTCGGGCAGCTCCTCCAGGTCGTACAGCTGCCGCCAGGTGAGGATGCGCTCCCCGTCGGGCTCGGCGGTCGGCATGATGCGCGGCGTCGCCCCGGTGGCGAGGAGCACGACGTCGGCGCGGATCGTACGGTCGCCCGCCCGCACCACCTGCGGATCCACCAGCCGCCCGCGCGCCCTGATGATCTCGACGCCCTCGGCCTCGACCCGGGTCGCGATGTCGGCCGACTGGGCCTGCGCCAGCTCCTTCACCCGCTTGTTGACCATCGGCAGGTCGACCCCGACCGCGCCGGCGTCGCCGTCGGGCCCGCCGTCGAACGACAGCCCCAGCGACGGCGCGTCGAGCATCGCCTGCTTGCGGACGGAGGTCGCGATCAGGGTCTTGGACGGCACGCAGTCGGTCAGCACGCACGCGCCGCCCGGGCCGTCTTGCTCGATCATGGTGACCTGGGCGCCTAGCTGGGCGGCCACCAGCGCCGCTTCGTAGCCGCCGGGTCCGCCACCGATGATCACGATCCTCGTCACGTGTTCCATTCTCCCGCATGCCGCGGACCGGCTACGAACGGGGCACGGTCTCAAGCGCTACTCTTGGCTGCTGTGCCTTTGTACGCCGCGTACGGCAGCAACCTTGACCCTGAGCAGATGGCGATGCGCGCGCCGCACTCGCCCATCCGGGGCGTCGGCTGGCTTCCCGGCTGGCGGTTGACCTTCGGGGGATACGACCCGGCCTGGGACGGCGCGCTCGCGACGATCGTCGAAGATCCCGACGCGCACGTCTTCGTCGTGCTGTACGACGTCCCCGAGTGGGAGGAGACCTCGCTCGACCAGTGGGAGGGCGCGGTCCGGGGGGGTTACCACAAGGTCCGCCTGCGGGTGCAGACCCTCGACGGCGAGGTCGTGGCGTGGTTCTACGTCCTCGACGGCTACGAGGGCGGCCTCCCCTCGGCCCGCTACCTCGGCAGCCTCGCCGAGGCGGCCGAACGCGCGGGGGCGCCCGACGACTACGTCAAGGAGCTGCGCGAGCGCCCCTGCACCTCCTTCGGCGGCTAACGCAGCGGCTGGTCCTTGGTCTCGCGCAGCACGAACACGTACACGAGGGTCGAGACCACCGCCAGCGCGGACATGTACCACGGGAACAGCCCGGGGTTCCCGGCCTCCTGGAACGCGGTCCCGATCAGCGGCGCGGTGCCGCCGAAGAGGGCCACGGTCAGCGAGTACGGGAACCCGATCCCGGCCGCCCGCACCCGCGTCGGGAAGAGCTCGGCGTTCACCGCGGCCGAGATCGACGTGAAGCACCCGAGGAACACCATCCCGGCGAGCTGCACCATCAGCAGGCTGCCGTAGGAGTCGGTGAGCAGCCCGAGCAGCGGCACCGGCAGCACCACGAACCCGAGCCCGAACGCCACCAGCATCGGCTTGCGCCCCACCCGGTCCGACAGCATGCCCAGCAACGGCTGCAGGATCATGAAGAAGACCAGCGAGATCGTCCCGATCTGCAGCGAGTCGGCCTCGTCGAAGTCCACGGTGATCTGCGCGTACGTGGGCAGGAAGCTGGTCCAGGTGTAGTACGCCACGGTGCCGGCGACGGTGATGCCGACGATCGTGAGCGCCGATCTCGGATGGTGCCGGAGGAACTCGAACATCCGGGGCCGTTCGGCCGCCCCCCGCTGGATCTCCTCGGCCACCGCCGACGTCTCGTCCGCGCTGCGCCTGATCCACAGCCCCACGAGGCTGAGCACGGCGCCGACGACGAACGGGACGCGCCACCCGTAGGACTTCATGTCGGCCTCGGCCAGGGTGGTGGCCAGCAGCGCGGCCAGCCCGGAGGCGAGGAGCTGCCCGACGGTGGTGCTGACGTACTGGAAGCTGGAGAACAGGCCGCGGCGGCCGGGCGGGGCCGACTCCACCAGGAACGTGGTCGCGGCGGCGAACTCGCCGCCCACCGACAGCCCCTGGATCAGCCGGGCGAGGGTGAGGACGACCGGCGCGAGCACGCCGACGGCGGCGTACGTGGGGGTGAGGCCGACGAGCAGCGACCCCGCGCCCATCAGCACGATCGTGAAGGTCAGGGCGGCCTTGCGCCCGTAGCGGTCGGCGAACGCGCCCACCAGCAGCCCGCCGAGGGGGCGCATGAAGAAGCCCACCGCGAAGACCGCGAACGTGCTCAGCAGCGGCACCAGGCTGCTGCCGGAGCTCTCGGGGAAGACCTGCGCCGAGAAGTATGTAGCCAGAAATGTGTAGGTGTACCAGTCGTACCATTCGACCACGTTGCCGATGCTCGCCGCCATGAGCTGGCGAACGCGGCTCCTGGGGACGTCGAGGGGGGACAGTGCCACGGGGCCTCCTTTGCTCCACGTTCGGTGATGGCCTAGGTTGCGGAGTACGTACGGCCGCGCCGTACGCGCGAACGAAACAGTCAATCTCCCGGCGGCTCGTTTCCATTCCCGACACAGGAACGGTGGCAGGTGGATGTTCTCGACCGGCGCCTCGTCGCCGCGCTCCAGGTCAGCCCGCGCGCCTCATGGGGCGAGCTCGGCCGGGCCGTGGGCGAGCACGAGCGCACGGTGGCCCGCCGCCTCCAGCGGCTGATGGCCCAGGGCGTCGTACGCGTCACCGCCATCTACGACGACCTGCGCACCGGCCACGGGAGGCCCGCGCACCTGCACGTCCAGGTGCGTCCAGGCGCCGTCGCGCAGGTCGCCAAGGCGCTGGCCGACCGGCCCGACACGCGATCGGTCTACGCCCTGGCCGGCGCCGCCGACCTGGCCTGCGAGCTGGTCTCGCCGTCCCGCGAGGCGCTGCACCGCATCCTGTCGGCCGAGCTCACCGCGATCGACGGGGTCCTGCAGACGCGGACCCAAGTCGTGCTCCACACGTTCAGGACGGTCGCGGAGTGGCACGCCCCCTACCTCACCGAGCGGGAGGTCGCCGAGCTGCGCCCCGCTCCGCCCCCTGAGGGTCTGCCCGACGAGGAAAGGCTGTCACCTCCGGAGCGGGAGATCGCCGAACTGCTGGCCGCCGACGGCCGCATCGCGTTCACCGCGGTGGCCGAGCGGCTGGCGGTGTCCGTGCCGACCGCGCGCCGCCGGGTCACCTCGCTGCTCGAACGGCGGCTGCTGCTGCCGCGGGCCGAGGTGGAACCCGCGCTGCTCGGCCTGGAGGTGGAGGCCATGCTGTGGCTGAAGGTCCGGCCGTACGGGCTCGACCTGGTCGGGCAGCGGCTCGCCGACCACCCCAGCGTGCGCTACTGCGCCGCCACCTCGGGCGCCCACTCCCTGATCGTCCAGGTGGTCACCGCCCACGAGGCCGACCTCTACCGGTTCATGACCGGCGTCGTCGGCTCGTACGACGAGATCGCCGACAGCGACCTCACCCTGATCACCCGCGCCTACAAGCGCGGTCACCTGCACAAGTCCGGCCTGCTCACCCTGGAGAAAACGCCATGACACCTGCCGAGAAGGAAGTCGCCGACCTCTGCGTGGAGCTGATCCGCGTCGACACCAGCAACTACGGAGACGGCAGCGGCCCCGGCGAACGCGCCGCCGCCGAGGTCGTCATGGCCAGGCTGGCCGAGGCCGGGATCGAGGCCACCTACATCGAGAGCGAGCCGGGCCGCGGCAACGTGATCACCCGCGTCGCGGGCGCCGACCCGTCGCTGCCCGCGCTGCTCGTGCACGGCCACCTCGACGTCGTGCCGGCCAACGCCGCCGACTGGACGGTCGACCCGTTCGCCGGCGAGGTGCGCGACGGCTACATCTGGGGCCGCGGCGCCGTCGACATGAAAGACATGGACGCCATGATGCTGGCCGTGCTCCGCCAGATGACGGCCGAGGGCCGCCGGCCGCGCCGCGACCTCGTCTTCGCCTGGCTCGCCGACGAGGAGGCCGGCGGCGTGTACGGCGCGAAATACCTCACCGCCCACCACCCCGAGCTGTTCGAGGGCGTCACCGAGTCGATCAGCGAGGTCGGCGGCTACTCGCTGGAGGTCGACCCGTCGCTGCGGCTCTACCTGATCGAGACCGCCCAGAAGGGCCTGGCCTGGATGAGGCTCATCGCCGACGGCACGGCCGGGCACGGCTCGATGCTCAACCACGACAACGCGGTCACCGAGATCGCCAAGGCGGTGGCCAGGATCGGGGAGCACGACTGGCCGCTGACGTACACGCCGACCGTGCGCCAGTTCCTCACCGAGGTCGCCGACGCGTTCGGCATCCCGTTCGACGAGGCCGACCCCCGACCGATCCTCGACCGGATCGGGCCGCTGGTGCGCTTCGTCGGCGCCACCCTCCAGCACACCGTCAACCCGACCCAGCTCGGCGCCGGCTACAAGTCGAACGTCATCCCCGGGCAGGCCACGGCCGTCATCGACGGGCGGTTCCTGCCGGGGTTCGAGGAGGAGTTCTTCAAGACCGTCGACTCGCTGATCGGTCCGAAGGTGCGGCGGGAGTTCGTGCACCACGACATCGCGCTGGAGACCACGTTCGACGGGGCGCTGGTGGAGTCGATGATCGCGGCGCTGAAGGCGGAGGATCCGACGGCGCGGGCGATCCCGTACTGCATGTCGGGCGGCACCGACAACAAGACGTTCTTCGCCGACCTCGGGGTGCGCGGGTTCGGGTTCGTGCCGCTGCGGCTGCCCGGCGACATGGACTTCGCCTCGATGTTCCACGGCGTGGACGAGCGGGTGCCGGTGGACGCGCTGCGGTTCGGCGTACGGGTGCTGAACAGGCTGCTCCTAAACTACTGAGTTGTGACCAACGACGCATACATCGTGGCCGACGAGGCCGCGGCGGCTCTGCGGAGTGCCGCGGGCCTCGACACCTTCGACGTGGCGCTCGTCATGGGGTCGGGGTGGGTGCCCGCCGCCGACGCGATCGGCGAGACCGAGCAGGAGATCCCGTTCACCGATCTGCCCGGCTTCCAGGCGCCCGCCGTGGCCGGGCACGGCGGCAAGATCCGCGTCGTCCGCACGTCCGGAGGGCGGCACGCGCTGGTGTTCCTCGGGCGCACCCACCTGTACGAAGGGCTCGGGGTCGACGCGGTCGCCCACGGCGTGCGCACGGCGGCCGCGGCCGGCGTCCGCACGCTGGTGCTCACCAACGCGGCCGGCGGGCTGCGCCCCGAGACTCAGACCGTCGGCGACCCGGTCCTGATCAGCGACCACATCAACCTGACCGGCGCCAACCCGATCACCGGCACCACGTTCATCGACCTCACCGAGGTCTACTCGCGCCGCCTGCGCGCCCTGGTCCGCGAGATCGACCCGAGCCTCGCCGAGGGCGTGTACGTCGCCTTCCGCGGGCCGACGTACGAGACGCCGGCCGAGATCCGCATGCTGCGCACGCTCGGGGGCGACATGGTGGGCATGTCCACCGTCCTGGAGGCCATCGCCGCCCGCGAGGCCGGCCTGGAGGTGCTGGGCGTCTCCCTGGTCACCAACCCGGGCGCCGGGCTGTCCGGCGAGCCGCTCAACCACGAGGAGGTGCTGGAGGTCGGCCGGGCGACGGCGGCCCGCATGGGGGTCCTCCTGGCCAAGGTGGTGGACCGGCTGTGAGCCCCGAGCCCCGCCCCGGCGCCGCGGAGCTGCTGGAGGAGGCTCGGGCCTGGATGGCGCAGGACCCCGACCCCGACACGCGCGCCGAGTTGTCCGGCCTCCTCGGTTCCGGCGACCTCGACGGCCTGCGCGACCGCTTCGGAGCCAGGCTGGAGTTCGGCACGGCCGGCCTGCGCGGCGAGCTCGGCGCCGGCCCCAACCGCATGAACCGGGTCACCGTCATGCGGGCCGCCGCCGGTCTGGCCCGCGTCCTCGGCCCCGGCAAGCACGTCGTCATCGGCTACGACGCCCGCCACAAGTCCGATGTCTTCGCCCGCGACACCGCGGCCGTGCTGACCGGGGCCGGCCTGCACGCCTCGCTGCTGCCGTGCCCGCTGCCCACGCCGGTGCTGGCGTTCGCCGTCCGCCGGCTCGGGGCCGACGCGGGAGTGACGGTCACGGCCAGCCACAACCCGCCACGAGACAACGGCTACAAGGTCTACTGGGGCGACGGCTCCCAGATCGTGCCGCCGGTCGACGCCGACATCTCCGCCGCCATCGAGGAGGTCGGCCCGGTCGACCGGCTGCCTCTCGACGGTCCCGGCACGCTGACGGAGCTGGGCGAGGGCATCGTCGACGACTACCTCGACGCCCTCATGTCGCTGCCGCTGGGAGACGCCAGGGAGCTGCGGGTGGCGTACACGCCGCTGCACGGGGTCGGGGCGGCCACGCTGACGGGCGCGTTCCTGGCCGCCGGGTTCGAGAGCCCGATGGCGGTGGAGGAGCAGCGCGCGCCCGACCCCGACTTCCCCACCGTCTCCTTCCCCAACCCCGAGGAGCCGGGCGCGATGGACCTCGCCGTCGCGCTGGCCGCCAAGACGGGCGCCGATCTGGTGCTCGCCAACGACCCCGACGCCGACAGGTGCGCGGTCGGCGTACCGCTGCCGGACGGCGGCTGCCGCATGCTGACCGGCGACGAGGTCGGCGCCCTGCTGGCCGAACACGTCATCACCCACACCACCGGCGACCGCATGGTCGCCACCACGATCGTCTCCTCCACCCTCCTCGGCAAGATCGCCGAAGCCCACGGCGTCCGCTACGGCGAGACGCTGACCGGGTTCAAATGGATCACCAAGGCCGGCCCCGGCCTGGTCTTCGGCTACGAGGAGGCCATCGGCTACAGCGTCGGCTCCGACGCCGGCCTCCCCGTCCACGACAAGGACGGCATCGGCGCCGCCCTGACCATGGCCGCCATCGCCGCCGCCGCCAGGCGCTCCGGCCGCACGCTCCTGGACCTGCTCGACGACCAGGCCCGCCGCTACGGCCTGCACGCCACCTCGCAGCTGTCCTTCCGCGTACGCGACCTGTCCCTGATCCGCGCGGCCATGACCCGCCTGCGCACCGCACCGCCGGCGCGGCTGGGCGGCCGCGAGGTCCGCTCCGTGGACGATCTGGCCAAGGGCGAGGGCGGCCTGCCGCCCACAGACGGCCTGCGCTTCCGCCTGTCCGGAAACGCCCGCGTCGTGGTCCGCCCTTCCGGCACGGAACCCAAGCTGAAGTGCTACCTGGAAGTGGTGGTGCCGGTGACGGACGACGTGGCGGAGGCCCGCACCCACGCCACGAAGGCCCTCGAAACGCTCAGAACCGACCTGACCACCGCCCTGGGCCTCTAGCCTTCCGCCCTGGCGGCAGGGGTTGTGGTGCGGTCGGCCAGGCCAACCGCAGGTCGGTGTCCCAAGGCGGGCGCGGTGCAGCGGTTGGGCGGCAGCGGGGCACCCAGGCCGCCGCCGGGGGGCCTCGTACGCCGAGCCCCTGACACGGCGCCAGAGTCAACCTATGGCGATTTTGGGCAGAATGGGATAATTTTTCGGGAGCATTGCGACCGAACGTTCGGTAGGAGCTCATGGAGACGGACGCGAACCGGCGGATCAGGACGGCGGCGGTGCTGCTGTTCGCCCGCCAGGGCTACGCCGCCACGAGCATCCGCGACCTGGCCCGGCAGGTCGGCATGACCAACGCCGGCATCTACCACCACGTGTCCAGCAAGGAGGCGCTGCTGGCCGACCTCATGCGGGTGGCTCAGCAGGGGCTCATCGAGGCGACCGAGCGCATGCTCAAGGGCGTCCGGAGCCCGGCCGACCGGCTCGCCCTGCTCATCGGCTCGCTCACCGCCGCCCACGCCCTCGGCCCGATGACCACCCGGGTCATGGACGGCGAGCTCCGCTCCCTGACCCCCGGCTCCGCCGCCCGCGACGAGATCATCGCCCTGCGGGACGCGTACGAGGACCACTGGAGGCACGCCCTCGCCGACGGCGTCGCCGAGGGCGTCTTCGCCATCGCCGACCAGCGGCTGACCCGCCTGGCCCTGATGTCCATGTGCACCGGCACCAGCGAGTGGTACCGCCCCGACGGGGACGCCACGCTGGAACAGGTGTGCGCCGAGTTCGTGGCGATCGGACTGGCCGCCGTCCGCGCCTCCGTACGGGTCGTCGCGACCCCCGACCTCTCCCTCCTGCCCGATTTCCCCTGGGAGCCGCCGGATGCCAGAAACGATCCCCGACCTGCTGAGGCACGCCGCTGAGAAGTACGGCCGCCGCGAGTTCCTCCGCTTCACCGGCACCTCGCTCTCCTTCGAGGAGGCCGACGCGCGGACCGACCGGCTGGCGGCGGCGCTGGCCGACAAGGGCGTCCGTCCGGGCGACCGGGTGGCGATCATGATGGACAACGTGGCCGGCTGGCCGCTGAGCTGGCTGGCGATCCTGAAGGCGGGCGCGATCACCGTGCCGGTGAACGTCCGCTACCGGGACGCCGACCTGGAGCACGTCCTGCGGGACTCGGGCGCCGTCGCCACGCTGACCACCGCCGAGCACGCCCCGCACATCCCGGGCACGGTGTACGTCTTCGACACGCTGGAGTCCTCGGCGTCGCCGCGACCGGTCAATGTCAAGCCCGGCGATGTCGCGAATTTTCAGTACACGTCGGGGACTACCGGGTTCCCCAAAGCCTGCCTGCTCACCCACGAGTACTGGCTCGCCACCGCCCGCCTCGCCGCCGACCACGTACGCGTCCGCGACGACGACGTCATGCTGATGACCCAGGCGTTCTCGTACATGGACCCCCAGTGGGCCGCCCTCATGTGCCTCGTCGGCGGCATCCCCCTGGTCGTCCTCCCCCGCTTCTCCGCCTCCGGCTTCTGGCCCGCGGTGCGCGAGCACGGGGCGACGCTCACGTACGTGCTGGGCACGATGCCGCTCCTGCTGCACAAGCAGCCGCCCGCGCCCGGCGACCGCGACCACCGCATGCGCCTGGTGCTCTGCTCCGGCATCCGCCCCGACCTGCATCGGGAGTTCGAGGAGCGCTGGGGCGCCCCCTGGCGCGAGCTGTACGGCTCCACCGAGAGCGGCCCCGACCTGCTGTCCCCCGTCGACGAGGACGACACGGTGGGCACCGGCGCGATGGGCCACCCGCCGCCCGGCAAGGAAGTGACGCTCGACGAGGAGACCGGCGAGATCCTGGTCAGGGGCACCCCCATGATGAAGGGCTACTGGAACCATCCCGAGGCCACCGAGCACGCCTTCCGCGGCGGCTGGTACCACACCGGCGACCTCGGCGTCCGCGACGCCCGCGGCCGCATCAAGCACGCCGGCCGGATCAAGGACATGGTCCGCCGCGGCGGCGAGAACATCTCCTGCGCCGAGGTCGAGAGCGTGCTCACCCAGCATCCGGCGGTGCTGAACGCGGCCCTGGTGCCCGTCCCCGACGACCTGTGGGGCGAGCTGCCGAAGGCGTTCCTCCAGCTCCGCCCCGGCCACACCCCGGACCGGGCCACGGCCATGAGCGTGATCGAGCACGCCCGTCGGCGCCTGGCGCGCTTCAAGATCCCGGCGTTCGTGGAGTTCGTCGCCGGGTTCACGCTGACCCCGTCCTCCCGTATCGAGAAACGCCACCTGCGGCGGCCCGACCAGCGCGCCGCCCCCGCCATCGCCGTCGAGCAGGAGAAAAGATGATCGAGGTAACAGAACGCGACGAGGTGGCGCTGATCACGCTCACGCGCCCCGAGAAGCTCAACGCCCTCACCGCCGCCATGCGCCGTGACCTCGCCGCGGCCGTCCGCGCCCACGGGGACGGCGCCCGCGTCAAGGGCATCGTGGTCACCGGCACCGGACGCGCGTTCTCCGCCGGCGAGGACCTCACCGAGGCCGCGGGCAAGTCGCTCTTCGCGGAGGTGGAGAGCTTCCACGACATGACCAGGGCCGTGCTGGAGACCCGTGTCCCGGTCGTGGCCGCGGTCAACGGCCTGGCCGTGGGCGGCGCGGCCGAGTGGACGCTGTGCTTCGACACCCGCCTCGGCGCGCCGTCGGCCGAGTACTTCTTCCCGGAGAACCACATCGGCCTGTCGATCTCGAACGCCAGCAGCCACCTGCTGCGCCGCCTCGCCGGCGCCAGGGCGATACGGCTGGTACTGGACTCGGTCCGGCTCGCCGCCCAGGACGCCCTCGCTGCGGGCCTCCTGGACGAGATCGTCGCGCCGGACAAGCTGGTGGCCTCGGCGATCGACCGCATCCACCACTGGACGCGTCCCGGCACGGCCACGGCGGTACACCTGTCGCTCCTGCGCCCCCCGCTGGAGGACGTCGAACGGGCCTTCACCGCCGAGAACGCGGCCGCCCGCGAGGTCGAGGAGTCGGGCATCGCCCAGGCCGGCATGGCGAAGTTCGCCGCCTCCCGGAAGATCAGGGAATGACGATCGCCACGACGACCAGCACCGCCGCGAGCGCCAGCGCCGCGAGCGAGTCGTAGGCCCACACCGTGCGGACCGGCGCCGCCTCCTCCTTGCGGAGGCGGGCCGACTCGGCCCGCTCGCGGATCTGGTCGCCCACCCAGTCGGCGTGGGTCTTGCCCGCGAACGCCTCCTGCGCCGCCTGCTCCCCCTTGCTCAGCACCGGCTCGGCGCGCAGCCGCCCGCGCGGCCGGGCCGGCATACCGCGCCGCCGCGCCCTGGCCCGCTCTCTGGCGCCGGCCATCGGCGTCCACAGCCGCAGCACCCGATCGCCGCCGTGGTGGACGCCGATGGAGTGGGACACGGTCACGTCGTCGACCGCCGCCCACGTCACGTGCGAGGTGCGCAGCGGGTTGCGCGCCACCAGCTCCGTCTCCGTGAGCACGGTCGCCGGGCGCAGCGCGATGACGTAGACCAGCGCGGTCAGCGCCACCAGCACGGCCAGCGCCACCAGCGCCGGCTTGCCGTTGTACTTGCTGATCAGGTCGTAGACGTTGAACGCCACGAACGCCAGCCACACCCACGCCATCACGAACGCGGTCTTGGAGCGGTAGACCTGCTTCACGGCTGCCACTTGAGCTGCGCGAAGCCGGGCTTGATGCGGCCGTTGATCAACGCCAGCCGCTCGTCGAACGGGATGAACGCCGACTTCATCGCGTTGACCGTGAACCACTGCAGGTCGTCCCAGTCGTAGTCGAAGGCCTCGACCAGCTTGGCGAACTCCCGCGACAGGCTCGTGCGGCTCATCAGGCGGTTGTCGGTGTTGACCGTGACGCGGAAGTGGAGCCGGCGCAGCAGCCCGATCGGGTGCTGGGCGATGGACGGCGCGGCCCCGGTCTGCAGGTTGGACGTCGGGCACATCTCCAGCGGGATGCGCTTGTCGCGGACGTAGGCCGCGAGGCGCCCCAGCTTGGCCGAGCCGTCGCCGGCGACCGTGATGTCGTCGATGATGCGCACGCCGTGGCCGAGCCGGTCGGCGCCGCACCACTGGATGGCCTGCCAGATCGACGGCAGTCCGAACGCCTCGCCGGCGTGGATGGTGAAGTGGGCGTTCTCCCGCTGCAGGTATTCGAACGCGTCGAGGTGGCGGGTGGGCGGGTATCCGGCCTCGGCTCCGGCGATGTCGAAGCCGACCACGCCGACGTCGCGGTAGCGTACGGCCAGCTCGGCGATCTCCATGGAGCGGGCCTGGTGGCGCATCGCCGTGAGGAGGGTGCCGACGCGGACGCCGCGGCCCTCCGAGCCCTGGCGGAACCCGTCGAGCACCGCCTCGACGACCTCGTCGAGGCTCAGCCCCGCGGTGGTGTGCTGCTCGGGCGCGAAGCGCACCTCGGCGTAGACGACGCCGTCGGCGGCGAGGTCTTCGGCGCACTCGGCGGCCACGCGCACGAGCGCGTCGCGGGTCTGCATGACGCCGACGGTGTGGTCGAACGTCTCCAGGTAGCGTTCGAGCGACCCCGAGTCGGACGCCTCCTCGAACCACTGGCGCAGGTCGTCGGGATCGTGGGTGGGCAGCCGATCGTAGCCGGTCTCCTGAGCGAGCTCGACGATCGTCTCGGCGCGGAGCCCGCCGTCGAGGTGATCGTGCAGCAACACCTTGGGAGCCTGCCGGATGTCGTCAAGCGTGGGGCTCATCCGCCCATGATATGCGGGTCGGGGCCCGCGCTCTCAGCGTCGCGACCCGCGTTCTCAGGGGCGAAGGCGGGCAGGCAGACGGCGATGTACTCGGCGCCGTCGGGGCCGACGCGGTAGCGGACGGTCTCGCCCGGCGCGGTCACCACGGACTGCCCGGCCGCGACCTCCGTGGCGCCGCCGTCGTGCTCGACGATCACGGTGCCGCGCAGCACCACGGTGTATTCGGTGAACGACGGTGTCTGGGGCGGCTCGGCCCAGCCCGGCGGCGCGACCATGTGGGCGATGGAGACCGCCTCGTCGCCGCTGTTGACCCGGCCGACGTGCTCGTCGATCAGCTTGCCGCCGGGCACGGGGATGCGTGTCGCGCCCTCGATCATTCTCACCACGACGCTCAGTGTGCCACGTCGAGCACCAGCCGGTCGGGCCCGGTGCCGGACAGCTCCCTGAGCTGGAACGCCGCCTGCCGGGCCAGCACGAGCCCGATGCCGACGCGGCCCTCGAAGTCGCCGGTGCGCACGACGTCGGTGAGGTTGCGCAGGTCGGCCGGGTAGACCGGGCCGCCCGTCCAGGTGGGGCGGCCACCCTCGTCGTGGGCGTGCGCGGGGAAGAGCGTGAGCTGCAGGTACGCGCCCCCGCGTACGTCGATGGGCCGCCCCGAGCCGTCCTGGACGAACTCGTCCACCCATTTCACGTTGTATCCCGGGATGTCGCCGTCAAGGGTGATCTCCAGGCGGTCGTAGGTGTCGTGGGCGGTGTACCGGACGCCCGTCACGGTCGCCGGCTCCATGCCGTCGCGCTCGACGTCGACCTCGGTCGTGCTGGTCGGCGTGTCGGTGTCGGGCGTGCCGGACGCGCCGGACGCCCCCGGCGAGCCCGTCGCG
>DASUCK010000702.1:0-4490 GCA_036276095.1 Nonomuraea sp. | reverse complement strand
CGATCTCGGGTGACGGCGGCCCGCCCCACAGCGGCAGCTCCACGAACACCCCCGCCCCCTGCTCGGCCAGGAACGCGCTGTCGACCCACACCAGCTCCGCGCCCGACCCGGTGGCCTCCCGGCAGGCTCCCAGCCACTCCCCGAACGTGGTCTGCCCCACCGGCCCGGTCACCACGAACCGGTCGGCCGTGCCACGCTCGCCCTGGTCGAGCGTGAACACGGCCAGGTCGCGCACGTCCACGAACTGCAGCGGCGCGTCCGGATCGCCCGGAGCCAGCACCCGCCCGCCCCGCGCGATCCTGGTCAGCCACCACGGCAGCCGCCCCACGTCCTCGTACGGCCCCAGGATGATGCCCGGCTGGACGACCAGCACGGCGCCGTCGAACCCGTGCTCCACCGCCCGCTCGCAACCCGCCTTGAGCACGCCGTAGTCGCCGTCGCCCGGCCCGGCGTCGGGCGGGCACGGCCAGAGCGCGGCGTCGTCGCCGACCGGCTTGCCGGGGAAGCCGTCGACGGCCGAGATCGTGGACACGAACGCGTACGTCGCCGCGTGCCCCGACAGCGCCCGCGCCGACGCCCCCACCACCCGCGGCACGTAGCCCGAGGTGTCGACCACGAGATCCCATGACCGGCCCTCGACCAGCCGCGCGAGGTCGCCCGCCGACTCGCGGTCGCCGCGGACGGCCTCCACCCCGGGCACGTCGGGCCCGCTGCGCCCCCGGTTGAACGTCGTGACCGCATGCCCCCGGGCCAGCGCCTCCACCACCACGGCCCGCCCCAGGAACCCAGAACCGCCCAAGACCAGAACTCTCATGAGCTCATTCTTCGCCCGCGACCACCCTCCACTCGGACGTCTTCACCAAGGGCGTAGAGCGCAGCGGCGGCACCAGGTGCACCCTGGCCGTCGCGATGTCGAAGAACAACCCCACCAGTTCCAGCTTCCCGGCCCTGACCTGCTCGTCGACCTTCCGGTACGTACGCAGGTTCTCCAGCTGCTGCTGCACGTTGACCCGGCAGAGCACGTCGAGGGCGCCGCCGTGCAGCCGGTCGCCCTCGGTCTCGATGAACGTGGCCAGGCTGTGGTTGCCGTGTCGCAGCCACCGCCGCAGCCCCGGCAGGCTGCCCGCGCCCACGCCCGCGCTCAGCACCCCGGCCATCGCGCCGCACCCGGAGTGGCCGCACACGGTGATCGTGTGCACGCCGAGCACCTGCGTCGCGTACTCGATCGCGGCCACCACCGAGTCGTCGTGCGGCTCGGAGCCCCGGCGCGGCACGAGGTTGCCGATGTTGCGCACCGTGAACAGGTCGCCGGGGCCGCTGGCGGTGATCAGGCTCGGCACGATGCGGGAGTCGGCGCAGGTGATGAACAGGTGCGACGGCTGCTGCTTGCGGGCCAGCTCCGAGAAGATGGGCTTCACCAGCGGCGCCGTACGCCGGTGGTATTCGCGCGCCCCCGCCGTCAGCTGGCACTCCACCTGCGTGGTGGCGCCGTTGGAGACCACCGTACGCTGCTCCGGGCCCCGCCGCCGGTGGGCCCACGGCAGCCACCAGCGGTCCGGCGCCACCGGGGGCGACTTCACCGGGAACATGCGCGCCCCGCTGGCCGCCAGCGTGTACCACTCGTCGTGCAGCTCGTCGATGACGACCGTGCCGCCCATGCGCTCGTGGTCGAGCCGCCACGAATGCAGGGCCTCGAAGGCCGCGTTGTCCATGAAGTCGATGTTCAGGTCGAGGTCGACGGCGGTGCCGGCGGGGACCGTCCGCAGCTCGTGCGTCAGCCGCGGCACGCCCAGGAACGTCAGCGACCCCGAGACCGTCACGTGCAGCCGGCCGTCCTTGTGCCGCCGCTTCAGCACGGTGACCCACGTCAGGCGCCGCAACGCCAGCAGCACGGCCAGCGCCAGCCCCGCCAGCACGCCCTCGGCCAGGCCGAGCAGGATCACGGCTACCAGCGTCACCACGTACACCGGCACCTCGCCGTGGCCGTGCACCTTCTTCACGTGGCCCAGGTTGACCATCTGCACGCCGATGAACACCAGCAGCGCCGCCAGCGCCTCGATCGGGATCAGCTGGATCGTCGAGCCGAACCCGACCGCGAACACCAGCACCCACACCCCGTGCAGGATCGTCGACGCCCGCGTACGCGCCCCCGCCCGCACGTTCGCGGTGCTCCGCACGATCACCCCGGCGACCGGCAGCCCGCCGAGCGCGCCGGAGACCATGTTCGCCACACCCTGGCCGGTCAGCTCCTGGTCGAGGTCGGCCCGGCGGCCGCCGTGCAGGCCGTCGACCGCCACGCAGCACAGCAGCGACTCGCAGCCCGCGAGCAGCGCCACCAGCAGCACCGCCGACACCACCAGATGCCAGTCGCCCTGCGGCAGCACCGGGAACGCCCACTCGGTGACGCTGTCGGACAGGTCGACGCGCGTGACGTCCCAGCCGAACCCCCACGCCGTGACCGCCGCCACCACCAGCGCGGCCAGCGGCGCCGGCACCGCCTTGACCCGGCGCGGCAGCCGCGTCCACACCACCAGGACGCTGATCGTGAGCAGCCCGACCGTGACCTTGTGACCGTGGAGGTCCATGATCTGGCCGGGCAGCTCGATCAGGTTGGCCACGGCCGAACGCTGCGAGCTGCCGCCCAGCACCACGTGCAGCTGCGACAACGCGATGATCACGCCGACCGCCGCGAGCATGCCGTGGATGACCGCCGGCGACACCGCGAGCGCCGCCCTGGCCGCCTTGAACACCCCCAGCACCAGCTGCACGGCTCCCGCCAGCAGGGTGATCATGCAGGTGGCCCGCCATCCGTACGTCTGCACCAGATCCACCACCACCAGCGACAAGCCGGCGGCAGGACCGCTCACCTGCACGGCCGACCCGCCGAGCGCGCCACCCACGATCCCGCCCACCACGGCGGCGATCAGCCCGGCGGCGAGCGGCGCGCCGGACGCCATCGCGATGCCCAGCGACAGGGGCACGGCGACGAGGAAGACCACCAGCGAGGACGGCACATCGTGCCGCAAAGTGGTCAACCGGGTACTCAGCGTGTCGCGGAACATGCAGCAAACCCTAGTGCTCCACCGACCTCGCTTTAGCGGCGCATCACACGGGTTTTACGCACAAGTGAACCCCGCCCGCCGGACGCCGAGCACGCCCTCCCCGCGTCGCCCCGGGCTCCCGCTTTCCCCACAGCGCCGCGGAAGCCTCCCATCCCCAGGCAGGGGTCACCGAGCCGCCCGCTCGCCCGGCATCCGCCCGGAAACGGCTCCGCCGCCGGGCGGGAACCGGCGGCGGAGCGAAACGACCATGCCTGGAACGGCGGTAGGGATCAGCGGTAGTAGCGGTAGGGATCAACGGTAGTAGTCGTGCGGATGATCCTTGTCCGAGGGCCGGCGGCGGCCGTTCGACGGCTGCGGCGGCGTCGTGTTCCCGAACATGTCCGTGCCGCCGTACCCGGCGGCCGGCAGATTCGCCTGCGAGCCGTTCGCGGCCGGCGGCTCCGGCCACGCGACACCGGGCGCGGTGGTGATGTCGCCCGTCTCGTACGCGGGGAACGAGGACTGCGGCGTGGACGCCGACAGCACGTCGTCGTAGGCCGAGACCGCCCGGCTCGGCGTGGTCGGGGTGCCCGTGGCACTCGTGGTGTTCGGCAGCGGTTCGGAGTCGTCGGCCACGGCCCAGCCGGTGCGGACCTCGTACGAGGCCGGGTAGGACGAGCGGGCGGGCTGCTCGAACGCCGGCCACGAGCTGCCGGAGGCGTACGAGGAGGGGGCCGGGGAGGGAGACGGGGCCGGGGTCGGGTCGTCGAGGATGTCGGCCGTCCCGACGGCGGGCCAGGAGCCGGACGCGCTCGGCGTGGCCGGAGTGCGCGGGCCGGTCCGGGTCGTCTCCAGCGGGTCGGCCGCGTTGGTGTAGGCCGGGAACGGGTCGCTCGTCGGCGCGCCGTGGATCGGCGCCGGCTGTGCGGCCGGGAACGAGCCGCTGGACGTGGGACCGGCGGCCGGGAACGAGGATCCGGTGCCGAGGGGCGGGGAGACCGGGAAGGCGCCGCTGTTGGCCTGGGCGGCGGAGGCGGCCGGCGTCGCGGGATAGGAGCCGCCGGGGAACGCGTTGCTGCTCACGGCCGGCTGCGGGCGGGTGGTGGGCGTCGGCTCGGGGCGCGCGGCGGGCACCGGCTGGGCGCCCGCGCCCAGGATGCTCATCACGTCGGGCGTCGGGGCCGCGAACGTCACGGTGCGCTGCTCGGCCATGTCGGGCTGGGCGGGGGTGGCGCGCTTGGCCGGCTCGACGAGGTCGGCGAGGTTGGCGGCCGCGGCGGGCTGGCGCTGCGGCAGAGGGGCCTGGACGGTGGCCGCGTCGGGGTCGGCGGCCGCGGCGACGGGCTGAGGCTTGGCCTTGCGCCGCTCGGCGGCCTGCCGCTGCGGCTGAGCGGGACGCTGCCGCTGGCCGGGCCGCTGCGGCTCGGCGGCGGGAGGCTGCTCCCGGTC
>DASUCK010000701.1:0-35252 GCA_036276095.1 Nonomuraea sp. | reverse complement strand
GCGAACGGCCACCCCCGGATCACGCCGGCCCGCGACGACGCCGAGCGCCGGCGAGGGGGGTCGGCGTCGGGACGTGACGACGCCGACCGCCCTCGAAGGAGCCCGGCCTCCGGGCCCGACGATGATCGTTCGCGGGGGCGGGACGGCGAGCCGCGGTTGCGGGGGCGGCAGGAGGACGTCCGGCAGCGGGCCAGGCGGGACGACGAGCCACGGGTCCGGGGCCGGCAGGAGGACGGGCCGTCGCGCCGTACGCAGGCCGGGGCGTCCCGGCCCGAGGCGGCGCGGGGCCGTGAGCGGGTGGCGGCGCGTCGCGGCGGAGACGTGCCGCCACCCCGGGGGCCGGGCCGGCGGCCGCCCACGCCGCCGCGGCCGCCCCGCCCGCCGCTGGTGCTGCGCCTGGGCAGCCCGCGCCGGCGGATCAACATCGGCCTGATCGGCATGACGTTCGTGCTGTCGATCTTCGCCGGCCGCCTGATCCAGATGCAGGGCCTGGACTCCAAGGTGTACGAGGCCGCCGCCGCCGACCAGCGCCGCCACATCGTGACGATCCCCGCAAAACGCGGTTCGATCACCGATGTCAACGGCCACGAGCTGGCCCAGACCGTCGAGGCCCGCGAGGTGGCCATCGATCCCTCGAAGGTCAAGCCCGAGGTGCGTGCGGAGGTCACGAAGGTCCTGGCCGCGCAGCTGGGCAAGCCCGAGCAGGAGATCGCCACGAAGCTGGCCAGGACCGACACCCGCTACCAGCTCCTGGCCAGGGACGTCGACCCGGTCGTCGCCACCCGCCTGGTGCAGGTCGGCGTGCCCGCGCTGACCGCGAAGAAGACCTACCGCAGGCTCTACCCGGCCGGCGACCTGGCGGGCAGCCTCATCGGGTTCGTCGGCGACGAGGGCAAGGGGCTGGCCGGTGTCGAGCAGGCCAGGAACAGCCTGCTGGCCGGCCACGACGGCGAGCAGCGCGTCGAGACGGGCCGCGACGGCCAGCGCATCCCCATGACCAGCAGCCAGCGCACCGCCCCGGTGGACGGCCGGGACGTCCGCCTGACGATCGACCGCGACATCCAGTGGGCCGCCCAGAAGTCGATCGGCGAGCAGGTGCGGAAGTCGGGGGCGGACAGCGGCACGGTGATCGTCATGGACGTGCAGACCGCGCAGATCATCGCCATGGCCAACGCCCCGGAACTCGACCTGAACAACTGGCGCAAGTCTCCCGAGTCTGGATATGTCAACCGGGCGGCCGCCGACGTGTTCGAGCCGGGCAGCACCAACAAGGTGATCACCGCGGCCGCCGCGCTGGAGGCCAAGGTGGTGACCGCGGACACGGTGTTCCAGGTGCCCGACCGGATCAGGTGCGCCGACCAGGTGCTGAAGGACTCGCACGCGCACGCGTCCCAGGCGATGACGTTCCGCCAGGCGGTGGCCGAGTCCAGCAACGTGGCCACGATCATGGCCGCCCGCCGGATCGGCAGCGAGAAGCTGTACACCATGCTGAAGGCGTTCGGGTTCGGCGCCAGGCCGGGCGGCGGCGTGCCCGGCGCGGAGGCGGGCCTGCTGCCCGACTACCGCAAGTGGTCGGGCAGCCAGAGCTGCACGGTCGCCTACGGCCAGGGCGTGTCGGTGACGGCGCTGCAGATGGCCAGCGTCTACCAGGCGATCGCCAACGGCGGCGTCAAGATCGAGCCGCAGATCGTGGCCGGCGCGACGGACGCGAGCGGCAGGTTCGTACCCGCTCCCGCAGGTAAGCAGACCAGAGTGGTGAGCGAGACGACGGCCAAGGAGATCACGACGATGCTGGAGAGCGCGGTGGGCGAGGAGGGCACCGGCAAGCTGGCCGCCATCCCCGGCTACCGGGTGGCGGGCAAGACCGGCACGGCCAACCGCTACGATGCCGAACTCGGCCGTTACGACGGCTACACCGCGTCGTTCGTCGGGTTCAGCCCGGCCGACAAGCCCCGGCTGGTGGTGCTGTCGGTCCTGCAGAACCCCAAGAACGGCCACTTCGGCGGGCAGCTGGCGGCCCCGGTGTTCAAGGATGTGATGACGTTCGCCATCAAGAGCAAGAAGATTCCTCCCACAGGCTCCGTCGCGCCTCCGGTGCGTACGCGCGCCGGACAGTGACCAGGGAAGGTACGCTCTCGCCGTGCGTCCCCCGTCGTCTATGCGTCCCACGACCAGCCCGCCCCGGCCTCTGACCGGGCTCGCGACCATGCTCGACGCCGATTCCGGCACGTCGCGGTCGCCTCACGCCGCCCTGACCGGCGTCACGATCGACTCCCGTGACGTCCGGCGCGGCGACCTGTACGTCGCCCTGCCCGGCAGCCGGGCACACGGCGCCGACTTCGCCGCCGAGGCGATGGCCGGCGGCGCCGTGGCCGTCCTCACCGACCGCGAGGGCCGCGCCGCCGCCGCGGCCACCGGCCTGCCGGTGCTGATCGTGCCCGACCCGCGCGCCCTGCTCGGGCAGATCGCGTCCTGGGTGTACGGCCAGCCGGCCCACGACCTCCAGATCCTCGGCGTGACCGGCACCAGCGGCAAGTCCACCACCACGTTCATGCTGGAGGCCGGCCTGCGGGCGGCCGGTCACTCGACGGGCCTGGTGGGCGGCGTCGAGATCCACGCGGCCGATCTGCGCTTCCAGCCGACGCTCACCACGCCCGAGGCGCCGGCGCTCCACGGTCTGTTCGCCCTCATGCGGGAGAAGGGCGTGACCGCGGCGGCCATGGAGGTCTCCAGCCACGCGCTCGCCCTCGGCCGCGTCGACGGCGTCTACTACGACGTGGCGCTGTTCACCAACCTCTCCCAGGACCACCTCGACTTCCACAAGGACTTCGACGACTACTTCGCCACCAAGACGCGGCTGTTCCAGCCCGAGCTGAGCCGGGTCGGCGTGACCAACCTCGACGACCGGTACGGGCGCGAGCTGCTGGGCCTGGCCAAGGTGCCGATGACCACGTTCTCGGCGCAGGGCGACCCGGAGGCGGCCTGGCGGGCGCTGGAGGTCCGGCTCGGCGCCGACGGCAGCGCGTTCCGGGTGGTCGGGCCCGGCGGGGTGGAGGCCGACGCGCAGATCGCGCTGCCCGGCCCGTTCAACGTCGCCAACGCGCTGGGCGCGATCGTCACCTTGGTGGAGGCCGGGGTGCCGCTGCAGACGGCGGTCCACGGCGTCGGCACCCTCACCGGCGTCCCCGGCCGCATGCAGCGCGTCACGGGCGCCGAGGAGGAGTTCCAGGCGATCGTCGACTACTCGCACAAACCCGGCGCCGTGGAGTCGGTGCTGCGGTCGCTGCGGGAGGTCACCGCGAGCCGGCTCGTGATCGTGCTCGGCTGCGGCGGCGACCGCGACAAGGGCAAACGCCCTATCATGGGTGAAATCTCCGCGCGGCTGGCGGATGTGGCAATCTTCACGAACGACAATCCCCGCTCGGAGGATCCGCTCGCCATCCTCGCGACGATGATGGAAGGAGCGCTTCGCGTTCCGCAGCACGACCGCGCTCATGTGATCATTGAGCCCGACCGCGCGGCCGCCATCGGCCTGGCGATCGCCCAGGCCGGGCGCGGCGACGTCATCGTCGTCGCGGGCAAGGGTCACGAGCAGGGCCAGTACGTCTCAGGCGAGGTGATCCCCTTCGACGACCGCGAGGTGGTCGCCGAGGCGATCCACGCACGCAAGGAAAGCACGGAAAGCAGGAAGCACTGATGATCCCGTTGCCTCTGGCCAGGATCGCCGAGATAACCTCCGGCGCCCTGTCGGGCATGGCCGACCCGCGTGCCGTGGTGCGCGGCCCCGTCGTGATCGACTCGCGCGCCGCGGAGCCGGGATCGCTGTTCGCCGCCTTCAGGGGCGCGCGGGTCGACGGCCACGACTACGCCGTCCAGGCGATCCGCGCCGGAGCCGTCGCCGTGCTCGCCACCCGGCCGGTCGAGGCGCCCGCGGTGATCGTGCCGGACGCCGCCGTCGCGCTGGCCGAGCTGGCCGCCGCCCAGGTCGCCGCGCTCCCGGAGGCCACCGTGATCGGCGTGACCGGGTCGGCGGGCAAGACGACCACCAAAGACCTGCTGGCCCGGCTCACCGGCCGCATCGGGCCCACCATCGCGCCGGTCGGCAGCTACAACAACGAGCTCGGCCACCCGCTGACCGTGCTGCGCGCCGACGCCGCCACCCGGTTCATGGTGCTGGAGCTGGCCGCGCGCAACCTCGGCCACATCAAGGACCTCGCCCGCATCGCGCCGCCCAGGATCGGCGTGGTGCTCAACGTCGGCACCGCCCACATCGGCGTGTTCGGCGGCAAGGAGGCCATCGCCAAGGCCAAGGGCGAGCTGGTGGAGGCGCTGCCGCGGTCCGGGGTGGCGGTGCTCAACGCCGACGACCCGTACGTGCGCGAGATGGCCTCCCGCACCGACGCCCGGGTCACCTACTTCGGGCACGGCGAGGACGCGGCCATCCGGGCGGAGGGCGTCGTCGTGGACGACCGCGGGCGGGCCTCGTTCACGCTGCGCACCCCGTCCGGGGCCGCGCCCGTGTCGCTGCGCCTGCACGGCGCGCACGCGGTCCAGAACGCGCTGGCCGCCGCGGCCGCCGGGTACGAACTGGGGCTGCCCGTGGTGACCATCGCCGAGGAGCTGTCGCAGGCGACGGCGCGCAGCAGGTGGCGGATGGAGGTCACCGAGCGCGCCGACGGCGTCACGGTCGTCAACGACGCCTACAACGCCAGTCTCGACTCGATGCGGGCCGCGTTCGAGACGTTCGCGGTGCTGGGGAAGGGGCGGCGGCGGTTCGCCGTCATCGCGGCGATGCGCGACATGGGTGACGACGCGCCCGAGCTCAACGCCGAGGCCGGCCGGCTGGCGGGCGGCGCCGGGCTGGCCGGCGTGATCGTGGTCGGCCCCGACGCCGAGCCGGTCCTGGAAGGCGCCCACAGCGCCGCCCGGGCGGCGGACGACCCGCCGGGCGGCGGGGTGACGCCGATCGTGCACGTGCCCGACGCCGAGGCGGCGGCCGCGACGCTCGGCGGGTGGTTGCGGCCGGGCGACGCGGTGCTGATCAAGGGGCCGCGGGCGATGGGCCTGGAGCGTACGGCCGAGCTCCTGCTCGGAGGTGCCGCCCAGTGACCAACATCATCATCGCCGGCGCGGTGGGCCTGATCCTCTCGATGCTGGGCACCCCGCTGGCGATCCGGCTGTTCTCGCGGCGCGGCTACGGCCAGGAGATCCGCGAGGAGCTGCAGCAGGGCGGCCACCACGGCAAGCGCGGCACCCCCACCATGGGCGGCACCGTGTTCGTGCTGGCCGCGCTCTTCGCCTACGGCGCCTCCCACCTGGCCACCCTCACGCCGCCGACCGTCTCGGGCATGCTGGTGCTGTTCCTGATGACGGGCCTCGGCGCGGTCGGCTTCCTCGACGACTTCATCAAGATCTACAAACAGCGCAGTCTCGGCCTGCGCAGCGGCGCCAAGGCCCTCGGCCAGCTCATCGTCGGCGCGGTCTTCGCCATCCTCGTCGTACGCCAGCCCAACGTCTACGGCATCACCCCCGCCGAGACCCGCCTGTCGTTCCTGCGCGACTTCGGCCCGCCGTCGATCGGCATCGTCGGGTTCACCATCTGGGTGCTCATCATGATCGTCGGGTTCTCCAACGCGGTGAACCTCACCGACGGTCTCGACGGCCTGGCCAGCGGCGCCTCAGGCGTGGTGCTGGCGGCGTACGTGCTGATCGGCAACTGGCAGCTGCGCAACAACTGCATCGACCAGCTCGGCCCCAACTGCTACTGGGTGCGCGACCCGCTCGACCTGGCCGTGGTGGCCGCCTCGGTGCTGGGGGCGCTCATCGGGTTCCTGTGGTGGAACGCCCCGCCGGCCCGCATCTTCATGGGCGACACCGGCTCGCTGGCCCTGGGCGGCGTGCTGGCCGGCCTGGCCATCGCCACCCGTACCCAGCTGCTCCTGATCATCCTCGCCGGGCTGTGCGTGATCATCACGCTGTCGGTGATCATCCAGGTCGGGTTCTTCAAGATGACCGGCAGACGGGTGTTCAGGATGGCGCCGCTGCAGCACCACTTCGAGCTGAAGGGCTGGGCCGAGACCACGATCGTGGTCCGGTTCTGGCTGATCGCCATGCTCTGCGCGGCGCTCGGGCTCGGCCTGTTCTACGTCGAGTGGATGCCGCGCTGATGGACGTCACCTGCGTGGCCGGGCTCGGCGTGTCCGGCACCGCCGTGGCCAGGGCGCTGGCCGAGCGCGGCGAGCGGGTCGTCGTCGTGGAGGCCGTACGGGGGGAGCGGCAGCTGGCCGCCGCGGCCGAGCTGGCCAGGGTCGGCGTCGAGTCCCGGTTCGGGGAGCCGGCGCTGCCTCCGGGCGTCACGCGCCTGGTCACCACGGGCTGGCCGCCGCACCACCCGCTGATCGCCGCCGCCGCGGCGGCCGGCGTGGAGGTGGTCGGCGAGGTGGAGCTGGCCTGGCGGCTGCGCCCCGCCCAGGCCGCGCCGTGGCTGGCGCTGACCGGCACCAACGGCAAGACCACCGCGGTACGCATGCTCACCTCCATCCTGCGGGCCGCCGGTCTCAAGGCCGTCGCCGTCGGCAACGTGGGCGTCCCGGTCGTCAACGCCGTGCGGGAGCCGTACGACGCGCTGGCCGTCGAGCTGTCCAGCTTCCAGCTGCACTGGTCGTCCACCCTGGCCCCCCACGCCGCGGCGATCCTCAACGTGGCCCCCGACCACCTCGACTGGCACGGCTCCATGGAGGCCTACGCGGCCGCCAAGGGCCGCGTCTACGAACGCGCCGGCACGGTGATCTACAACGCCGACGACCCGGAGGCCGCGCGGCTGGCCGGGCCCTACCCGGGGGCCGTCGGGTTCACGCTGCGGGCGCCCGCGCGCGGCCAGCTCGGGGTGGTGGAGGACCTGCTGGTCGACCGGGCGTTCGTGGCCGACCCGGTGGAGGCGGCCGAGGAGCTGGCGACGCTGGAGGACGTCCGCCCGCTCGCGCCCCACAACGTGGCCAACGCGCTGGCCGCGGCCGCCCTGGCCCGCGCGCTCGGCGTGCCGGCGGAGGCGGTGGCGCGCGGGCTGCGCGCGTTCGAGCCCGACCCCCACCGCCTGTCCCACGTCGACCGGGTCGGCGAGGTCGACTACGTCGACGACTCCAAGGCCACCAACCCGCATGCCGCCGCGGCGGCGCTGGCGTCGTACCCGTCGATCGTGTGGGTGGCGGGCGGGCAGCTCAAGGGCGCCGACGTCGACGACCTCGTCCGGCGGGCGGCCCCCAGGCTGCGCGGCGCCGTGCTGCTCGGCGCGGACCGCGCCCGGATCGCCGAAGCCATCGCGCGACACGCCCCGAATGTCCCCGTCGTGGACATCTCCGATCGGGACACTGGTGCGATGGACAAAGTCGTCACAGAAGCGGCCCGCCTGGCCACGCCGGGCGACACCGTGCTGCTCTCACCGTCGGCGGCCTCCCTGGACATGTTCCCCGGCTACCCCGCGCGAGGGGAGGCCTTCGCGCGTGCCGTGCACGAGCTGAGGCGGCGGCGTGAGCGCGACCGCTGAGGAGCGGCGCGCCCGCCCCGGCCCGGCGGCCGAGGGGCCGGGGAGCTGGCTGCGCGAGCAGCTGGCCGCGCTGAAGGAGCTACTCGACAAGCCGCTGACCACCTACTACCTGATCATCATGTGCAGCGCGCTGCTGCTCGCGCTGGGGCTGATGATGGTGCTGTCGGCCTCCAGCATCGAGGCGCTGCAGAAGACCGGCAGCCCGTTCTCGTGGTTCTTCAGGCAGTCGGTGTCGGCCGCCATCGGCGTGCCGGTGATGTACCTCTGCTCGCGGCTGCCGGTGAAGTTCTTCCGCTGGGTCGGCTACCCGATGATGGTGCTGTCGATCATCGCGCTGGTGATGGTGCTGTTCATCGGCTCCGAGGAGCTGGGCGCGCAGCGGTGGATCTACATCGGGCCGATCAACATGCAGCCGTCCGAGCCGGCCAAGCTCGGGCTCGTGCTGTGGGGGGCCGACCTGCTGGCCAGGCGGGCGCGGCTGGGGCGGATCGAGTGGCGGCAACTGCTCATCCCGCTCATGCCCGGCACGGCGATCCTGGCCGTGCTCGTCATGCTGGGCCGCGACCTCGGCACCACGCTCGTGCTGTTCATGATCTTCCTGGCGCTGCTGTGGGTGGTGGGGGCGCCGATCAAGCTGTTCGGCGGGCTCATGGCACTGGCGGTGCTGGCCGCGGTCATCATGATCAAGGTGGAACCGTACCGGATGGCGCGCATCGACGCCTTCCTCAACCCGTGGGCCGACGCGCAGGGCGACGGCTACCAAGCCGTGCAGGGGCAGATCGCGATGGGCTCGGGCGGCTGGTTCGGGCTCGGGCTCGGCAGCAGCAGGCAGAAATGGAGCTGGCTGCCCCACGGCGAGAGCGACTTCATCTTCGCCATCCTCGGCGAGGAGCTGGGCCTCATGGGCACGCTGATGGTCGTCGCGCTGTTCGGGCTCCTCGGATACGCGGGGCTGCGCGTCGCCGTACGCGTCAACGACGCGTTCATCCGCCTGGCCGCGGCCGCCATGGTGGCCTGGATCGTCGGGCAGGCCACGGTCAACATGGGGGCCGTGCTCGGCGTCCTGCCGATCACCGGCATCCCGTTGCCGCTGGTCTCGTACGGCGGTTCCGCCCTGCTGCCCACCCTGGCCGCGCTCGGCATGCTGCTGTCGTTCGCCAAGCGCGAGCCGGGCGCGAAGGAGGCCCTTTCCGCGCGCAGGGCGGCTCGTGGACCCGGACCGGCCGCCAGGGCCCTAAGCTGGCTTGGCCTGGGGGGCACTACCAAAGGCCGAGTGACACGTTAGGGAGTGACCGAGATGAGGGTGGTCCTCGCCGGAGGGGGGACGGCCGGGCACATCGAGCCCGCGCTCGCCCTCGCGGACGCGCTGCGTCATCTTGACCACGGCATCGGCATCACCTGCATGGGGACCGAGCGCGGCCTGGAGACGCGTCTCGTGCCCGCCAGGGGCTATGAACTGGAGCTGGTGCCGGCGGTGCCGCTGCCGCGCACGATCACTCCGAGCCTGCTCACCGTGCCGGGCCGGCTGGCCGGGGCGATCAACGCCGCGGCGGCCGTGCTCGACCGGGTCGAGGCCGACATCCTGGTCGGCTTCGGCGGCTACGTCGCCACGCCCGCCTACCTCGCGGCCAAGCGGCGCGGCCTGCCGATCGTCGTCCACGAGGCCAACCCGCGCCCCGGCCTGGCCAACCGGCTGGGGGCCCGGCTTACCGACCACGTGTTCACCGGGTTCCCCGACAGCGCCTTGCCGAGGGCCGAGTTCATCGGCACGCCGCTGCGCCGCGAGATCGTCACTCTCGACCGGCTGTCCATGGGCGACAAGGCGCGCTCCTGGTTCGGGCTGGAGAACGACCGGCCGACGCTGCTGGTCTTCGGTGGCTCCCAGGGCGCCAGGTCGCTCAACCAGTCCGCCCTCGCCGCCGCGCCCGCCCTGCGCCGGGCCGGCGTGCAGGTCCTCCACGTGCTCGGCCCGAAGAACACCGTCGAGCACGAGCCGCCGCCCGGTGACCCGCAGTACGTCCTGCTGCCCTACGTCGACCGCATGGACCTCGCCTACGCCGCCGCCGACCTGGCGTTGTGCCGCAGCGGGGCGCTCACCTGCGCCGAGCTGACCGCCGTGGGGCTGCCTGCCGCGTACGTGCCGCTGCCCCACGGCAACGGCGAGCAGCGCATCAACGCCGAGCGCATCGTGCGCGGCGGCGGTGGCCTGATGGTCGACGACACCGACCTGTCACCCGATTGGATCATTCACACCGTGCTGCCCCTTCTGCACGACCCCGAGCGGGTCGCGGCCATGTCGGAGGCCGCCTCCAGGCTGGGCCGCAAGGACGCCGATATCATGCTGGCCAGGAAAGTGTTGGAGATAGCCCGATGAGCCTCGTCAAGCTGGTCGATCCCGTCCGCGTCGAAGATCTCGGACGCGTGCACTTCATCGGCATCGGCGGCGCGGGCATGTCCGGCATCGCGCGCATCCTGCTCAAGCGCGGCGTGCGAGTGTCGGGCAGCGACGCCCGAAGCTCCGAGCTGGTCACGGAGCTGCGCGAACTGGGCGCCAATGTCCACATCGGGCATGCCGCCTCCCACATCAGGGACATCGACACCGTGGTCGTCTCGACCGCCATCCGCGACTCCAATCCCGAGCTGGGCGAGGCGCTCAAGCAGGGGCTGCGCATCATCCCGCGGGCGGCCGCGCTGGCCTCGGTCATGGCCGGGCGCACGGCCGTCGCCATCGCCGGCACCCACGGCAAGACCACCACGACGTCGATGCTGACCGTGGCGCTGCAGAAGTGCGGCGCCGACCCGTCCTACTGCGTGGGCGGCCAGCTCGTCACCACCGGGCTCGGCGCCGACGACGGCTCCGGCACGGTGTTCGTGGCCGAGGCCGACGAGAGCGACGGGTCCTTCCTCATGCTCGCCCCCGACATCGCCGTGGTGACCAACGTCGAGGCCGACCACCTCGACAACTACGGCGACCCGCGGGCCGTCCACGACAGCTTCGCCCGCTTCGCCGACCGGGTCGGCTCGCTCCTCGTCGCCTGCGCCGACGACCCGGGCGCCGCCGAGCTGGCGCGCCGGGCGCGGGAGCGGGGGCTGCGGGTCAAGACGTACGGGCTCTCGGGTGCGGACTACCGCGTGCGCGGCGTTCGTCCCGACGGGTTCGGGACCGTGTTCGAGATCGAGGGCAGGGGCGACGTACGCCTGGCCGTTCCCGGGGCGCACAACGCCCTCAACGCCACCGCGGCGCTGGCCGTGGCCGACGAGCTGGGGCTGTCCTTCGAGGAGATCAGAGCCGGCCTGGGGGCCTTCACGGGCACCAAGCGGCGCTTCGAGGCCAAGGGCGAGGCCGGCGGGGTCGCCGTGTTCGACAGCTACGCCCACCACCCGACCGAGCTGAGCGCCGACCTGCGGGCCGCCCGCGACGTGGTCGCCTCCTACTCCGGCACCGGGCGGGTCATCGCGATCTTCCAGCCGCACCTCTACTCGCGCACCCGGTTCTTCGCCGACGAGTTCGGCGCGGCGCTCGGGCTGGCCGACGAGGCCATCGTGCTCGACGTCTACGGCGCCCGCGAAGACCCCGAGCCGGGGGTGTCGGGGGCGATGGTGGCCTCGCGGGTGCCGCTGCCGCCCGAGCGCGTCTCCTACGTGCCCGACCGGGCCGCAGTACCGGCGCTGGTGGCCGAACGCGCGCGGGCCGGCGACATCGTCCTCACCATGGGCGCCGGCGACGTGACCGAGCTCGGCCCCCAGATCGTCGCCCGCCTGTCCTGACCGCCCGCCGCCGCCCCGCTGGTGCGAGGGCGGAGCGGCAGGGCGCAGCGGCAGGCCGGGCGGCCGGCCGGCAGAGTGGAGCGGCCGGCCCTCCCCACGCGGCACGCCGACGGACCGCGTCCCTTCTCGGCAGGCGGGCGGTTCGGGCGTGGCGCGCCACGCTTCGCGCCGGCGCGGCGTAGGTTCTGTGCCGATGCAGGGGAGGGCTATTGAAGGCGCGGACGGCGTTCCTGGTGCTGCTCACCGCGGGGGTGGTGGGTACGGCGGCCTGGCTGGTGTTCTTCTCGCCGGTGCTGGGCGTGCGCTCGATCGAGATCGTGGGAAATCTCACAGTTCCCGGCGAGCGGATCAAGCAGCAGGCGGGAGTGGCCGACCTGCACCCGCTGGCCACGGTCAACCTGGCCGAGGTCGAGACGCGGGTGCTGGGCATCAGGCAGCTGGCCGAGGCGAAGGTGGACCGGGTCTGGCCGGGCACGCTCAGGATCGAGGTGGTGGAGCGGGAGCCCGTCGCCGCCGTCCCCGCGGGCGACAAGGTCGCGATCGTGGACGATCAGGGCGTGGTCATCGAGCTGAAGACGTCGGTGCCGCCCATGCTCCCCATGCTCAGGGTCGACCGTCCCACCGCCGGAGATCCGGCCATGATGGCGGCGCTGCAGGTGATCAAGGCCGTGCCGGACGAGATCGCCCCCAAGGTGAGGGAGGTCCGCGCGGGCACGGCCGAGGGCGTGACCCTGCGGTTGTCCGACGGGCGCAGCGTCGTCTGGGGCGGCACCGACCGCCCGGAGGAGAAAGCCGGCATTCTGGCCTCGCTGCTCAAACAGGAAAAGGCCACGGTGTACGACGTCAGTTCTCCCGACGTGGTGACCTTGAAGTGATGATCAAGAGTGTCAGGGTCTGGCAAGTCCGCGGCAAGGGCATCGCCGAGCCTGTGCGAGGCAGGGGCCGCGGCGTGAGAGCCTAAGGGCGGAGGTTGGGCGGTGGAACGCCCCGACCAGGCGCGACCCCGGAGCGAAACGGACAGCCCGCGACACGCCGGACGTGCTTGCGGCGCGGTTAGTTGACCCGCCAGGTAGGGGGCTCCTACTGTCCGTATCAATCCTCAGGTTGACATAAATCTAAATCTCAACCTGAGGTTGAGAGTTACCCGAACTGACAAAAAGCGGAGACAATCCGCACCGGAATGGCAAGTCAACGAGCGGAAAGGCCCCTCGTCGTGGCAGCACCGCAGAACTACCTCGCGGTCATCAAGGTCGTCGGCATCGGCGGCGGCGGAGTCAACGCCGTCAACCGGATGATCGAGGAGGGACTCAAGGGCGTCGAGTTCATCGCGATAAACACCGACGCCCAGGCGCTGCTGATGAGTGACGCCGATGTGAAACTCGACGTGGGCCGCGAGCTCACGCGCGGACTCGGCGCGGGCGCCAACCCCGACGTCGGCCGCAAGGCCGCCGAAGACCACCGCGAGGAGATCGAGGAGGTCCTCAAGGGGGCCGACATGGTCTTCGTCACGGCGGGCGAGGGCGGCGGCACCGGCACGGGCGGCGCGCCCGTGGTTGCCAACATCGCCCGGTCGCTCGGCGCGCTCACCATAGGCGTCGTGACCAGGCCGTTCAGCTTCGAGGGCCGCCGCAGGGCCATGCAGGCCGAGGCCGGCATCGAGACGCTGCGCGACGAGGTCGACACGCTGATCGTGATTCCCAACGACCGGCTGCTGTCGATCTCCGACCGGCAGGTGAGCGTGCTCGACGCGTTCAAGGCGGCCGACCAGGTGCTGCTGTCCGGTGTGCAGGGCATCACCGACCTCATCACCACGCCCGGCCTGATCAACCTCGACTTCGCCGACGTGAAGTCGGTCATGTCGGGCGCCGGCTCGGCGCTCATGGGCATCGGCCACGCCCGCGGCGACGACCGCTCGGTGGCCGCCGCCGAGATGGCCGTCTCCAGCCCGCTGCTGGAGGCCAGCATCGACGGCGCCCACGGCGTGCTGCTGTCCATCGCCGGCGGCTCCGACCTCGGGCTCTTCGAGATCAACGAAGCCGCCCAGCTGGTCTCCATGGCCGCCGCGCCCGACGCCAACATCATCTTCGGCACGGTCATCGACGACGCCCTCGGCGACGAGGTCCGGGTGACGGTGATCGCGGCCGGCTTCGACGACGTGCCGGGCCCGGCGGCCAAGGAGGTGCCGCGGCCGGCGAGCCGTCCGTCCGCGTCGCCGTCCGCGTCGCCGTCCGCGCCGCCGTCCGCGCCGCCGGTGTCCTCGCCCGTGCGGCCGAGCGTCTCCTCGCCGAGCGTGAAGTCCGAGCCGCCCGCGCCGCGCCCCGAGCCGCGCGCTGACGTGCGTCCGGAGCCGCGCCAGGACTTCCGGCCCGAAGCGCGCCCGGAGCACCGGCAGGAACACCGCGCGGAGCCGCGTCCCGAGCCGCGCGCCGAGGTGCGTCCGGAGCCGCGCCCGGACTTCCGGCCCGAGCCGGTGCGGCCGGTGGAGCCGGTGCGGGCCTCCGTCGAGCGCGACGACGACGAGCCCGTGGACGAGCCGTCCGGCCCGGTCTCCATCCCGCGGCCCGCGCCCGAGCCCGCCACTCCGCCCACGCCCATCACCTCCCGCATGTCGGAGCCCGCCAAACGTCCCCGGGGGATCTTCGAGGAACAGGAGGAGGAGCTCGACGTCCCCGACTTCCTCAAGTAGCGCCGATGCCTGCCGCCGCTCCCCCGGGGTACGGGAGCGGCGCCGTCATGTGCGCCGGGGCCCCGACGCGGGAACGCCGTACCGAGAGGGAGACTCACGTGAGAAGGGACGAGATCGCGGCCGGGCTCGCCGAGGTCGACGCGCGCATCGCGGCGGCCTGCCAGGCGGTCGGCCGCGACCGCGGCGAGGTCACCCTGATCGCCGTCACCAAGACCAGACCCGCCGAGGACATCCGGATCCTGGCCGCCCTGGGCGTGCGCGACGTCGGCGAGAACCGCGACCAGGAGGCCGCGGCCAAGGCCCGCGAGCTGGCCGGGCTCCCCGTGACGTGGCACTTCGTGGGCCAGCTCCAGACCAACAAGGTCCGCTCCGTCGTCGGATACGCCGACGTGATCCACTCCGTCGACCGGCTCCGCCTCGTCGAGGCGCTCAGCAAGGAGGCCGGCCGTCAGGGCCGCACCGTCGGCTGCCTGATCCAGGTCGCCCTCGACGACGACCCGGCGAGGGGCGGCGCGCGGCCGGCCGACGTGCTCGCCCTCGCCGACGAGGTGGCCCTCGCCGAGGGTCTCCGGCTGGGCGGCGTCATGGCCGTGGCGCCGCTGGGCGATGACCCCGCCAAGGCATTCGCCAGGTTGCGCGACGTGGCCGCGCAACTGCAGGAGCAGCATCCCCGTGCCACGATGGTGTCCGCCGGGATGAGCGATGACCTCCCGGAGGCGATCGCCTACGGCGCGACACACGTGCGGGTCGGTACGGCGTTGCTCGGTCGCCGCAAGCCCTTCGTCAGGTAATGTCCCCTCAAGTGGGTCTTCAGGCCCGTGATCAGGTAGAGGTCGATCGGCGGTGAGCTCCAGGGGGGTACGACCACCGCCTCGGCGCCCGTCCGCGGGACCCGAGCGAGGGCGACCATGAGCAGGAGGACGACGTAGCGATGGCCGGCGCGATGCGCAAGATGGCGGTCTACCTCGGTCTCGTGGAGGACGACCGCTACGAGAGGTACGAGACCTACCAGGACGACTACGCCTACGAGGACGAGGTGCAGCGCACCGGCGAGGAACGCCCCGTGGCCGTCCAGGACCGCGACGACGAGCCCGAGTCGGGGGTGCCCGCGCCGAGGCCCGCCACGACCATCCTGGAGCGCCGGACAACCGATCTGGCCCGGATCACCACGCTCCACCCACGGACGTACAACGAGGCGCGTACGATCGGAGAGCACTTCCGCGACGGCACGCCGGTCATCATGAACCTGACGGAGATGGTTGACAGCGACGCCAAGAGACTGGTCGATTTCGCGGCAGGTCTCGTCTTTGGCCTACACGGAAGCATCGAACGTGTTACCAACAAGGTGTTCCTGTTGTCCCCTGCCAATGTCGAGGTGACTGCCGAGGACAAGGCCCGAATCGCGGAACGCGGGTTCTTCAATCAGAGTTAGAGTCTCTGTATGTCTATCGCACCCAACCAGGTCTCGCCGAGGCCGGGAGGGCTCATCAGAAGTGGAGGCGCGGCCGGGCCGTGGGGATCGTCAGTCAGATCTTGGTCGTTGTCCTGTCTCTCTATTTGGTGCTGCTCATCGGCAGGATGATCTTTGAGACGGTGCAGGCCTTCGCCCGCCAGTGGCGTCCGTCGGGCGTCATCCTGGTGCTGGCCGAGGCCACCTACACCGCAACAGACCCACCACTCAAGTTCCTCCGCCGTTTCATTCCGCCGCTCCGGTTGGGTACGGTGGCCTTTGACCTAAGCTTCACTGTCCTGTTCATCGTCGTGCTGATCTTGATCCAGATCGCGGGGTTCCTGCGGTGACGAGAACAAGGTTCGGTGAAGCGGAGGTCGTGATCCAACTCGTGTCCGCGCTGAAGTGATTCGGGTTACCGTCCCTCCGGACAGACCAAAGCGCGCCAAGGAGACCAAAAAATGCCGCTGACGCCCGCTGATGTGCGGAACAAGCAGTTCAGTACCACCCGGCTGCGGCCGGGCTACGACGAGGAAGAGGTCGACGCCTTCCTTGACGAGGTCGAGGCAGAGCTCGACCGCCTGATCCAGGAGAACGAGGAGCTCCGCGCCAAGCTGGCCGAGTGCCTGCGCGGGAAGGTGCCGGGCGGCATGAACATGCCCATGGCCTCCGCTCCCGTCCAGGAGCAGCCCAAGCCCGAGATGATGCAGCCGCCGCAGCCGGAGCCCATGCGGGCGCCCGAGCCGCCGCCGGTGCAGCAGCAGCCCGTGCCCGTGGCCATGAACATGCCTCCCGCCGAGGACAACATGGACACCGCCGCCCGGGTGCTCGCGCTCGCCCAGCAGACCGCCGACCAGGCCATCGCCGACGCCCGCCGGGAGGCGGACGAGACGGTGACCCGCGCCCGCCGCGAGGCCGACGAGATCCTCACCAAGGCGCGCCGCCAGGCCGAGCAGGTCATCGGTGACGCTCGCGCCCGCGCCGAGACGCTCGAGCGCGACGCGCAGGAGCGCCACCGCCAGGCGATGGGCTCGCTGGTGCAGACCCGCGACGAGCTCGAGCGCAAGGTCGAGGAACTGCGCAGTTTCGAGCGCGAATACCGCAGCAGGCTCAAGCTCTACCTGGAGAACCAGCTCGCCGAGCTCAACGTCTCGGCCGAGGGCAGCGGCGGGTTCCCGGTCATGTCCGGTGGTCCGCAGGGTCAGCCCGCCATGCACGGCGTGCCGCAGGGTGGCCAGCAGCCCCTTCCGGGCAGCCCCAACCCGTTCGGCGGCGAGGCCCCGCAGGGCGCCTTCCCTGGCGGTGACGGTCCGCACAGCGACCGCCGGTAAAGTAACGGGTCACTAGGACCTGTCACTCGAAAGAGCCCTCTGTGATCCTTATCAGTGCTGGTTTGGTGCTCGCGGCGGTCGTGTTGCTGATCGCGGGCTTCGTACTGGCGAAGCCGTTCCTGATCATGTGGTCCATCGTGGTCAGCGTTCTCTCCGCGCTGTTCCTCGTGATCGGGGCCTTTCTGCGGCGTCACGAGCTGTTTCCCGGTGGTGGGCGGGCCGCTGCGCCGGCCACCCCTCCGGCAGGGCTCCTGCCGCCCGGCTTGTCGTACAACCAGACCGGTCCTGCGGCTCACCAGCCGCCACAGCAGACGCGTCCGCCTGCGCGGCAGCCGACGACGCCTCCACCGGCCGCGGCCCCGCGCCGCCCCCCGGCCGGCGGTGTCACACCGGGCGACCTCGTGCTGGTGATCCCCGGACGCCGGCGCTACCACGTGTCCGGGTGCCGCCAGCTGATCGGCAGGGAGCACGAGGAGCTCACCTACGAGGAGGCGCGCGAGGAGGGCTTCACGCCCTGCACGACGTGCCTTCCCGACGCAGCGCTCGGCGGACGGCAGCTGCCGCCTGCCGCTGACCCCGAGCCCGCTGCCTCGTCCGGCCCCACCGTGAGGGCTGGTGCTGTGTCCAGTTCCGTGCCTGGTCCCGTGTCTGGTGGTGCCGCCGGGGCCGGCTCCGGTGCCGCGCCTGGCGCTGACGCCGGGCAGGAGCCCGCCGCCAGCGATGAAGGCTCCGCCGGGTGGTTCGGGCGGCCGGCCGCCGCATCCACCGGCCCGGCCCAACTCCCCTCCGCCCCCGCATCCTCCGCCCAGGGCACATCGCCCTCCTCCGCCGCGTCCACGGGGCAGAGCAAGCCCCCCTCCGCCGCCACCGAGGCGGACGACGAGCAGGGCGCGTCGCAGACCTCCGTTTTCCGGCCGCCGCCGTACGCGCTCAGGTCCGAGCCGGGGCCTTCGAGCCCGGTTGGCAGGCCGACGTCCAAGGGTGAGAGTTCCGAGCCGCCCGGTGACAGATCCCGGCCCGCCGGGGCATCGTCCCGGCCGAGGCCGCCGGGCACGTCGTCCTCGGACGACACCGAGTCTTCAGGGCCTTCCTCGGCTTCCGCGCGTTCCGGGGGCCGGTCCGGTCAGTCTTCAGGCGCCGCTCCGGAGAGCCGTGGCGAGCCGTCGTGGCGTCGGTCCGGCCAGGGCGTGCCGTCCGATGGGCCGGAGCCCGGCGCGCCGTCCGAACGCGATGACGACTCCGGGCCGGCCACGGCTCCGCAGCCCCGCGTGTCCCTCTCCGGCAGGCCGTCGCGCCCTGGGGGCGCGGGGGCGTCGGGTGGGTCCGCCGTTCCGCCGCCGCGTGTTTCCGGGGCGGCGCGGGCGTTCTCGTCGGCCGAGGAGCGGGACGAAGGCGTCGGGCTGGAGCGGCCTCCGTCCTCGGCCGAGTCCGGGGCCAAGCCCAAGGGGCCGCTTCCCGCCGGTCCTGGTGCTGCGGCCAATCAGGGGTCCTCCGCCGCGGGTCCCTCGAAGGGGGACAGGGCCGGCGCGGGCGCGAAGCCGGTGGACGTTGTCACGTCCGGTGAGACGAAGGGTGAGACCTCGAAGCCGGAGGTTCCCCGGTCCGGCGCTTCCCGGCCGGGGGCGTCCACGTCGGGTGCCTCCGGTTCGCAGACGGGGTCCAGGGCCGGTCAGGCGACGGCGAGACCGTCCGGCGGGTCGTCGTCCGGGCGCCAGGCGGAGGCGGCCGAGGGCGATGAGGAGTCCACTGGCTCCGACAGCGCCGGGGCCGGCGGCAAGGGGGAGACCCGTCCCGGCACGGTGAAGGTTATCGTCGGCACCCGCCGCTACCACAGCACCGCCTGCCCGTTGATCAAGGGCGCGGGAGACAGCGGCGTGGAGACGATGACGCTCGCGGCGGCCGAGGCAGCCGGGTTGACCAGCTGCTCGGTCTGCCAGCACGAGCGCGAGACGGTCAGCTAGTCGATCACCTTGCTGGCCGAGGCGGGCTTGGCCGAAGCCGGACCGGCCAGCGCCGGCGCCGCCAGCACCGACCCGACCACGTCGAACCGCCCCACCGCCTGTTCGTCGCGGCTCTCCGGCACGTGCCGCACCCCTGCGCGGGGATGGTGAAGGGGGTGTGGCCGCCCGGAGGGGCGGACAGGTTGGGCGCGGTTGGCGTTCATGGTGGTGAAAGGGGTGTGGTGGCGGTTTCGTGGGTGGGGAGGGCCGGGGCGGGGATGTCCGGGCATGTGACATGGCTCTTCTGAGGGAAAGCGGTGGAGCGGGGTGCGGGTGGAGGCTACGGTGGGGAGGCGAGAAAGCGTCCAGTATGGGCGTGGGGCATCCCCGGGAGGGTGTGGCGCGTGGCCGGGCTTTCGTACGGCGGTCGGCTTCTCGCGTGTCGCTCGGGTCGTTTCCGCGCGGGGGTTCTGGTCCTGTTGACGTGGTGTCCGGGGCTGCGGTTCGGTGGCGGGTTCGATGGGCTGCGGGTGCTCGGGATGAGCCTGGGATCCGTCCCTGTATGCAGGCGTATGTGGGCTATATGGTGGGGGTTGGGTGACGGGTCCGGCCGGTGGGTGGCCGCCCGTTCGACCGGCTCGCGGTGGTGGTCGCGGGCACGACGGTTCGTACGTGTCCCGGCCGGGCACGTGAGACTGGCCGGCCGCGTCCGCCTCGGCCCGGGCCGGTTCGAGCCCAGGGCGATCGACGAGGAGGCCGTGCGGGCATGAGTACGGGCGCCGCCGACACCGGGGCGCGGCTGATCCACCACGCGCTGATCTACGGCAGCGACGCCGAGTTCCTCGCCGCGACCACGGCGTTCTGCCTCGACGGGCTGGCCGCGGGCGAGAGGGTGCTGGCGGTGACCAGCGCCGCCAACATCACCCTGCTGGGCCAGGCGCTGGGCGGCGCCGCGGGCGAGGTCGAGTTCGTGGAGGCCGGCCACTGGTACGACGCGCCGGGCCGCACCCTCGCCGCCTACGGCCGCTACCTGGAGGCGCACAAGAACGGCCGCGGCCGGGTGCGGGTCATCGGCGAGCCCGTCTGGCAGGGCCGCAGCCCGCTGGAGGAGACCGAGTGGACCCGGTACGAGTCGGCGATCAACGCCGCGCTGGCCGCGCACCCGGCCTGGATCGTGTGCCCGTACGACACGCGCGCGCTGCCGGGCCGGATCGTCGACGACGCCCGCCGTACCCATCCTGAGCTGTTGACCGGCCGCGACGCCCGCGCCAGCGCCGCCTACGTCGACCCGGACGCCTTCACCTGTGCCGCCGACCATCTCCCGCTCCCGCCGCCTCCGGAGGGCGCCGCGGACATCCCGTTCGACGGTGACCTGCCCGGCATGCGGCGCCGGGTGACGGCGGCGGCCGGGCGGCTCGGCCTGCCCGAGGTGCGGATCGACCACCTGCTGCTGGCCGTCAACGAGCTCGCCTCCAACGCTCTGGAGCACGGCGGCGGGCACGGCCGGATCAGGTTGTGGGCCGAGGGGGCGTTCGTGGTCTGCGACGTGAGCGATCCCGGCCGCATGGACGCCCGCCTGCCCGGCTACGTGCCGCCGGAGCTGGCCGCCCCGCGCGGGCACGGCCTGTGGGTGGTGCGGCAGCTGTGCGAGCTGCTGGAGATCCGGACCGGCGAGTACGGTACGCGCATCCGCCTGCACCTGGCCCGCGCCTGATGGACGACCCGCGCGGGCTGCTGCGTACGGGGTCCGGGCACCGGCTGCGGTTCGGGCGGGGCGCGGACGGGATCGAGCGGCTGGAGGCGGCGCTCGTCGGGGAGGCGTTCTCGCCCCACCGGCACGACACGTACGCCATCGGCGTGACGCTGGCCGGCGTGCAGACGTTCCGGTACCGCGGCGAGCTGCGGCGTTGCCTGCCGGGGGAGTGGCACGTCCTGCATCCCGACGAGGTGCACGACGGCGCGGCGGGCACCGACGAGGGGTTCGGGTACCGGATTCTGTACGTCGACCCGTGCCTGGTGCAGGAGGCGCTGGGCGGCCGGCCGCTGCCGTTCGTCCGGGATCCGGTGGTCGGGGCGGACGCGATGGGGCCGTCGCTGCTCGCCTGGCTGCGGGATCTGGACGAGCCACTGGAGGAGTTCGCGCGGGTGGAGGTGGCGCTGCTGGTCGCCGCCGCGCTGGTGCGGCACGCCGACGGGCCGGCCCGGCGGAGGGAGCCGCTGGCCGTGGCGGCGTTGTCGCGCGTGCGGGCCCTGATCGCCGCCGATCCGGGGGTGCGGCGGACGGTGGCGGAGTTCGAGCGGGTGTCGGGGCTGGACCGGTGGACGATCGCCCGGCAGTTCCGCGCCGCCTTCGGCACGAGCCCGACCAGGTTCAGGACGATGCGGCAGCTCGATCGGGCGCGCGGGCTGCTGCGGGACGGGACGGCGCTGCGGGAGGCGGCGGTGGCGGCGGGCTTCGCCGACCAGAGTCATCTGACGCGGATGTTCAAGCGGGCGTACGGGCTCACCCCAGGTCAGTGGGTCGCCGCGGTGCGCTCGGCGCCCTGAGCGGTCCTGGCCTCGACGGCGCGGACGACGGCCGCCATGTCCAGGGCGCCGTGCCCGAGCGCCAGGGTCTCGGAGAACAGCTCGTGGCAGACGTCGAGCAGGGGAGAGGCGATGCCGGACGCCCGCGCCGACTCGGCGATGAGCCGGTTGTTCTTCAGCACGTCGGCGATGGCGGCCTGGGCGGTGAAGTCGCCGTCCAGCAGCTTGCGGAGTTTCCCGCGGGAGACGGCGCTGGCCATCGGGCCGGAATCGAGCACGTGCGCGAACCGCTCCAGGTCCAGCCCGTGCCGCGCGGCGAAGTGCGCGGCCTCGGCCAGGCCGGAGACCATGGTGATGAGGAACAGGTTCACGGCCAGCTTCATCAGCAGGGCGCCGGGCACCGCCCCGCACCCGATCGTGTCCCGGCACATCGGCGCCAGCAGCGGACGCACCTCCGCCACGGCCGCGGGCTCGCCGGCCAGCATCGCCACAAGCTGCCCGGCCTCGGCCGGGTCGCGGGAGCCCGACACGGGGGCCTCGACGTAGTCGCCGCCGGCCGCGCGGACGTCGGCGGCCAGGCCCGCCGAGTACGCCGGCGCCGTCGTGCCCATGTGGACGACGATCCGGTCGGCGACGTACGCGGCGAAGCGGGGTGTGCCGCGGCCGAGCACCGCGTCGATGGCGGGCTCGTCGGCCAGCATGAGCAGCACCACGCGGGACCGCTCGAACACCTCGCCGGGGCTGGCCGCCACCCGCGCCCCGGCCGCGCGCAGCGGCTCACACCTGGCCGCCGTACGGTTCCAGACGATCAGCGGTGTGCCCGCCCCGGCCAGGTTGAGCGCCATGGGCAGGCCCATGGTCCCGAGTCCGACGAAGCCCACGCCCATCCCGACCGACCTCCGCCTCCGCATGTCGTGAGGACACCGTTGTAGCCGGAGGGCGCGGGCGCGGTCTTGAACGATTGTGCCGCGCACCCGCGCGTCCGGGCCGTGGGAGCCGGTCCCGCGGCCCGGACGCGGGTGTCAGGCGCGGCGGAGCTGGAAGGTCAGGGCGAGGTCGTCGTCGGAGTGGGTCGGCAGGTCGGAAACCGTGCCCTCGGTGATCGACGTCGCCAGCACCTCCTCGGCCACGACCCGCGGCTCCGCCCGCAGCGCGGCGGCGAGGTCGGCGGACGGGGTGGACCACCACAGCTCGATGCGGTCGGTGATCGACAGCCCGGTCGCCTTGCGGGCCTCCTGCACCAGGCGGATCACCTCGCGCAGCAGGCCGGCCCGGCGCAGCGCGTCGGTGAGCCGCAGGTCGAGGGCGATCGTCTCGCCCGTGCCGGTGCCGATCGCGCCGGTCTCCACCGCCCAGCCGGCGCGCGGCCGCTCGTTGACGATCACGTCGTCGGGGCCGAGCATGATCTCGCCCAGCTCCTCGGAGTCGACCATGACCGTGCCTCCGGCACGGATGGCCCGCGCCACTCGTGCCGGGTCGGCCGCGGTGACGGCGCTCGCCACCAGCTTCGTACGGTTGCCGAACCGCTTGCCCAGCGCCCGGAAGTTCGGCTTGACCGTGTACGACACCAGGTCCGCGCTGAACCCGGCCATGTCTTCCAGCGTATGGACGTTGAGCTCGTCGGCGACCAGGCCGCGCAGCTCGCCCGGCAGCTCGGGCCAGCCGTGGGCGCCCACCAGGGCCCGCCCGAGCGGCTGCCGCGTCTTGACGCCCGACGAGGCCCGGGCCGAGCGGCCCAGCTCGACCAGCCGCCGCACCAGCGCCATCTGGTCGGAGAGCACCGGATCGAGCAGGTCGTCGCGCACCTGCGGCCAGGAAGCCAGGTGCACCGACGACGGCGCGTGCGCCGTGCGCAGGATGTCCCACAGGTAGTCGGTGACGAACGGCGTGATCGGCGCCATCAGCCTGAGCACCGTCTCCAGGCACTCGTACAGGGTCGCGAACGCGTCGCGCTCGCCCTGCCAGAAGCGGCGGCGGGAGCGGCGGACGTACCAGTTGGACAGGTCGTCGAGGAAGTCGGCCAGGCGGCGGCCGGCCCGCTGGGTGTCGTATGCGTCCAGCGCGGCGGTGACCTCGGCGACCGTGCGGTGGAGCTCGGCCAGCGCCCAGCGGTCGAGCAGCGGGCGCTCGCCCGCCGGGGTGGCCTCGGCGAGCATGGCCGGCGACCACGACTCGGCATTGGCGTAGAGGGTGAAGAACGAGGAGGTGTTCCAGAGCGTCAGCAGGACCTTGCGGACGATCTCCTCCAGCGCGTTGTCCCCCACCCGGCGGGCCGCCCACGGCGAGCCGGCGCAGGCCATGAACCAGCGCAGCGCGTCGGCGCCGTGCTCGTCCATCAGCGAGATCGGCTCCAGGACGTTGCCGAGGTGCTTGCTCATCTTCCGGCCGTCCTCGGCCAGGATGAGGCCGAGGCACAGCACGTTCTCGTACGACGACCGGCCGAAGACCAGCGTGCCGACGGCCATGAGCGAGTAGAACCAGCCGCGGGTCTGGTCGGTGGCCTCGCAGATGAACTGCGCCGGGTAGACGTCCTCGGGCATGCCGCGCTCGCCCCACTGCGCGAACGGCATCGAGCCGGAGTCGTACCAGGCGTCGATGACGTCGGGCACGCGGCGGGCGAGCGCGCCGCAGGACGGGCAGTCGAGGGTGACGTCGTCGACGTACGGGCGGTGCGGGTCGAGCGCCGAGACGTCGCGCCCGGCCAGCGCGCTCAGCTCCTCCAGCGAGCCGACGCACGTCACGTGGGACTCGTCGGCCGCGCACACCCACAGCGGCAGCGGCGTGCCCCAGTAGCGGGAGCGCGACAGCGACCAGTCGACGTTGTTGCGCAACCACTCGCCGAACCGGCCCCACTTGATCGTGTCGGGATACCAGTTGGTGTCGGCGTTCTCGGCCAGCATCCGGTCTTTCACCGCGGTCGTGCGGATGTACCACGCCGGGAGCGCGTAGTAGAGCAGCGGCGTGTGGCACCGCCAGCAGTGGGGGTAGCTGTGCTCGAAGTGGCCGCCGCGGTACAGCAGGCCGCGGGCGCGCAGGTCGTCGGTCAGCTCCTCGTCGGCGTCCTTGAAGAACGTGCCGCCGACCATGGGCACGTCGTCGAGGAAGCGGCCGTCGGGGCCGATCGGGTTGACCACCGGCATGTCGTACCGCCTGATCACGGCCAGGTCGTCGGCGCCGAAGGCGGGGGCCTGGTGGACCAGGCCGGTGCCGTCCTCGACGGTGACGTAGTCGCCGAGCACGACGTAGTGGGCGCCGGGGATGTCGACCAGGTCGAACGGGCGCGCGTAGGTGGTGTGCTCCAGCTCGCGGCCGGTGTGGCGGGCCACCTCGGTGACGCCCTCGCCGAGGACGGACAGCAAGGGCTCGGCCACCACCAGGACCTCGCCGTCGGGGGTGCGGGCGGCGACGTACGTCACGTCGGGGTGCACGGCGACGGCCGTGTTGGACACCAGCGTCCACGGCGTCGTCGTCCACACGAGCAGAGCCGCGCCGAGGTCGGCCAGCGGCCCCGACGTCACCGGCATGCGCACGTAGACCGACGGGCTGGTGACGTTCTCGTAACCGCCGGGCTGGCCCAGCTCGTGGTCGGACAGGCCGGTGCCGCACCGGGGGCAGTACGGGGTGATCCGGAAGTCGCGGAACAGCAGCCCCTTGTCGAAGATCACCTTCAGGGACCACCACACCGACTCGATGTAGGACGGGTCCATGGTGCGGTAGGCCTGCGACAGGTCGATCCAGTAGCCCATGCGCTCGGTGAGCTGCTCGAACGCGTCGACGTGGCGCAGCACGGACTCGCGGCACTTGGCGTTGAACTCGGCGATGCCGTACGTCTCGATGTCCTTCTTGCCGGACAGGCCCAGCTCGCGCTCGACGCCCACCTCGACGGGCAGGCCATGGCAGTCCCATCCGGCCTTGCGCGGGACGCTGTATCCGCGCATCGACTTGTAGCGCGGGAACAGGTCCTTGAACACGCGCGCCTCGACGTGGTGGACGCCGGGCAGGCCGTTGGCGGTGGGCGGGCCCTCGTAGAAGACCCACGTGGGGTTGCCGGAGTTCTGCTCCACGGAACGCTCGAAGATCTTCCCGTCCCGCCACCGGTCGAGGACCTCGCGCTCGAGCGCGGGCAGGTCGACCTGCGCGGGAAGAGGGCGGAAGCTTGGGGAAGACATGTCGGGCGTGACCTCCACGCTTGATCATCCGGTTGGGCAAGCGTGAAGGGACGAAGCCGTGCGGCTCCGCGGTACCACCCTTCTTGACCGTGCCCTCGCCGGGCGCGGCCCTCTTCGTTCGGTCTGCTGCCGGTTCTAGTGAGCTCCGCCGAGCCGTTCTTCCGGCGGCTCCGGGGTGATATCCCTCACAGTCGGGCCCCATCAACGCCTTGCAGTTCTCAAACCATAACGCAGAGCGGACGCGAAGGCTTCCTGGTTTGGCGATCAGCGCCCCTCTCCGGCCCCCGGTGGGTCACCCGGTCGGTACGGAAGGCCTAAACAGCCACAAAGATGTGGGAATGGACGCCGCTGGGGAGGAGTTGAATGCGCGAGGCGGGATAGTACGGGGGAGGTAAACCGTCCGGCGGGTCGTTTGCCGTTCCGTTATCAGGATCCTAAGCTGCCCGCACCTTTACCGGCCTTGATCTGCAATGGAGGCACGCCATGGCGCCAGTCACCCAGACCGCTACCCCGTCGATGTGGTCGGACGAAGAGCTGGCCGACGTACGCGACCGGCTCCAGACCGAGATCGACGAGCTCGAGGCGGACATCCTCCGCCACGAGACCGAGATAGCCTCTGGAGACGTCACGCAAGGGGCCGGCGACGACCAGGCGGACGCCGGCGCCAAGACGTACGAGCGCGAACGCGAGATCGCCCTTACCCTGAATGCGCGCGATCTGGTCGCGCAGAACGAACGTGCGATCGCCAGGATCGACGCCGGGACCTATGGAGTGTGCGAATCGTGCCACAAGCCGATCGGCAAGGAGCGCCTGCAGGCGTTCCCGAGGGCGACGCTGTGCGTGGCCTGCAAGCAGAAGGAGGAACGCCGGTAGGGCGGCCGCGCGGCCGCCTGTTCGCCGTTCTCGTGGCGCTCGCGGCCGTGATCTACGCGGCCGACCTCGTCACCAAGACGCTGGCACTGCGGACGCTCGAGGGTGAGCCGCCGCTGGTCGTGATCCCGGACGTCCTCCAGTTCCGGGTGATCTTCAACTCCGGCGCCGCGTTCAGCATCGGCACGGGCATGACCTTCGTCTTCACGCTGATCGCGGCGGCGGTGGTGGTGGCCATCGTGCGCACGGCGCGCAAGCTCGGCAGCCGCGCCTGGGCGATCACGCTGGGCCTGCTCCTCGGCGGGGCGACCGGCAACTTGACCGACAGGTTGCTGCGTCACCCGTCGGGGTTCGGGCGCCCGACGCAGCTGCAGGGGCACGTGGTCGACTTCATCGAGGTGCTGCCGGGGCGTTTCCCCGTGATCGACTACTTCCCCGTGTTCAACATCGCCGACTCGGCCATCGTCTGCGGCGGCATCCTGGCGGTGCTGCTGGCCTGGCGCAACGTGCAGATCGACGGGACGAGGGACGCCGGTCCCGACACCAAGGTCACCGGCCAGGACGCCGGTAAGAACACCGGCGAGGGCTCCGGTGCGAACACCGGCCAGGACACCGGCGAGGACGCCGAGAGCGGCGTCGACAAGGACGGCAAGCGTGGCTGAGCGGCGCACCCTGCCCGTGCCCGACGGCTTGGAGGGCGAACGCCTCGACGCGGCGCTGGCGCGGCTGTTCGGCTTCTCCCGCACCCGCGCGGCCGAGCTGATCGGCGCCGGCGAGGTGCTGGTCGACGGCCGCCAACCGGCCAAGTCCGACCGGGTGCACGCGGGCGCCTGGCTCGACGTCACCCTTCCGCCGCCCGCCACCACGCCCATGCCGGTGGCCGAGCCGGTGCCCGGCATGACCGTCGTGTACGAGGACGACGACATCGTCGTGGTCAACAAGCCCATCGGGGTGGCCGCCCACCCGACCGTCGGCTGGACCGGCCCCACCGTGATCGGCGGCCTGCTCGGAGCCGGCCACACGATCGCCACCAGCGGCGCCGCCGAGCGGCAGGGCATCGTCCACCGCCTCGACGCCAACACGACCGGCGCGATGGTCGTGGCCAAGAGCGAGCGTGCCTACTCCCGGCTCAAGCGCGCCTTCAAGGAACGCACGGTCGACAAGCGCTACCACGCGCTGGTCCAAGGGCATCCCGACCCGTTCAGGGGCACGATCGACGCGCCCATCGACCGGCACCCGTCCGGTGACGGCAGGTTCGCCGTGGTCGCCGGGGGCAAGCCGTCGATTACCCACTACGACACGGTCGAGGCGTTCCGGGCGGCGTCGCTGCTGGACATCAAGCTGGAGACCGGGCGTACGCACCAGATCCGGGTGCACATGGCGGCGCTGCGCCACCCGTGCGTCGGCGACCTGCTCTACGGCGCCGACCCGACGTTGGCCGCCCGGCTGGGCGTCACCCGGCAGTGGCTGCACGCCGTGGCGCTCGGGTTCGAGCATCCCTCGACCGGCGCGTGGATGTCGTTCAGCACCGACTACCCGCAGGACCTGCAGAAGGCCCTCGACATCGTGCGCGACGAGTCCTGACCGCGCCCGGGCCCTGAGCCGGGCCCTGAGCCGGGGCGCTGCACCGGGCCCTCGTCCTGGGTGTCCGGGGCGGGCCTCAGGCTCCGGGGCCGGAGTCGTCGGCGTCCTCGCCGGAGCCGTCCACCTCGCCGGGGGTGCGCGAGGGCTCGCCGTCGCCGCGGCCGTTGTCGTTGTCGGTCTCGCGCTCGGTCGGGGACGGCTCCTTGGAGGGGCCGCTCCTGCCGTCGCGTGGCGTTCTGGGGGCTTCCCTGGTGGGCGGCGGGCTGCTGCCCGGCGTCGGCGGCACGTACGCGGACTGGGGCGACGCCGGCGGGGTGGCTGTGTCTCCCGTGTCCCCCGTGCCCCCCGTGCCCGCGGAAGGCGTGGACGGCGTGGACGGCGCGGCGGACGTGGTCACCTCGGCCGGGCCGGGTGGCGGGATGCGGGCCGTGTCGGCGGGGCGGCTGGACCACCAGGCCGCCGCGCCCGTGACCAGCGCCACCAGCAGCGCGCCGCCGGCGATCGCGGCCAGCGGCGCCCGGCGGCCGCGCACCCCCGACGGCGCCGTGAACGGAACCGCCACCGGCCCGGTGCGCTCGGGCGCGCCGCCCGCCACGATCGCGGTCAGCCGCCACTCGGTCTCCTCCAGCGTCATGCGCTCGGCCGGGTCCTTGCGCAGCAGCCCGTGCAGCACGGGAGCGAGCACGCCGGATCGGGCCAGCGGCTCCGGCTCGGCGTGCATGACCGCGCCCAGCGTGGCCAGCGCGTTGTCCCGCTGGAACGGCGAGTGCCCCTCCACGGCCATGTAGAGCGTCACGCCCAGCGACCACAGGTCCGACGCGGGCCGGGCCGAGCCGCCCGCCGCGCGTTCCGGGGCCATGAACGCCGGGGTGCCGATGAGGATGCCGGTCCTGGTGACGGACGCCTCGTCCTCGGTGGTGGCGATGCCGAAGTCGGTCAGCACCGCCCGGCCGTCGTCGGCGAGCAGCACGTTGTCGGGTTTGACGTCGCGGTGCAGCACCCCGGCCGCGTGCGCGGCCCGCAGGGCCTCCAGCAGCTGCAGCCCGACGGTGGCGACCTCGGGCGGTGACATGGGGCCGCGCTCGCGGATCGCGTCGCCCAGGGTGCGCGAGCGGACGAGCTGCATGACGATCCACGGATGCCCGCGCTCCTCCAGGACGTCGTAGACGGTCGCCACGCTCGGGTGCGCGACCCGGCCGGCGGCCCTGGCCTCGCGGAAGGTGCGTACCGAGAACTCCTCGCGCTCAGGGCCGGTCATCTCGGGCGGCGGCAGCACTTCCTTCACGGCCACGTCGCGGCCGAGCACCTCGTCGTGCGCCTGCCACACCTTGCCCATGCCGCCCTTGCCGATCGTCCTGAGCAGGCGATATCTCCCGCCGATCATCCCCGCTGAATCGGACATGCACGGCAGCTACCCCAGAAGCACCCGGGCAAGCGCGGTGACGACCGCCGCGGCGGCCAGGACGACGAGGAACGGCGCGCGGACCAGCAGCGCCACGGCCGCGGCGGCGAGGCCCGCCGTACGGGCCGGGTCGACGCGCAGCACGCCCTCCTCCGTGAACACCTGCACCGCGACCAGTGCCGCGAGCAGCGCCACCGGCACGAGTTCGGCGAACCTGCGCACCACCGGATGGTCGAGCACCCATCGCGGGGCGGCCAGGCCGGCCAGCTTGAGGGCGTAGCAGCCCGCGCACACGGCGGCGACCGCCCACCACAGCGTCATCGGGCCGTCACCGCCAGCACCGCCCCGAGCGCGGACAGGGCCGCCAGCAGCACGGGCACGCCGGCCGGCAGGAACGGGGTGGCGCACAACGCGATCGCGGCGCCCGCCGCGGCCGGCAGGCGCAGCTCCCGGCTCCCCGCCAGCCGGGGCCACAGGATGGCCAGGAACGCGGCCGGGCCCACCGCGTCCAGCCCGAGCACGCCCGGGTCGCCCAGGAACGACGTGCCGTACGCGCCGGCCAGCGTCGTGAGGTTCCAGGTGAGGTAGAGGCTGGCGAACGTGGCGGTGAAGCCCGCGCGGGCCGACCGCGGGTCCGGCTGGGCCAGGGTCACCGCGGCGGTCTCGTCGATGACGCCGTGCGCGGCCACCAGCCGGCGCGGGCCGCGTACCTGGAGCAGGTCGGCGAGGCGCAGGCCGTACAGGGTGTTGCGGCCGCCGAGGAGCAGCGCGCCCGCGGTGGCGGCGAGCAGGTCGCCGCCCGCGCCGGCCGCGCCCGCGAGCGCGAACTGGGAGGCGCCCGTGAACGCCAGCAGGCTCAGCGCGCACGCCTGCGGCACGGTCATGCCCGCGCTGATCGCCGCGGCCCCGAAGGCGAGCCCGGACAGCCCGACGGCCAGGCCCATCCCCAGACCGTCGCGCACGGCGGAACGCGTAGTCGTCCGATCCATGGGAGGAGAGGTTATGAGCTGGAGGAATCGCCAGTCTTGTACGTTCCTGCGGCACGTTGGTACGCGGCGGGTGGTACGCCCACGATCCGACGGAAATGCCGGGTGAGGTGGGCCTGATCGGTGAACCCCACCTCGGCCGCCACCCGCGCCGGCCGCATCCCCGACTCCAGCAGGCGGCGCGCCTGGCGGACCCGGAGCGTGGTCAGGTACGCGTGCGGCGGCAGGCCCGTCGTCTCCTTGAACGCCCGCAGCAGCGGGAACGGCCGCGCCCCCACCGCGCCCGCCAGATCCTCCAGCGTCGGCGGGTCGACCAGGCTCCGGTGGAGGACGTCGAGCGCCGCCCGCACGGCCCGCCGGCCCTCCCCGGGCGGCGGCCGGACCGGCCCGGGCGCGGCGTGGCGGGTCACCAGGCGGGCGAACAGCGTACGGCTCAGCGCGGAGGCGGCCAGCGCGTCGCCGCGCTCGGCCGCCCGGTGCGCCCGGCTCAGCAGCGCCGCCACCTCGTCGTCGCGCACCACCTGCTCCGGGAAGTGCGGGGTCGCCCGCGGCGCCCCCAGCTCGGCCGCGACCCCGGCCAGCGCGTCGATCGACGGATAGAGCATCCGGTACGCCCACCCGCCCGGCACGCCCGCCTGACCGGTGTGTGAGGCGTCCGGGTTGACCAGGACCAGGTCGCCCGCGGCGGCCCGGTGGGCGGTGCCCCGGTAGTCGAACTCCTCGACGCCGGCGACGATCAGGCCGATGGCGTAGCCGTCGTGGACGTGGCGGGCGAAGCGGTGGGTGACGTACCTGGCCTTGAGCAGGTCGGTCTCCGGCACCGCCGGGTGTCGCCAGAAACGCGCCTGCTCCCTCACCATGGCCGGAATGTCTTGGTGAACGTCTCGAAGTAGTGCCTGTCCTGGCCCCACCGGGAGTCGGTCGTCTCCCAGTAGAGGGCGAAGGGGCGCCCGTCGGCGGTCCGGAAGCCGCGGTTGACGACGTGGATCAGCCGGCCGCCGCGCGTCCGGGTGAACTCCCAGTCCGCCGCCGGGCGGCCCCGGTAGGTGGTGGGTCTGATGCCGAGGCGGGTGTAGCCCTCGAACGCGCCCTTGGCCAGGATCTCCTTCTCCAAGGCCGTCCATCGTCGTACCGGGTCTTTCCAGAGAAAGTCCGGAACAGTCCACTCCACGATCATCGTCCCCGGTAAGCCGGGGCCCTGGAAGGAGACGCTGTCCCTGGCCGGGTTCTTCCTGGCCTGCCAGCCCTGCGGCACCGCGATCGAGAACCGCCCGGCGGCGTTCGGGTACCGCCGCCACCCGTCGGGGACGGCGAGATCGGCCGTCGGGCTCGGCGGGGGTCCGGTGGGAGCGGGGTCGGTCGGGGTGTCCCCACTCGGTGACGCGTCCTGGGTGGGTGAGGGGTCCTGGGGCGGCGTACCGGTCTGGACGGCCGAGGCTCCGGTCTGTCCCGCGGCGGTCTCCGTCGGGTCCGTGACGGAGGTCCGGCTCGTCCACTCGCGGTAGACCAGCACGCCGCCCGCACCCACGACCACCGCGGCGGCCACGGCCAGGCCGGCCCACATCGCCTTCCCCCGCCGCCTCCCCTCGGGCACGGTCACAGACGCCCTCCCGGCCTCCGGAGCCGCGAGGTGGGCGGGATCGCCCGTGGCCCCGGACCAGTGCGCCGGGTTGCCCGGATGCGAGTGGCCGGTCTGGTGGGAGGCGTCGCCCGGATGGCCGCCGTGGTGGGACGTCCTGGCCATCGGATGGACCCCCGCCCCAGCCCAAGGTCCGGGCCCGGCCCCAGCCCGGGGCCCGGGGAGGTCGGCGGTGGTGGCGGCCTCGTGCAGGAGGCCCGCGGCCGCGTCGGCGGGGAGGCGGGCGGACGGGTCGTGGCGGAGGAGGCCCATGATGACCGGGGCCAGCACGCCGGCCCTGGACGGGGGCTCGGGCGCGTCGCGGAGGACCGCGGCCACCGTCGCCGCCCACGAGTCGCGCTGGAACGGGGGCCGCCCCTCGACGGCGGCGTACAGGGTGGCGCCGAGCGACCACAGGTCGGACTCCGGCCGGGCCGGGTCGCCGTTGAGGCGTTCGGGCGGCATGTACGCCGGCGTGCCCACCAGTCCCCCGGTCGCCGTCAGCCCCGCCTCGGCCTCAAGGGAGGCGATGCCGAAGTCGGTCAGCACCACGCGGCCGTCGTGGGCGAGCAGGACGTTCTCCGGTTTGACGTCGCGGTGCAGCACCCCGGTGGCGTGCGCGGCGCGCAGGGCGTCGAGCACCCGGGCGCCGATCGTGGCGACCAGTCCCACCGGCAGCGGCCCCCGCTCCTTGATCGTCTGCGCGAGCGACCGGGAGCGGACGAGCTGCATGACGATCCACGGCCGGCCGTCCTCCTCGACGACGTCGTGGACGACGATCACCGACGGGTGGTCGAGCCGCCCCGCCGCCCTGGCCTCCCTGATGGTGCGCCGGTTGAGCTCGGCCCGCCTGGCGTCGCCGACGCCGGAGTACCGCACCTCCTTGACCGCGACCGTACGGTCGAGCAGCTCGTCGTGGGCCCGCCAGACCACGCCCATGCCGCCCTCGCCGATGGGCTCGATGAGGTGGTAGCGGTTGCCGACGCGCACGCGTGCAGCCTACTTCGCCGGTTTGAACGTCGTGTTGAACCCCTCGAACAGGTGGTAGTCGCGCTTCCAGGAGCTGTTGAGGGTGTGCCAGTAGATGGCGTACGCCCGGCCGTTGTCGGTCAGGAAGCCGCGGTTGCGCACCCGGGTCTTGCCCGTGTTGGTGTTCCAGGTGAAGTCCCAGTCGGCGGCGGACTTCATGTAGTCCTCCAGCTCGTCCTGGTCGAGCGCCTCGATGTCGAGCTTCTTGTAGCCGCCGAACTTGTGCTTCTGGATCGGTTCCTGCTTCTTCCAGTCCTGGTACGGGTCCTTCCCCGGCTTCACGGCCTCCTCGATCATGACGTACGCGTTCGACGCCGCCCCCGGGCCCTTGAACTTGACCTGCCGCCCGCTGCGGTCCCACACGTCCCACCCTTTGGGCAGCCCGATGGTGAACCCCAGCTTCTTGTCCTTGTACCAGTGCCATCCCGACGGGAGCGCGTCCGCCGACTTGGTCGGGGACGGATCGGCGCTCGCGGTGGCGGTGGCGCTGGGAGTGGTGCTGGGATCGGCGGTGGCAGTGGTGCTGGGCGTCCCGGACGGGGTCGCGGTGGTGGCCGGATCGGACGGCCGCGACCGGGACGCCTCCGGCTGGGACGACGTCACCGCGGCGGCCTTGGCCCCGGCGCCCTCCCCGGCGTCGTCCTCGGGTGCCGACCGCAGGCCGAGGTAGCCGCCCATGCCCGCGATCAGGACCACCGCCACGGCGGCGGCGATGACGGCGCCGGGCCGCCGCTGCTCGCCCTCGGCCGCGTCCACGGTGGACTCCTCCGGAGCCTCCGGCCCGCCGCCCGCCGCCGGGGTGAGCGGGATGGCCGCCGGCCTGAGCCGCGCGCCGGTCACGGGCGCCGGGGACGCCGGCGGCGCGGGGGCCAGGTTCGGGTCGGTCGGGGTGTCGTCCTCGCCCGGCGCGGGCCGGGCGGCGGGCTGGTACGGCGGCTTGCGCGGCTTGGCCGCCGGCGGACGCGACTTCGGCGCCGCCGGGCGGGGCTTGGTCGCGGCCGGGCGCGGCCTGGACGCGGTCGGCGGCTCCAGCGGCTGCCGGGCCGCGGGGAACTGCATCGTGGGCGGCGGGCTCGTCTGCGCGATGGCGCTCCGCAGCAGCCGCTCGGTCTCCTCGTACGTCAGCCGCTGCACCGGCTCCTTCCGCAGCAACCCGCTGATCACCTCGGTCAGCGGGCCGGCGTGCGGCGCCGGATCGGGTTCGTCGGTCAGCACGGCGTGCATCGTGGCCAGGGCCATGCCGCGCTCGTGCGGCGAGCGGCCCTCCACCGCCGTGTACAGCGTCGCGCCGAGCGACCACAGGTCCGACTCGCGCCGCGCGGGCAGCCCCTTGAGCCGTTCGGGCGCGATGAACGCCGGCGTGCCGGCCAGCCCGGTCACGGTCAGCTGCGTCTCGGTCTCCAGCGTGGCGATGCCGAAGTCGGTGAGGACGACCCGGCCGTCGTCGGCGAGCAGCACGTTCTCCGGCTTGACGTCGCGGTGCAGCACGCCCGCCTCGTGCGCGCGGTGCAGCGCGTCCAGCACCGCCAAGCCGATCTCGGCCACCCGCTTGGGCGGCAGCGGCCCGTCCTGCTTGATCACCGCGCCGAGCGAGCGCGACTGGACGAGCTGCATGACGATCCAGGGACGGCCGTCCTCCTCGATCACGTCGTGCACGACGATCACGTTCGGATGCTCGAACCTGGCCGCCGCCCTCGCCTCGCGCATCGTGCGCCGGTTCAGGAGCTGCACCTCCTCGCCCAAGGTGGCCGCGTACCTGACCTCCTTGACCGCGACCGTGCGGTCGAGGAGCTCGTCGTGGGCACGCCAGACGATGCCCATCCCGCCCCTGCCGATGGGTTCCTGCAGCTGGTAGCGGCCGGCGATGCGGCGTCCGTCCTGCTTCCGATCCGACGTCAACGGCCTCAAACCCTCCTCTAGGCCAAGAAATACTCCCATAGCGAGGGATCTACGGCGACTCGCCTGAAGGCCAGTCCGTCATGTGAGAAGCACGATCCAGCAGGTGAATGCGTGGGGTAGGGTTTCTGACATGACTCGTCGTCACGCGTTTACCGAGCCGGCTCCGGGAGGGCCGGTCGGCGCGTAACGACCACCCGGAGTCGGCACGAGGCAGAGACACCCCGTCTCTGCCTTTTTGATTGTCCGCCGGCTCCCGCGAGCCGGCCCTGATGGGGAGTCTCACATGTCATCGATCTTGGAACGGCGCGCGGTGGCCGTCGGGGACCTGCTCGTCGGCGAGGGTCCCGCCGTGGTGATCGGCGGGCGGGTGAGCCTGCGCGAGCACGGCGGGCGGGCGGACGCCTACGAAGCGCTGGCCGGCGGGGCCCGGCTCGCCGAGCCGCGCTCGGCG